>JAFGOC010000079.1 GCA_016926705.1 Dehalococcoidales bacterium | reverse complement strand
GGTCAGCCTGATGGTGCAGATATACTCGCTGGGCTACATGGCCCACGACGAGGCGGGCTACTACCGCTACTACACCTTCATGTCGCTCTTCACGTTCTCCATGCTGGGACTGGTCCTGGCCGATAACCTGTTGTTCATGTTCGTCTTCTGGGAGATGGTCGGCCTCTGCTCCTACCTGCTCATCGGTTTCTGGTACCACAGAAAATCAGCGGCCGATGCCGCCAAGAAAGCCTTTATCGTCACACGACTCGGCGATTTCGGTTTCCTGGCAGGCATTTTAATACTGTATTTCAACACCGGCACATTCGATATCGGGCAACTGCATAACCTGGCGGTGGCCGGGCTTATCGGCGCTTCTGCATTGATGTGGGCCTGCATCGGGCTGTTCGGCGGGGCCATCGGCAAGAGCGCCCAGTTCCCGCTCCACGTATGGCTGCCTGACGCGATGGAAGGCCCCACCCCGGTCAGCGCCCTCATCCATTCGGCGACGATGGTCTGCGCCGGAGTTTTCCTGGTGGCGCGCATGATGCCTTTATTCGTCGCCTCCCCCGAGGCAATCAGGGTGGTAGCGACAATCGGCGGGTTCACGGCGATATTTGCCGCGACGATGGGGCTGGTTATGAACGACATCAAGCGCGTGCTGGCGTATTCCACCATCAGCCAGATCGGCTACATGATGCTGGGGCTGGGGGCGGTGGGCACGGCGTTGGCTTCCCGTTTAAGCAGCGGAGCGGAGGTCCTGGCCCACGAAGAGATACTCCTTCTTGCCAAGGCGGCGGTGGCGGTGGGCATCTTCCACCTGTTCACCCACGCCTTCTTTAAGTCGCTCCTTTTTATGGGCGCCGGCAGCGTCAACCATTCTACCGGCACTTTCGATATGCGGCAGATGGGCGGCCTGCGCAAGACGATGCCCTGGACATATGTTACCTTCCTGCTCGGCGCGCTGAGCCTGGCAGGCATCTGGCCGCTGGCGGGGTTCTGGAGCAAGGACGAAATCCTTGCCAGCGCGTTCACCAGCCAGCCGGTACTGTTCTGGCTGGCATTGATAACAGTGTTCCTGACCGCCTTCTACATGTTCCGCGCGATTTTCATGACCTTCCACGGCGAGTACCGCGGCGGGGACAAGGAAAGCGGCAAAGACTACAGCCACACGCACGAATCGCCGCGGGTGATGGTAGCGCCGCTGGTCTTTTTAGCCATACTGGCAGTGGGCGTGGGCTGGTGGAACACAGCCGGCAGCTTCAGCGGCTTCCTGGGCAATGAAGTGGAGCACGGCAGCGCCCTGAATGTATTTACGGTGTTCGGGCATACCGTCAACGGCGTGCCGCTGCCGCTGATTTCGCTGCTGGTGGCTTTACTCGGTATTTTTGGGGCCTATACGGTCTATATCAAGCGCTGGATTACGGCGGAATCAATCGGCAAGTTCTTCGGGCCGGTCTATCAGACGGTAGCCGAAAAATACTATTTCGACGAGCTTTATGAAAACATTATCGTGAAGCTGGGACTGGTCAAAGGACTGTTTACCGGCTTCAAGATATTCGATGAAAAGGGCGTGGACGGGGCGGTCAACGTGACGGGGGACATCGTGGTGCGGGGCGGCAAGGCCTTACGCCAAGCGCAGACGGGGCAATTACAGCTTTACGCCCTGTTCATCGGCATCGGGCTGGCGATTATAGCATTATGCGTATTATTTACCAGGTAATGGAGAGGTAGAAAATAAAGGATGGAAGGTCATTCTGAAGGAGCGAAGCGACTGAAGAATCTTGGCGAAGGGCAGCAAAAAGCCCCGCCCCATTCCGAGATCCTTCCCCTTCACTACGTTCAGGGTCAGGATGACACGTTACACGAGGAGACAGAATAGTTGGACTTTAATTACCTATCGACCATAATGTTCCTGCCGGCGGCGGGGGCGCTCGTCATTGCGCTGACGAAGAATAAGGACGAAAAGATTACCAAGCGCCTCGCCCTGGTATTCACGGCGATACCGCTGGCGCTGGCGATATACCTCTTCGTCGCCTTCGACCGCTCGGCCGGAGCCGCCGTGGTGCAGTTCCAGGAAAAGTACCTCTGGATAGCCCCGCTTAGCGCTCACTATCACCTGGGGGTGGACGGGTTGAGCATGCCGCTCCTGCTGCTAACCACCTTCCTCGGCTTCCTGGCGGTGCTTATCTCATGGAAAGTCCACGAGAGGCCGCGGGAGTACTTCGCCTGGCTGCTGCTGCTGGAAACGAGCATCATCGGCGTGTTCGTCTCCCTCGACCTGCTGCTGTTCTTCATCATGTGGGAAATCGAGGTCATCCCCATGTACTTCCTGATTTCCGTCTGGGGCTCGGGGAGGAAGGGGTACTCCGCGACCAAGTACGTCATTTACACCCTGCTGGGCAGCGCCTTTATGCTGGCTGGCATATTGAGTCTGTATTTCACCACGGGCAGCCTAGATATGATAAATATCGCCCACCGGGGGCTGGGCATAATACAGACGGCCATGCCGGCCGCGGCGATATTCTGGCTGCTGTTTTTCGGCTTCGCCGTCAAGCTGCCGATGTTCCCCCTGCATACGTGGCTGCCGGACGCCCATACCGACGCCCCCACCGCCGTCAGCGTGATGCTGGCAGGCGTCTTAATCAAGATGGGCGGCTACGGGATGATACGGCTTTGCGTGAGCATGTTCCCCGACCAGGCGCAGCAGTACGCGCAGATTTTAATCATACTGGCGCTCGTCGGCATTATTTACGGCGCCGCCGTCACGCTGATGCAGACGGACATCAAGCGTCTGATTGCGTACAGCAGCATCAGCCACATGGGATACGTGCTGCTGGGCATCTTCGCTCTGGGTGAAGTGAGCCTGACCGGCGCCGCTTTGCAGATGTTCAGCCACGGCGTGGTCACCGGGCTGCTCTTTGCGATGGCCGGACTGGTCATTCATAACATCGAGGTGAGGGACATGCGCAAGCTTGGCGGGCTGGCGCGGCAGGTGCCGGTGATGATGGCGGTCTTCGTCATCGCCGGGCTGGCATCGCTAGGCCTGCCTACCACCAGCGGCTTCGCCGCCGAGTTCCTTATTTTCCTGGGCAGCTACACCAGCGGGGCTGTGGCACACCTTAACATCTACACGCTTATCGCTATCATCGGGGTGGTACTGACGGCCGGCTATATCCTCTGGATGATACAGCAGGCGTTCCACGGCCCGCCGAAAGAGGAATACAACAGGGTGAAAGACGCCGATAACCTGGAAAAGGTCTATATGTTCGTGATGGTGGCGGTAATCATGCTGGTAGGCATTTACCCGGCCGTTTTGACAGATGTATTTCAACTGGGAATTGCGCCCATCGCGGGCTTAATCGGCGGATAAAGAAACTAAAAAGGAGAGCGGTACTTGAATCTATCGCTGCTGAAACCGGAAATAACCCTGGCAGCCGCTGCGGTGCTGGTGATACTGCTTGACCTGTTCATCAAGCAGAAGTACATGACCCGGTACTTAGGCCTAGCCGGGCTGGTGGTATCCGGAGTCTTCGCCGCCATCATGTGGGGCGATAACAACCCCGCCATCTTCAACAATATGCTGGCGACGGACAACTTCGCGGTGTTTTTTAAGCTGTTGTTCCTCGGCATCGCTTTCCTGGTCATCCTGTCTTCCGCTGACTACGAGAACAAATTCCGCAACTTTAAGAGTGAATATTACGCCCTGATTCTGATATCGACGCTGGGCATGATGCTCATGGCATCCGCCGCCGACATGATTTCTCTTTTCATCTCCCTGGAACTGGCAAGCATCCCCCTCTACGTACTGGTGAGCCTGCTCAAGGACAAAAAGTCCACCGAGTCGGCCCTGAAATACCTGCTACTGGGGGCGATTGCCTCGGCGGTGGTGCTTTACGGCATGGCGCTGGTCTTCGGCGCCACCGGGGAGACCCAACTGGCGGCGATTGCGCAGTCTTTAGGAACAAGCGTGGATACCACCCCCCTTGGCAACCCGGGCCTCTACATGGGCATCGTCCTGATGGTGGCGGGCTTCGGCTTTAAGATTGCGGCGGTTCCATTCCAGATGTGGGTACCGGACGTTTACGAGGGCGCACCGACCACGATAACCGCCTACCTTTCCGTGGGGAGCAAAGCGGCAGGGTTTGCCATTATCCTGCGGGTATTTTTCACCGCCTTCGGCGTGCCGTTCGATATAAGCAATAACTGGGGCATAATCTTCGCCGTGCTTTCGGTCATCAGCATGTTTATCGGCAATATCGCGGCGATTCCCCAGACTAATATCAAGCGGATGCTGGGGTATTCCAGCATCGCCCAGGCAGGCTACCTCATGGTAGGTCTCGCCACCTTCGGGCTTGCCATGCCGTCCACGGTTCTCGGCGAGAGCGGCCTGCTCTTCTTCCTCGTCAGCTACGCCCTAACCAACCTGGGGGCGTTTATCGCCGTGGTGATTATCTCCGGCAGGATCAACAGCGATACTATCGCCGACTATGCCGGACTGGGCAAGCGCTCACCGGTGCTGGCCCTGGCGCTGACCTTCTGCCTGATATCGCTTATCGGCATACCGCCGGCGGCCGGTTTCATGGCCAAGTTCTATATCTTCAGTCTGGCGGCGGAGCACGGGCTGCTCTGGCTCGTCATCCTTGCCGCCATCAACAGCGTTATCTCCGCCTATTACTATCTGCGCGTGGTCAAGGTCATGTGGTTCAATGAAGCCCCCGCCGCGGAAAAAACGACGACTACGGTTGCTCCGGTAGTCGCTCTGGCGATCTGCTGCCTGGGAGTGCTGCTGCTGGGCGTTATTCCGGGCCTGATAATGAGATTCGTCGAATCAGCCAGCAGCATCTTCCCGTTTTAGGTCGGTTTACCTCGGTCAAGAAGCGAGGCGATGATAAACAACACCCCGGCAACGAGAAACGGCGCCGCGAAGTAAAACATTCCGATATAAAATTGCGGTTCTTCCTTATAAAAGAGTGAGTGCACGCTGGGGCTGAAAGACAATAGGAGATATCCCACCAGCAGCAAAATACCCCCGAGGAATTCGTTCCACCAGGCGTAAATAAAAGCCCCCACGGCGATTATCAAAGGTATTATGATAAACAGCCATTCCGCAGTTATGCCGTCAAATCCCTGCGAAGTGATGGCTGACTCGATGTTGCCGATAAGCATCACCAGGAAAAACACCGCCACGATAATGCCGATAACCCTGGCGATTATCCTTAGAATCCTGGCGGCGCGGGGCCGACCTTCCTTGATTGTTGCCGTGCCATCCACCATCTGAAATATCTTAACCACCATGTGCTCAATTGTCAATAACCCGTATGGTACTAATTTATCATCGTAACCATACAAAAAGACTATTGGTTGCCTGTGTTATGTAATACTACAATATTATTAGAGGACGTTAAATTTATATATTGGGGGACTCTGTCATTGTCCGGTTTTCCGGAATCATTGAATAAACTTGTGCCCAGGACTATCGTCTTATTACTGGCCTGCATTCTGGGCATGAGCGCTTTCGGAATTTCCCAGCCGAAGGTATCTGCGGACACAGGGCCCGACCTTATAGTGCAGGATATTGCCTTATCCCCAATAAATCCGGCCCTTGGTGATACAGTCACGATTACAGTAACCATAAAGAACCAGGGCTCTGCTCCTGCCACCGCCAGCTACGTCACCTGCTATGTTGATGATTCCATTTTGACGACAAAACCAATAAGCGCCCTCGATGCCGGCGTCATGGCCACGGCAACGTTCACCTGGGAAGCGACCGGGGGCACACATATAATCAGAGCCGTCGCCGATGCCAGCGGTATTATCACGGAGACCGATGAAACGAACAATGAAAATACATACACCCTGACGACGCTGGCGCCCGACCTGGTTATCCAGTCCATAACCTGGTCGCCGTCCAGCCCATCGGTCGGCGATAGCATCGTTATCAGCATCGTTATCAAAAACCAGGGCAATACCCAGTCCCACGCCACCAGTCTTAACTTTTTTATCGACGGCAACACCCGGGGCACACAGGACGTCGCCGCTATCAATGCGGGCGCGTCTTTGACTAAAACTTACACGTGGACGGCGCTTACCGGGCAGTATAATTTTAGAGCCGTAATCGACGAAGCGGATAATAATGAGGAAAGCGATGAGGACAACAACGAGCTGACCGTTACTTTCACCACAGGCTCGATCGACCTTGCCTTCCAGGCAGTTGTCTGGGCACCTCAAAATCCTTCGAAATACGATGTCGTGACCTGCAACGTAACTGTCATCAACTACGGCCAGGGACGGGCAGACTCCTGGTTTCTGGCTTATTACCTGGACGGCACGCTCAAATCCACTATATCAGGAGAACCGCTTGAGTCCGGTGCTTCCACCAATATCACCTTCAGCTGGGAGACCCTTCAGGATACACATGATATCAGGATAGTACTCGACTATTACGAACAGTTAAGTGAAACCGATGAGACCAACAACGAGTACACGGTCACAATTTCCACCCTGCTGCCCGACCTCGTCGTCAGCGATATTTCCTGGGAGCCGGAGAATCCCGGAGTCGGTGATGAAGTAACCTTCACGGTAACAATCAAGAACCAGGGCAGCGGTTCTGCCGCCGCCTCGCGCGCCGCAAGCTATATCGATAACCGGTTTATCTCCTACCTTACTGTACCCGCACTTGACGCCGACGCTGAAACAACCGCCACTTTTTCCTGGTCGGCTACCAGCGGGACCCATTCCGTACGAATGTTCGTTGACTTCGACCGGGTCCTAAATGAAAGCAATTCTGATAACAATGATACCAAAGTAAGTGTTACCGTTGCCCCGCCGGACCTCATCGTCCAGAACATAAGCTGGTCGCCGGAAGAAGTAACTATCGACGAAACCGTGACCTTTACAATCGAGATTAAAAACCAGGGCGACGGGCGGGCACTGGATTTCCATGTTGCTTACTTCATGGATGATGTCGTCCTTTCATCCAAACTCATTTCCCGCCTCGACGCCGGAGCTTCGGTAAACGCCACCTGCGAGTGGCAGGTGTTGAACGGGCGCCATACCTTCAAGGCAATAGTCAATTACAACAACTACATCATTGAAAGCGATACGACCAATAATGAAAACACGATTATCTTTGCCCCCAAGCTACCGGACTTAGCCATAGCCGGTATTACCTGGTCGCCCGCCGATATGCCCGTCGGGAAAAACGTCATTTTCACCATCAGTATAGAGAATGACGGGCTTATCAGCGCCGCGCCTTCTCGCATGGTCTTCTATGTGGACGGCAATGCCGCCGGCTATGTTGATATTATTCGGCTGGAACCCGGCGCCACAACATACGGGTATTTCACCTGGGCGGCCGCCGAGGGTTCTCATGTCATCACCGTCATCCTCGATTCTACCAACCAGATTGAAGAAATAGAGGAGGCTAACAACACCCGGATAATCAATATCCCCCTACCCGAGCTTATAGTGGATGGCATTACCTTTTCGCCCGGGAACGTTCAGTCCGGAGAGACTCTGGAAATAACCGCGCTGGTTAAGAACCAGGGGGCCAGCCATACGGAAGACTTCAGAACCAGTCTCTACGTTGATGGCGTTTTAGTATCTACTCAAGAAGTAACAGGGATAAATAGCGGAGAATCCACATCGCAGGTATTCAGCTGGGTCGCCGAGCCCGGCCTGCACACCTTTAAAATCACGCTTGACATCGACGATACCGTTATCGAGAGCAATGAAACCAATAATGAAATGGAAACGGATTACGCCACCGCCACCCCCGACCTTATAGTGGAAGACATAAGCTGGACGATTAGCGACGAGCTCAACAGCAACGAAGCGACTTTTACCATTACCGTCAGGAACATCGGCAACGGCAATGCCGCAGCGTCGCAGGTAAGATACTGGTTCGATAGCTATCCTGCCGAATATAAAAATATCGCCTCGATACCGGCGGGAGAAACAACAGCCTTTTCTTTCATAATTATCCTTTCCGCAGGCCAGCATAACATCAATATCTTAGCCGACTGTGAAGAAATGATTGACGAACTTGACGAGGACAATAACGAGAGTGTTATCACGTTCTCTACCATCGCTCCCGACCTGGTTATCCGGACAATCAGCTACTCGCCGCTGGATGCTGTTATCGGTGATGTGGTAACTATTTCGGTTAAACTGGAAAACCGCGGCAATAGCGAGGCATCAAATACGCGTCTGGCTTTATCCATCGACGGCTCCGTTGTGGACTACGCGGAACTGACGGAGCTAGGTATAGCTACATCCACAACCCTTGAATTCCAGTGGACAGTCACGAAAGGCGAACACGAGATTCTGGCCCTCATCGACGCCGACCAGGCGATTACTGAAAGCAATGAACAAAATAATACAAAATCGCGTACGGTTTCCTTTAGCGAGGCGAGTGCTCCTGTTAATAATTCCTCCGGTATATCCTCTGCATCAACTACCGAAGAGGGTCTAATAGAACAATACTGGTGGATGCTGCTGTTACTAGCCGGTCTGTTCGCTTTTGGCGCTTTTTTCTCTACTTTCAGATATTTGAAAAGGAGATAGCGTCTGACCAACACACCTAAAAAAACGCCCTGACTTTTAAGAGTCAGGGCGTATCAGATTTTATTATAAAAATCAGCGGTTAAATTTTACCGAACTTTTCCTCCAGGGCGGCTTTATCGAATATCTTGCCGGTTACTTCTTCCGGCTTCGAAGCCGCCAGCATCGCAGGGTATTTCTGCCATATAATCGGCTCCTCAAAGTCGCTGATATCCCTGCCTTCCATGAATTCCATCACCACCTCGGTCTTGACGAAGTAAGGCCGGATGCACGTAATGGCGATGCCCTCCTCCCGCCTCATTTCCCGCGCCAGTCCCATGGTGAACCGCTCCACGCCAGCCTTGGTGACGCCATAGGCAATGTTCATGCGTATCTGGTGCGCTAGTATGGAAGAAACATTGATAATCATGCCGCTCTTTTTTTCTATCATGTGGGGCAGGACTATCTTGGAACAGAGGAAGGTGCCGTCCAGGTTGACGGATAAAATCAGGCGCCACCTGCGGTAAGGCAGGTTGAGGAAGGAGTCCTGCGCGGTTACGCCGGCGTTATTGACCAGTACATCTATCTTGCCGAATTTCTCCAGCGATTTATTGACGATGTTATTGACATCGTCCTCGACGGTGATATCGCCGCCGAGGGAGAGCGTTTGCCTCCCCATCACCTCTATTTCCCTGGCGGTCTCCGCCAGCTTGCCGTCGTCTATCACGCGGTCGCAAACAACCAGGTCGGCGCCGTCTTCCGCCATCCCCAGCGAGATTGATTTACCCAGGCCCTGCCTCGCCCCGGTCACCAGGGCAACTTTTCCTGCTAATGGAAGTGCCATATCAGACCTCCTTTATCATCACCATTTTGTTGTCCACTCGCTACGAGCGGGTTACACTTTAAACCTTACGTCAGCATCCCGTAATCGAGCGGGAAGAGACCGGCCGTCTGGTTCCTGGCGGCGTCAGAGGCCAGGTAAAGGGCAATCGCCGCCACATCGTCCGGCTCGCCGAAGCGCCCGATGACCGTCTGCGCCAGCATCCTGTCGTTAACACCCGGCATCTGCAGGAAGGGGTCGGAGAGTCGACTGTGCACCCAGGCGGGGGCGATGGAGTTGACGCGGATATTCCACTTGCCCCATTCCTTAGCCATGACGCGGGTCATGTGCATGACGGCCGCCTTACTGATACAGTAAACGCCCAGCGTTTCCTCCGTCCTGACGCCCATGTAGGACGTGATATTGATGATGCTGCCCCCGCCCTGTTCTTTCATGATGGGGGCTATCTGCTGGCACAGGAAGAAGGGACCTTTGACGTTAACGTTCATCACGTTGTCCCACTGCCATTCTTCTACATCGACGAGGGGCACCATGAAGCTGGAGCCGGAGCTGTTGACCACGATGTCGATGCGCCCGCACTCCTTCATGATAGCATCCACGAGCACCTTGATGGTTTCCAGCTTGCCGAGGTGGCCGGCTATCCCAAGTACCTTGCCTTTGGATTTGGCTTTAATTTCGGCCGCAGCTTTGTCCAGATTCTCCTGCTTGCGACTGCTGATGACGACGTCCGCGCCGGCGATAGAATAAGTCTCGGCGATAGCCTTGCCGATATCCCCCGCCCCGCCGACGACCAGGGCTACTTTGCCTTTCAAAGAAAATTGAGATACGTCCATGTATCACTCCTTATTTTCATTTTATGTTACAGGCAGTTTATATCTTTGTATTTTACTCCACCTTGATGATACAGGCATTCGCCTGTGCCAGGCCGCCGCAAATGGCGCCCATGGCATAGCCACCGCCCCGCCTGTGCAGCTCATACATCAGGTTCATGATAAGGCGTGCGCCGCTGGCGGTATTGGGGTGCCCGATGGCGATGGCACTGCCGTTGATATTCATCTTTTCACGCATTGCCTTGTATTTAGCCTTGTCCTTGTCCACGGCAACCATCATGGACACCAGGGGCACGCAGGCAAAGGCCTCGTTGATTTCCATGACGGCCATATCATCGAAAGTCATATCGGCTTTCTTTAAGATTTTTTTCATGGCAAAGCCGGGGCCTTCCGGCATGCGGCTAGCATTGATAGCGATAGAAACACCGGCGATAACTGTTGCCAGCACCTTTAAGCCCAGTTCCTTTGCCTTTTTACGGGTCATCACGAGGATAGCCGTAGCACCGTCGTTGAGACCGGGGGCATTGCCAGCGGTGATAGCACGCGTATCATACACTGTCTTTAGTGTAGCCAGCCGTTCCATTGAGGTATCCGCACGGTATTGCTCGTCTATATCAAGTATCTTGGGGTCACCCTTGGGCTGTGGAATGGAGAGGGGCATGATTTCTTCCTTGAACTTGCCGGCGTTCCAGGCCTTGCCGTAGTTCTGGTGGCTGCGGAACGCCCATTCGTCCATGTCCTCGCGGGTAAAGCCGTACTCGTGTGCGACATTATCGCTGTCCACGGATACCGGATTGAAGTCCTTATAACCGAGGGCGTAGAGTGGGTCTTCCATCTTGACATCGCCCATGCGGAAGCCGCTGAACCTCACACCCCTGACGACAAGCGGCGACTGCCCGAAGGAAGTGGCCCCACCGCAGATGGCGGTCTCGATTTCACCGGCTTTCATCTCCAGGGCCGCCAGCCTGACGGCATTCATCGCCGAGACACAGGCCATGTCGAAGGAAATCGATACCGTTTCATGGGGCAGACCGGCGCGGATAAGCGACTGCCTTCCGGCGACCGGCGTATAGGGGTCGCGGCAGGCGGAGGTGTCGCCAACGCCCCAGAAAACCTCGTTAACCAGGTCGGGCTTGATACCAGCCCTCTTGATGACCTCGCGCATCGGGATAGCGCCAAGTTCATAGTAGTCAAAGTTGGTCAGCGAGCCGCCGAACCTCCCGAAAGGCGTCCTGGCCGCGGCTACTATTACAACATCACCATCGTTTGCCATTTTTTACTTTACCTTTCTAATCGAGTATGTATAAGTGTTAAAGCTTATTTCTGCGTATAATCGTAAAAACCTTTGCCAGTCTTGCGGCCGAGGTCGCCGGAGCGTACCATGTTCTTTAGAAGCGGGGCGGGCATCAGTCTCTCCCCGAACTCCTCATACATCGTTTCCAGTCCGTGCAGCACCACGTCGGCACCAGCGAGGTCGCACAGTTCCAGCGGGCCCATCGGGTGATTGAGGCAGAGCTTCACCGCTTTGTCCACCTCTTCCGGCTTGTTGCCATCCATCACGCACCAGAAGGCCTCGTTCATCAGGGCATCCACCAGCCTTGAGACGATGAAGCCGGCGTAGTCCCGCGCTTCGCAGGGCTCCTTGCCGATTTTCGTAACGTATTCCTTGGAAGCTTCAAGCGTTGCAGCACTGGTCTGCCGAGCCGGTATCACCTCGACGCCCTTCATCACCGGCACCGGGTTCATAAAGTGGATGCCGATAACCCTCTCGGGCTTCTTGGTGGCGGCGGCAATCTCGCCGATAGGCAGCGACGAGGTATTGGTCGCCAGGATGGCGTCAGATTTGCATATCCCGTCGAGCTCCTTGAAAATATTTTTCTTGAGATCCAGTATTTCGGGTGCCGCCTCGACAACCAGGTCCGCGTCCTTGGCGTCCTCGTTGTCCGTGGTGGTCTTGATGCGGGCGACGATAGCGGCTTTTTCGCTCTCCTGTATTATCTCCTTTTTCACCATGCGGTCGAGGCTCTTCTCGATTGCCGCCATACCCTTCTGTATAAACTCATCCTTGATATCGGACATTATGACGTCGTAGCCGGCCTGGGCACTTACCTGCGCGATGCCGTTGCCCATCGTCCCCGCCCCTATTACAAATACTTTCTTGATATCCACAGTAGCAAGCCTCCTATAATTTTGTTGTCCTGACCTCTCCCTCTAACCCCCTCTCCGTGCACGAAGAGGGGGAACTAAGGGGTTGAGGTTGTTATTTATTCTTGAATACCGCCTGCCGCTTCTCCATGAAAGCATTGATGCCCTCTTTGCAGTCATCGGTGGCAAAGCAGAGGGCATTACATTTAGTCTCCATGTTAAGCCCTGTGGTCAAGTCGGAGTCCACGGCAGTATTGATAGCCATCTTGGCCATAGCCAGTACCGGGGCGCTCTTACCGGCCAGCTTCTTTGCCCATTCCATGGCCTCTTCCATCAGTTTTTCCGGCGGGACCACCTTATTTACCAGGCCCAGACCAAGCGCGGTGGGGGCGTCAATCATGTCCCCTGTATAGATAATTTCCTTGGACTTAGCCGCCCCGATGAGACGCGTCAAACGCTGGGTGCCCCCCGCCCCGGGAATCAGCCCCAGGTTTATCTCCGGCTGACCGAACCGCGCCTTTTCCGAACATATCCGCAGGTCGCAGCAGAGGGAAAGCTCACAGCCGCCCCCGAGGGCATAGCCGGGAATGGCGGCAACGGTGGGCTTGGTCAAAGCGTAAATATAGTCGGAAGCTTTGCGGATGGTAGCCATGAAATGCTGGATTTCCAGGGGGCCCATGTTCTGCATTTCGGCGATATCGGACCCGGCGGCAAACGCCTTTTCGCCGGCGGCGGTCAGGACAGCCACCTTTACTCCGGGGTCGTTCTCGATGGAAAAGAAGGCGTCATAAAGCTCGCCGTAGACGGTGCTATTGAGGGCATTCAGCTTGTCCGGTCGGTTGAGGGTAACGACGGCGATACCGTCTTTTTTCTCATAAAGCAAAGTGCTGTAAGTCACGGCCTTATCTCCTCTCTGCTCATTTTGGATACTTCAGATAGCTTACCTGTTCACGTTAAATAGAGGCGATTGGGGAATTAATTGAGAAGAAAATACCGTTAATAGTTTAAGCTAACGGGCGCGCGAGTGTCAAGGAAAAAGCATTTGACTTTACGTAGATAGCTGGCTAGAATTATCCATAAAAGTGGTGTATTTTCCTGAAATGTTAAGTAAGAGTATCATGAAAAAAAGTTTACTTTTTTTATTAATTATCATTATCACCATTTTATCTGGATGCTCCGAGGCATCTACTGAAACAACGACTATTATTTCTTCGACGATTGTTCCGACACAATTAACACCAACGGCAAGTCCTCCAACAACTAAAACCCAGGGCCCTACCGACCTTGTGTGGCTGGAAATACCGATTATTACCCCATTGGCACCCATTGTTGGTGATATTCTGAATATCAGTCAAAACTGGAAAAACGATAGCCTTGAGGAAATCAACACTTCATGGAATATTAAACTGCAAATAACCCGCGAAGAAATTCCCGTTTACGAAGAAATATTTGAAATTTCTCCGCCAGTTTATAAGCACCAAATAAGCTCTTTCAGTGTCAGTTTAGAAAATGTACTCACCGAAGCTGGACACTATCAAGTATCAATCACCCTGGATGAAGAATCATTTGTTTCTGAAACTAAAGAAAACAATAACTTCTCCGAGAGTCTCATAAATGTACCCGACCTTTCCCAAACACCTACATATTCGAAAGGGTTGGACGCCGCAGCCGTCGAACAAGCTATAGTTGATATAGAAACATACCGGAAGGGCGATGTATTACTGACCGTGCTAGACTCCAGCGGCGAACCTTGCCCGGATGTGGACGTGCAATACCGGCAGGTCGAGCATTCGTTCTCATTTGGTGTATTTGAAATGCAGGATGACACAAAGATGTGGACGCTACTTGGTGAAGCGGGCATTAACTACATCCAATCCTGGTTCGGTTGGGAAGTAGTTGAACCGGAACAAGGTGTATATAATCTTGACCCAAATTACTATATCTCGGTTATTAAAAAGTACGGATTATGCGGCATGGCGACGTGCATGTTATGGTTGTATGATTTTTCCGTACCGAATTATTTGAAAACACTTTCTTTTGAAGAGTATTTAAGCCTGGTTTATCCCCATTTCTTTAACATAATTAATGCCTTCAAAAACTATATCAAGACATGGAACGTCTTCAACGAACCTCTGCAAGCGCATTCAAACTTATTGGGTTTTAATCAAGAACAAACAATATTGATAATCAAGGAAGCTATTAGGGCAGCCCGTGATGCTGACCCGGAGGTCAGAGTGCTTATCAACATTTATAACGCAGCAGGTGAAGGTGTCTTCCCGAGCGTTAACCCTTTTGATTTTCTTGAAGATGCTATTTTAGCCGGGGTTGATTACGATATTACCGGGCTGGAATTCTATTATAACGCAGTTACCAGAGATGGGCTCTGGGAACACCCCCGCCTTTCCCTTACAGAAATGGGAGAATTGATTGACCGCTACTCAACACTGGGAAAACCAATTCACATTACAGAACTTTCTGTGCCGTCAGAGCACGCCGGCCAGGGTTACTGGGAGCAACCATGGAGTGAGGAAATACAGGCTGAATATCTTAAAACAGCTTACACGATTTTTTTCAGCAAACCCAGTGTTGAGAATATAACCTGGATGAACGCCACCGATAATTTGTACTTTGGTAGCCCTTTCATATATCATGGCGGAATTCTGGATGAACAATTCAACCCCAAGATTTCTTATTATTATCTAAAGAAATTAATAAGGGATTGGACGACATCTGGTTCAGGAACAACGGACAGCAAAGGTCAATTCAGCTTTAGGGGATTTGGGGGGACATATGAAATTATTGTTACAGATAATGTAACCGGGACAACCACTTCTCAATTGATAAGTATAGAAGAGCAGAAAACTAATGAGATTTCGGTTATATTTAAATAAAAGGTATTAAAACAGAAAGGTAAAATATCTTAGGAACCGTTCATGCCGAAAATAGATGAAGTCGCTCAAAGCCTGGCCGTGGAGCTCAAGAAGGGCAAAGCCGATTACCTTGAGGCACGTTTCGAGGAAAACCAAGCCAGCCAGATTATTTACCGCGGCAAGGTGCTGGAGTCTATCGGGCGTTCCACGGCATCCGGCGGTAACGTACGAGCCCTGGTGAAAGGGGGGTGGGGCTTCACCAGCTTCAACAGCTTCGACGGGCTGAAGAAACGCATCCCTCTGGCTATCGAGCAGGCGCAGTCCGCCGGCAGGGGTAAAAGTAATCTAGCCCCCGTCGACCCGGCTAAAGAAACCGTGCCCAGCGGCGTTACTAAAGACCCCGTGACCATCCCGCTGGCGGAAAAGAAACGCCTGCTTGACGAATACAATGAAATCATCTGGAGCATCCCGCAGGTAAAAACGTCCAGCATACGCTACTCGGACGGCCGCAAGAAAGTCATCTTCCTGAACTCGGAGGGCAGTTTTATAACACAGGAAAGGTCCGATGTCACTCTGCTGCTTTCTGCCATCGCGGCTAAAGACGGCGAGGTGCAGCAGGCGCTCATAAGCATGGGGAGCCTGGGGGATTTTAACAAGATAACAGGCCTCCACAAGCAGGTAAAAGAAATCGCGCAGAATGCGGTAGCCCTGCTTGACGCCCCGCAGGCCAAAGACGGTGAATACACGGTAGTACTCGACCCCCTGCTGGCAGGTGTTTTCGCCCACGAAGCCTTCGGACACCTATCGGAGTCCGACTTCGTTTACGAGAACGACCGCCTGCGGGAAATCATGGTGCTGGGCAAGCAGTTCGGAGGGGAACACCTGAACATCGTCGATTCCGCGTCCGACCCGGCGGGGATGCGGGGCAGCTACAAATATGATGACGAGGGCACGCCTTCGGTCAAGACCTACCTGATACGGGAGGGCAAGCTCGTCGGGCGTCTGCACTCGCGGGAGACCGCCGCCAAGATGAACGAAAAACCCACCGGCAATGCACGGGCGGTCAGCTACCGCTTCCCGCCCATCGTGCGCATGACCAATACCTATATCGAGACGGGCGCCATGTCCTTCCAGGATATCATTGCCGACATCAAGGAGGGCATCTACGCCAAGAAAATGTACGGGGGCACCACGGCTATGGAGATGTTTACCTTCTCCGCCGGCGAGGCTTATATGATACGCAACGGCAAAGTCGCCGAGGCCATCCGGCCGGTGAAGCTGACCGGCAACGTTTTCAACACCCTGCAGAATATCGACACCATCGGCAACGACCTGGATATGAACCAGGGGGGAGGCTGCGGCAAGGGCGAACAGATGCCCCTGCCGGTATCCCTCGGCAGCCCCCATATCCGCATCCGGCACTGCCTTATCGGAGGCAAATAAATGGAGCAAATCCTCGCTCTGGCGAAAAAAGCCGCTAAAGAAGCCGAAGTCTTTGAGATTGCGTCCGAAGAAACACGGGTCAGGTTCGAGGCTAACCGACTCAAGCATATGCAGAACAACCAGTCGACGAGCGTGGCTTTACGCGTCATCAAGGACGGACGCATCGGGTTTGCCACCGCCGCCGGTACTGCGGACAAACAGCAGCTTGTCAAAGACGCCGTGGAGACTGCCGCCTTCGGCAGCGAGGCCAAGTTCAAGTTTCCCGGCAATGCCCGCTATCCGAAGGTGAATATTTACGACGCCGCTGTTGAAAGCGTCGCTATCAAGGACATGGTCGCCCTCGGCGAAGCGATAGTTGCCGCCCTGACCAGCCATACCCCCGGTATCCTGTGTGAAGCCGGCGTAACCCGAGGCGTTATAACCGTCCGCCTTCTCAATTCACGCGGCGGCCAAGCGGAGTATAAAAAGAGCTTTTTCGGACTGGATATCGAGGGCAACCTGATTCAGTGTACCGATATGCTCTTCGTCGGCGAACAAGAAAGCTCCTGCCGCCCCATTACCGACTCCCGGCAGGTAACCGACCTGGTGCTCAAGCAACTCGACAGGGCTAAAGAGAAAGCTAAATCATCAACGAAACTCTTGCCGGTCATTTTCACCGCCAATGGCGTAGCAAGCGCCCTTGTCATGCCGCTGATTACCGCTTTAAACGGCAAGACCGTGTATGAAGGCGCCTCGCCCCTCGGCGATAAAGTCGGCAAGCAGATGTTCGATAAGGCTTTCAGCCTACGGGACGACCCCTCCGTCGCTTACCGTCCCGCCAGCCGACCCTGCGACGACGAGGGCGTGCCCAGTCAGAAAACACCCCTTATCAATAAGGGAATCGTCAGGGGGTTTCTCTACGACCTGCAAACGGCGGCTTTAGCCGGGAAAAAGAGCACCGGCAACGGCAGCCGGGGCCGCGGCAGCCTGCCCAATCCCGCTCCCAGCGGACTGGTCATCACGCCCGGCAAGACCACCTTCGACGAGATGGTAGCGGACATCAAAGAAGGACTGGTTATAGATATACTGATGGGCGCGGAGCAGGGCAACATTCTGGGCGGCGACTTCAGTGGCAACGTGCTGCTCGGCTTTAAGATAGAAAAGGGCAAAATCGTAGGGCGGGTCAAGGACACGATGGTCTCCGGCAACGTCTATAAACTGCTGAAAGATATCGCCGCCATCGGTAGCGAGACGCGCTGGGTGGGGGGCTTTTTACAGACCCCGCCCTTCTACTGCAAGGAATTAAGCGTTTCCAGCAAGGGGTGAGGAAAATACTCCCTTAATCCCTCCTTACGAAGGAGGGAAAGATTAGCTTAGAAACTAGATATGCGGTTTGTACCGTCATCCTCTCCCTTTGTAAAAGGGAGAGTGAGAGAGGGATTTTGTCCCACACAATTTAGAAATTATCATCACAACAGAGTAAAATATCTAGTATCGGATAAGAGAAATATAGTAAATTGTCATTCTGAGCGTAGCGAAGAATCTCGGGGAGGGACGGTAAGAACGACTGTTCCCTGACCCCGGGACCCTTCACTTCGTTCAGGGTGACATACTATACAAGAGGTTAAGTGAAATGTCTAACGATATTATCAAAATCACCGCCCGGCCCAAGCTTAACGCCCCCAACCTTTTAGCCGCCTGGCCCGGTATCGGCAACGTTGCCATGATTATCGCTAACTACCTCAAGGCCAAGCTTGGCTTCAAAGAATTGGGCTACCTTGAGCCCGCTTACTTTTTCGACCCCAGCGGTGTGCTGGTCAGGGACAACGTCGTCGAAGAGCCAAGCTTCCCCCAGAGTGATTTTTATTACTGGAAAAACACCGGCGACGGCAAAGACCTTATTTTATTCATCGGGGACGACCAGCCGGCCTCAAAAGGCTACGACCTGGCGCACTGCATCCTGGACGTAGCAAAAAGGTTCGGCGCACAGCGTATCTACACCTGCGCCGCGGCCATCACCCGCATCCACCACACCGAGCCGCCCAAGGTCTGGGGTGTGGCAACAAGTCACCTGCTTTCCCGCGACCTGCAGGAATATCACCTGGAGCGCTCGAGCAACCTGCAAATCGCCGGACTGAACGGGCTGCTACTGGGCGTCGCCAAAGAGCGCGAGTTCGACGGCATTTGCCTGCTCGGCGAGGTGCCAGTATATGCCAGCAGAGTGCCCAACCCCATGGCGGCGCTGGCGGTCCTCAAGGTCCTGACCAATATGCTGGAGATAAAAGTTGACTTCACCGAACTCGCCAAGATGGCCGTGGAAGCCGGCGAAAGAATCAAGCAGGTAGCCGCCCAGGCCATGGAAGAGTATATCGATTACTTTACCGAGCCAATCTGGGAACGCGGCGAAGGTGAGGAAGAGGACGAAGAACAACCGGAAAACTAAATCCCGGCCGCGTTAATTTTATACTATGAAATTCAGAAAGACCGATAAACTTGCCGGACTCAAGCCCCTGCACAGCAGCATTATCACCGGTAAAAAGACCAGGCTCCGCGAGAAAAAACTCTCGGACGTCCGCAACGACTACCGCTGGCAGTCCGACCCCGAGCTTTCCCGGCTCGACGCGGCCCCGGTACTGGAGATGTCCTTCGCCATTTACCTGCTGGACTATTCATCGGTGCTTAGCCGCAGGGACACACGGTTCCCCCTGGCGATAGATACCCTGGAAGGCAGGCATATCGGCAACTGCACCTGCTATGACATCGACGAGAAAAAAGGGGAGGCGCAGGTAGGCATCATGATAGGCGACAGGGACTACTGGGACAAAGGCTACGGCAACGATGCCGTCAATACCCTCGTCGACCATGTATTCAGGAATTCAAGCCTGGACCGGCTTTACCTGAAGACGCTGGACTGGAACAAAAGGGCACACCGATGTTTTGAAAAATGCGGGTTCACCGATTGCGGGCAGCTCAAGCACAGCGGCCATAACTTCATACTGATGGAACTGAAACGCGAGAAATGGGAAAAGAGACAGGATGCGTTAAATGACGATAAAAGCCGGTAAAACTACGTTCAGTCGGGTCAAGGAAAGCGACCTGCCGCTACTGCACAGGTGGTTCAATACGCCGCACGTGAGTAAATGGTGGGAGATTGACGGCAAGCGCCATCCTTCCCTAGACCTGGTGAAAAAGCATTATTCGCCACGCATTTCAGGCGATGAACGTGTCGATGTTTACCTGATAATTCATGACGGCACGCCCATCGGCATGGTGCAGTTGTGTAAAATGGACGACGAACCGGCTGAAAAGGCCAATTTCGGCCTCGACCGCAACTGTGCCGGCATCGACCTGCTCATCGGCGAAGCGGATTACGTCCACCGCGGCTTGAGCAGCGGTATTATCAGGGAGTTCCTCAAGCAAATCGTCTTCAAAGAGTATGATGTGGACCGGTGCATCGCCGACCCTTACGTGAAGAACGAGATAGCTATCAAAGCCTATAAAAAAGCAGGATTTAAATATTTGAGGACCGTCTGGTACGAAAAAGAGGGCAAAAGAGAGCATATACTTTGCATAGACCGCAATGAAATCGTTAATGATGCAGAGAAAGTCGGAGCGAACCAGGGGAGGTAAAGGGGATTAAAACAGATTATCAACCAATTGAGTGGCTGGAGAATAAGGTCAGGATACTCGACCAGACAAAGCTGCCGCAGGAAGAAATATATCTTGACCTGGAAGATTACCTTGATGTCGCTAAAGCCATCAGTGAACTGAAGGTAAGGGGCGCCCCGGTCATCGGGATAGCCGGCGCTTACGGAATAGCCATGGGGGCCCAAAAAATCAATGCCGTAAATAAAGACGAATTCTTGAAAAAGCTGGAGAGTATAATCGACGTTATTGCCGCCACGAGACCGACCGCCCGCAACCTGTTTTTCGCCCTGGAACGCATGAAGCAGGCGGCAATAACCGGCAAAAACCTGCCGGATATTAAAAAAGTTATAGTAGAGGAAGCCGTAAGAATACACCGGGAAGAAGCCGACGCCACGCATCACTTGAGCCTGTTCGGGGCGGAGCTGATTAATGACGGCTGGACGGTACTGACGCACTGCAATACCGGCCCACTGGCGGCCTCCGGCTACGGCACGGCGCTCGGGGTTATCATTGCAGCGTACAGGCAGGGCAAGAAAATAAAAGTGCTCGCCGGGGAGACCCGGCCGCTGCTGCAGGGGGCAAGGCTGACCACGTGGGAATTGAAAAAGGCCGGCGTGCCGGTGACATTGATAACAGACTCCATGGCGGGGTACTTTATGGCGAAGGGCGGGGTCGATTGCGTGATTACCGGGGCCGACCGCATCGCCGCCAACGGGGACACGGCCAACAAAATCGGCACCTACGCGCTGGCGGTACTGGCGAAAGAAAACAAAATCCCGTTCTATATCGCCGCGCCGGTCTCCACCATCGATATTTCTTTAAAAACAGGCGAGCAAATACCCATCGAGGAGAGAAAGCCGGAAGAGGTGACCCATTTCCAGGGTGTGACCACCGCGCCGGAGGGGACAGCCGCCGCCAATCCCGCCTTCGACGTGACGCCGCATAAATACATAACGTCAATTATTACAGATAAGGGAATTATTAAAGAGCCGTACACAGAAGGAATCAAAAGGGTCCTTTAAAAAGAAAAATCCCCGGTCGGGGGATATACATATTTTCAAATTGTATATATATTATACCACACAATCAGCAGGACTGTCAAATTTTTAATCGCGGCGGGGGTAAATGGACACACCGAAAACACTGATGCTGACGGGCGCGCACCCGGACGATGAAACGCTGGGGGTGGGGTCGACGCTGGCGCAGTACGCCGCCGCCGGCTATAAGGTCTATTACGTCTGCGGGACACGCGGCGAGGCCGGCGAGGTCGCCCCGGAATTCCTGAAAGGATACGAGTCTATCGCCGAGCTGCGTACCCACGAGCTCAAGTGCGCCGCGGAGGCACTCGGGCTGGAGGACGTTATCTACCTGGGCTACCGGGACTCCGGCATGGCCGGGGCGGCGGACAATAAGCACTCCGACGCGCTGATGGCCGCCCCGGTGGAGGAGGTGGCAAAACGCATCGTCGAAATAATACGCAGACTCAAGCCGGAGGTAATCATCACCTCCGACCCGCAGGGAGGGTACGGCCACCCCGACCATATCGCCATTCACAGGGCCACGGTTATGGCATTTGAAGCGTCGGGAGACCCGCAAAAGTACCCCGAAGCCGGCCCGGCCTTCCAGCCGCAGAAGCTGTATTACCACGTCTTCCCGCACCGGCTGCTCAAGTTCCTGGTGAAGGTAATGAAGTTCTTCGGGCGGGACGTGCACCACATGGGACGCAACAGGGACATCGACATGGCGGCTTTCCTGGAGAACGAATTCCCGATTCACTGCGTGATAAGTTTGAAAAAGGGGTCGCTGGAGACGCGCAGCCGGGCGGTGGCCTGCCACGCCAGCCAGACCTCCGGGGGACTGCCGCGGCAGAGTCTATTATTCAGGCTGATTAATTCATTCTCCAGGCCGCGGGACTGCTACATGCGCGCCTTCCCGCCGGCGAAGGGCCGAATGCACGAGAGCGACCTGTTCGAGGGGGTCGAGTAAAGCAAAGGAGCATGCCATGAGTGATAAGTCGCTGGAAACCAAGGTAAAGACCATGGAGTCGGAAATAAGGTCGCTCAAGAAGCAGATGCAAAGGCTCGAGGACATCGAAGCCATCAAGCGACTGCAGTGCGCTTACGGCTACTACCTGGAGCACTGGATGGGCGACGAAATCATCGACTGCTTTGCCAAGGACAACCCGGAGGTATCGGGGACCTTCGTCGAGGGGACGTATAAAGGGCCGGAGGGCATCCGCAGGTACTTCGGGGGGATGAAGGAAGCGCCGCCGGAGTTCCTGCACATGGTAATGCAGGTATCGCCGGTGATAACGGTAGCCGAAGACGGTCAGACGGCGCACGGGAGGTGGTACGGCTACGGGGGGATACTATCGCACGCGACGATGCCGCTCGACCCGGCAATCATGGCGGTCATTTACGAGATGGACTACATCAAGGAGGACGGCGTGTGGAAGATACTCAAGCTGCGGCTGCTGATGCACTACGCATATACGTCGGGGAGGACGCCGCCGCAGCCGCCGCCCGACTCCAAAGAGGCGCAGCGGGAGCTTCCCAGGCTTAGTCCTGACGAGTGGGCGGAGTACGATACGCAGTACCCGTCGGGGTATATCTACCCGTTCCACTATGTACACCCGGTGACGGGCAAGCCGACCAGCGAGGCGAAGCGTAACGCCAAATTGAAGCTCAAGCCGAGCCCGTTCAAGGGGTGGGGGGAGGGGTAAATCCCTCTCTAACTCTCCCCTTACGAAGGGGAGAGGATGATAGTGCAAGCGGTTGGTACGTGATTCGTTTTGTAAAAAGGGCTGTTTAAAAATTTTTTCTTTTAGCTCTGGAATGAGAAAAAATAATCATTTTCAGCTTCAATTCGTTTTGTCATTTTTTCATTCGTTTCGACAGGTCAGGCTCGATTCGTTCCGTCTTTTTCAATTGTTTTTAACTGGTTTCTTGTTAACCTGTAGAAAATCCCTCTGTCTCTCACTATTATAAAGGAGGTGAGGGAGCAAGGGAAAGGGGATTTTGTCGCAGAACCTCACCCCCTTTAGTTTCCCCTCTCCGTACACAGAGAGGGGAAAACGATGAGTGCATACCTCACCCCCGTATCAGGTACGTGGCAGGCTTTAAGAAAGGGGGAGACGGGGGAGGGGGATGAAAGGGACAAAATCCCTCTCTTATCTCCCTTTTTCAAAGGGAGACGCCGATACCCCTGAATGAAGTGGGAGGCGGGGAAAGGACGCCCCACCCTGATATCCTTCGCTGCGCTCCAGGATGACAGGGGGGGGGGGGGGT
>JAFGOC010000078.1 GCA_016926705.1 Dehalococcoidales bacterium | reverse complement strand
TGGGGCGCGCCAGGTCGATTTCCTTATGGGCGGTATTCAAATCACCGCAAATTACAAGTTTACGCCCGGCTTTAACCAGGGAATCAGCGTAGTGTAGAAAGGTATCGTAAAAATCCAATTTATACGGCACCCGCTTATTACCGGCCCCGCCGTTAGGGAAATAAATATTGAACAGGATAAAGGTTGGATATTCGGCTATAATGGCTCTACCCTCAAGGTCAAGGCCGAATTTGCCGAAGTCATATTTTACAGCCTGCGGTTTTTCGCGGGTATATACCGCCACGCCGGCATAGCCTTTTTTCTCCGGATAATTCCAGTAAACGTTATAGCCCTTAACTTCCTTGAGGTCAGCGTCCAGCTGGTCGGGCTGGGCTTTAGTCTCCTGCAGGCAGAGGATATCCGGCGATTCTTTATTGAACCATTCCAGGAACCCTTTATTCTTTATTGCCCTGATGCCGTTAACATTCCAGGAAAGCAGCTTCTTTTCGGCCATTTCTAGTTCTCACGTTTGATACATAGTGCGTTATTTATTATACTTTTATATAGGAGAATACCACAAAGGGAATATATTGGAAAAGATTTGTACCAATCTCACCAATGGCGGCCCTGTACAGGTGTATGTCAACGACGGGAAAATTGTCCGCGTACGCCCCCTAGTTCTTAATGATAGCGATGCTACTTCCTGGACCATCAAGGCGAACGGCAAAAATTTCTCCCCGCTGCGTAAGGCATGCGTCGCACCTTTCACTGTGGTAGAGAAAGCCCGTATTTACTCGGACTTGCGCCTGAAATATCCTCTTATCCGTGAAGACTTCGACTTCCGCGGCGAGCGCAATCCGCAAAACCGCGGTAAGTCAGGCTATAAACGTATTAGCTGGGAAGAAGCCCTGGATATCGTCGCCGGCGAGATGAAGAGGATCCGCTCCGCCTACGGGCCAGAGGCAATCATGTCCCGCGCCTCCTCTCACCACAACTGGGGCAATGTCGGCTACCGCACCTCGACCTGGGCGCGATTTTTCAACCTCATCGGTTTTACGGATATCATGGATAATCCGGATAGCTGGGAGGGCTGGCACTGGGGCGCCACCCATACCTACGGCTTTTTCTGGCGACTCGGCATGCCGGAGCAGTACGACCTGCTTGAGGACGCTCTTAAGAACACCGACCTCGTTGTGCACTGGGGCAACGACCCCGATTCGACGCGGGGCATCTACGGCGGACAGGAATCGATTCTCTGGCGGTACTGGCTGCGCGACCTGGGTAAAAAGCAGATATTCATCGACCCCTTTTGCAACTATACAGCCGCGATATTGGGTGATAAATGGATTACCCCCCGCCCCGGCACCGACGCCGCCCTGGCGGAAGCCATTGCCCACATCTGGCTGACCGAAGGCACTTACGATAAGGATTACGTCGCCTCCCGAACCGTCGGTTTTGAGGAGTTCAAGAAGCATATTCTCGGTGACAACTGCACCCCGGAATGGGCATCCAAAATCTGCGATGTCCCTGTTCATACCATTAAAAGCTTGGCGCGTGAATGGGCTGCCTCGCGTACAATGCTGGCGGCTGGTTCCCGCGGCGGCGAGTCCGGCGCCTGCCGTCAGGCTTACGGCACCGAGTGGACGCGCCTGATGGTGCTCCTGCAGGCGATGCAGGGACTAGGCAAGCCGGGCGTCAATATCTGGGGCACTACCATGGGCTCGCCGTATAACGCCGATTTCAATTTCCCCGGCTACAGCTCTTTCGGGGCCAGTTTCCTGAACGGACTCGCCCGTAAACAGGTGGAAAATCCGGTCAAGCAGCGCATCTACCGCCTGCTCATGCCTGAAGCTATCTTAAGTCCGCCCATAAAGTGGCTCGGGGAGACTTTCTGCGGGCAGTCGCTGGAGCAGCAGTTCATCCCTTTTACCTACCCCTCCCCCGGCTGTTCCGAGGTCAAGATGTACTACCGCTACGGGGGTTCCTACCTCGGCACGATGACCGCTACCAACCGCTACGTAAAAATGTATCAAAGTCCTAAACTGGAGTTCGTCGTTAATCAGGACTGCTGGTGGTGCACCGAGACCGGTCTGGCCGATATCATCCTGCCCGCATGCACCAACTTCGAGCGGCCGGACATCGGCGAGTGGGCCAATACCGGCGGCTACACCCACCACGGCTCCAACGCCTGCAACCACCGCGTTATCGTGTACCAGCAAAAGTGCATCGAGCCGCTATTCGAGTCGAAGTCCGATTATCAGATATTTGCTGAATTAGCAGAGCGACTCGGCGTGAAAGAGGACTTTACGGAAGGCAATACGGAAGAGGACTGGATAGAGAAGGTCTATCATGCCTCCGACCTCTCCCAATATATCTCTTTTAAAGACTTCAAGAAAAAGGGCTACTTTATCGTTCCCATGCCGGACGACTACAAGTTCACCCCCGGGCTGCGCTGGTTTGCGGAGGGACGCGCCTGCGATACGCCCGACCATTTTAATGCCAAGCTCGATACGGACAAAGCCAACGAACTGGGCACCTACAGCGGTAAAATCGAGTTCGTTTCGGAGAGCTTGAAGAAGCACCTCCCCGACGATAAGGAAAGGGCGCCTCTGCCCCGCTACATCCCCTCGTGGGAAGGCTATAATTCAAAGCTCGTGGAAAAGTATCCGCTACAACTCATATCCCCCCACCCCCGCTACTCGTTTCACACCCATTACGATGCTAATTCCATCTGGCTCGGGGAAATACCCGGGCACCGCGTTTACAAAGACGGCTATTACTGGCGTCCGGTGCGCCTTAACCCCGCCGATGCTGACGCCCGTGAAATCAAGAATGGGGACATCGTCAAGCTTTTTAACGACCGCGGCGCCGTGCTCTGTATCGCCGAGGTGACCGAGCGTATGCGGCAGGGCGTGGCGCACTGCTACTACGGCTCCGCCAGGTACGACCCCCTCGAGCCCGGCAACCCCGACAGCATCGATAGGGGAGGCTGCGTGGCTATCCTGACCCCCTCACGCATGCTTTCAAAGAACGCCCCCGGCATGGCCCCCAATTCCTGTCTTATAGAGGTTGAAAAATGGCAAAAGAAAAGGTGATTCAGCTATGAAAACGTTAATGGAGATTATCAAGTCGAGGAAGAGCATCCGTGCTTATCAAGACAAGCCACTTCCGAAACAGGTCGTCAGGGACATCCTGGAAGCCGCTAAATACGCTCCCACCGCCCGCAACATGCAGGAGCTGGAGTACAGGGTCATCACCAGTAAGACCTTGATGGATAAGCTCTCTAAGGGCATCGCCGACGCCTTACAGAAGGAAGGCCTGCCGCTTAAGGGTCCGCC
>JAFGOC010000077.1 GCA_016926705.1 Dehalococcoidales bacterium | reverse complement strand
GGGTGTGGATGGGAAGTAGATTTTAAGACAATTGAAAATCCCGTTTAGTCAAAAATTATGAATTGAAAAAGAAGATTGGTAGCGGGGGTTGGATTTGAACCAACGACCTCCGGGTTATGAGCCCGACGAGCTACCACTGCTCTACCCCGCGTTGCGATGCAATTTCAAGTATATGCTTTTGAGACTAAAGTGTCAAGCTAAGGGGCGGGGATAAAACACCCCACCCCGCTCCTAGCTCCTTCGCTACGTTCAAGATGACAATACGCTATTTAGTCTGCTGGGCGGCTTGCTCACGCTTGCGGTGGTCCTCTATAAAGCGCCGCGCAAACCTGTCGCGCCCCAGAATAAGGTCGGTGGCGAGTATGGCAGGCCTGATTTTAGCGGCGTCGGTTATCAGGGCTGTAGCACCGGCCACAATCACCGCGGCCGCCCAGGCATTGTTGATGATAGGCCGGTCCGGCATGCCGAAGGAGATATTGCTGGCGCCCATGGTCATATTGACGCCCAGCTCCTCTCGGATGCGGCGGATAGCCTCCAGCACATCGAGCCCGGACTTCGGCTCGGCGCCGATGGCGAAGGTCAGCACATCGATGACGATATTCTCGCGCTTGATGCCGGCCTTTTCCGCCCTCTCCACTATCTTATGGGCGATAGCGACGCGGCGTTCGGCGTTCTTGGGAATCCCCTCGTCGTCCTGCACCAGGCCGATGACCGCGCAGTCGTACTCTTTCACGAGGGGCAGCATCCTCTTAAGGGAAGCCTCCTCGCCGCTGACGGAATTGACCAGCGGCTTGCCTTTGTAGACTTTCAGCGCGGCTTCAAGGGCATCTTTATTGGGACTATCGAGGCACATGGGGGCATCGACGGCTTCCTGGATGACTTTTATGGCTTTAGGCAGTATCTCGACATCATTCACACCGGGGGCGTTGACATTGCAGTCGATGATGTCCGCGCCGGCTTCCACCTGGATAAGCGCCTCTTTACGCACCATCTCCAGGTCGCCCGCTTTTAATACTTCCGTCAATTTTTTTCTGCCAGTGGGGTTGATGCGTTCGCCGATGATAACCGTCGGACGGTCGATTGAGATGATAACTTCCTTCTTGTCGCTGGTTACTTTTGTTTCCATGGTTTTTCTCCTATATCAATTTATTTGTAAACACCGTACTCTTTAGCCGCGTCCATCATGGCGTGGAGATTTTCAACCCTGCCGAAGTCCATTGAAGCGGCAGCGCTAAGGATATAGCCGCTCCCCGGCGCGCAGGTCTCGATGAGCTTGCGGCAGCCTTCCTTCACCTCTTCCGGCGTACCGGTCACCATGGTGGAAACCGGCAGGTTGCCGTAAATGCAGTTTCTCTTGCCGACCGTTCCCTTGGCTAGCGCCATGTCCATATACTCGAAGTACCATATCATCGTACCCTTGGGCATTTCCTGGATAACCTCAAGACGGGGGATATAATTGCCCTCGGCAAAGGGCATCGGCACCAGGCCCTCGTTAATCATGCCCATCAGGACCTTCTTAAAGGTCGGCCAGTAAAAGGTCTCGAACTGTTTTTGCGACATAAAGCCTCTTTCGCCTTTGTGCAGGGGCATCATCACGATAGGCGACAGGGACAGGTTGGCGATACTGACCGCTTCTTCAATGGCGATAGGCACCAGCCTTTCCATCGCCGCGTGGATTTTATCCGGCTGGCGGAATATGTCCAGCATTATACCCTGGGTGCCGCGGCACATATCGGTCAGCATATCGAATGGGGCGCCGGAGAAGCCGCCGCTGAAGCCCGGGTAGCCTTCTTCCAGCGCGATGCGGCCTGCTTCGCCCGTGATTTGTTGCCATCTTATAGTTTCTTCGGCAGCCTTAAATATTGTTTTATAGGCTTCCTGGATTTCGGGGTCGGCGAAGCTCGCCAGGTAAAAAATTGGTATGCCGATAAAGGCGGTGAGGTGGGGCAGCTTTGCTAAAGCGGCGTAGCCCCCCGCCTGGCGCGGCATAAAGGTCCGCAGCCAGAAATCAGAGGGGTCGTTGATGAGCTTATCATACTCGTCCGACTTCATATATTCTTTTTCCACGAACTGGTAGGAGCGGACGTCGTCCGCCAGACCGTGGCCGGGCCACTTATGCAGCTTATGGTCGATTATTTCCAGGGCTTTAGCCGGCAGGATGAGGCCGGGCCCGCCGTAGGTATCCATGTCCCCAAAGTCGTACATGAACTTCAGCCAGGCATCCCGCTGCTTTTCATAATCATACATCACAGTCTTGAGGTCGTAGCCGGCGTAATAGGCCGGGATATAGCCTATCGGTAGAGCGCAGGGCACGCGGTCCGGCTTTTCCAGCTTGATGGCCTTGATAAAGCGGTTTACCCTGGCTTTGTATAATTTTTCGGCTTCCCTGTTCTTGAACTTAACACCAGGAGCATCGAGCCATTTTTTGAACCTGGCTTCCTGTTTCTGGGCTGGAGTCAATTCTTTCCAGTTGTTAACCCCTTCCATATCTCCTGCCTCCGTTTGATTTATCTTTTCACCACTTATTTATAATAGCCGTGTTCTTTAACCGAGTCCATCATCGCCCTCAAGTTTTCCGGCTTAGCCATATCAAAAGTGCAGCCGCCGCTAAGGATATATCCCCCGCCCGGGGCGCAGGTCTCGATAAGCTTAAGGCAGTATGCTTTCATCTCATCGACCGTACCAGTGTAGGCGATGGAAACCGGCACATTGCCGGCGATGCATGATACCTTCCCCACCGTTTTCTTGGCGTTAGCCATATCCGTCTGGTCGAACATCCAGACAACAGCGGTTTTAGGCATATCGGAAATATATTCGAGGCGGCGGTTATAAGCGCCCTCCGCCACCGGGAAAGGCACCAGCCCTTCTTCCACCATGCCCAGCAACAGGCGGCGGAACGTAGGCCAGTAGAAGGTCTCGAACTGCTTGTCGGACATGAAGGTATCGTCGCCCTTGTGCAAAGGCATCATTACCATCGGGCAATCGGCGCCGTCGGCCATGGAGATAGCGCCGGAGAGCAGCCGGGGCATAACGAACTCCATCGCCTCGTGGATTTTATCCGGCTGTCGGAACATGTCCATGACGATGCCCTGGGTGCCGCGCAGGTTATCGGCAAAAACGTCGAACGGGGCTACAGCCAGCCCGCCGCGAAAAACGGGAAAGCCTTTAGCTGCCGCCGCCTGGGTGGTCTCGACATTGGCTTTGCCCCAGGCCGGTAGAAACTGACTGGCTTTCCAGATGGCCCTGAACAGCTTCTGGAAGCGCGGGTCGAGGCACATCATCATCAGACGGTTGGGCAGCCCCTGGTAGGAAGAAAAGGAAGGCATGTCTGCAAAAGGCTCGAAGATGCCCGTGGTGCGCGGCAGCAGTTTCCGCAGCTGGAAATCAAAGGGGTCCTGCATAAAGAGGTCGTACTCATCCTCTTTCATATAAACACCCTCGACGTACTGGTAGGAGTGGGCGTCGTCCGGCAGGCCGTGACCGGGCCACTTGAAATTTTTGATTTCAAGTAAATCGTTGACTGGCGCCTGGAAAAACAGCGTGCCGTCGAAATGGTCCGAATCATATTCATCCACGAATTTAAGCCAGACCTTCTTCATCAGTTCCGGGTCATACATGACCTGCTTGAGGGTAACGCCGGCATTCTTCACGGGAAACCAGCCGGTGGGTATCATACAGGGGACCCGGTCGGGGAGCTCCATCTTCACGGCTTTAGCCAGGCGAGTGGCGCGCGCCTTATAGTCGTTTTCCGTCTGCTGGCTGTCGAATTTAATGCCGGGGCCGCTAATCCACTGTTCAAGGCGTAGCTCTCTTCTCTGCTGCCAGGTCAGTTCCGCCCAGTTTTCCGGTCTTTGAAACACGCTCTGCCTCCGCAGTTTTATTTCTTATAAACGCCGTATTCTTTAGCCGCTTCCATCATGGCTTTAAGATTTTCCACGCCGCCCGTATCCACGTGAGCACCACCGCCTAAAATGTAGCCTCCGCCCGGGGCGCAAGCCTCGATAAGCTTGCGGCAGTGTTCCTTAACCTGCTGGGTTGTTCCGTTCAAAATTAATGAAGTAGGCACGTTGCCGACGATACAGCAAATATCGCCGATTATCTTCTTTGCTGCGGCCATATCGGTCTTATCAAACCACCAGACCACGCCACTCTTTGGCGTATCGGCAATCTGTTTCAGGCGGCTGTTATAACGTCCCTCAGCGAATGGCATCGGCACCAGTCCCTCGTTAATCATAGCCAGGAGGAGGCCGCGCAAGGTCGGCCAGTAAAACTCGGCGAACTGCTTATCGGACATGAAGGTGTCATCGCCTTTGTGTAGCGGCATGACACAGAGAGGACTCGCGGTCATGGGGAAATTCTTAATAGTGGTCTCGATAGTCGTCTTTAGATACCAGTCCATTGCCTCATGCAGCTTTTCCGGCTGGCGGAACATGTCCATGACAATACCCTGGGTGCCGCGCAAGGCGTCGGCAAAATGGTCGAAAGGCGCGCCGACCAGAATACCGCCCCCCCACATGGCAGGATAGCCGTGCGACCGGATATAATTATTGATTTCCATGCTGGCCATCTGCCACTTGATTTGCTCGTCGGTTAATGTCATGAGCTTTTCAAATATCTTGCGTATCTCCGGGTCGCAAAGGGCCATCAGCCAGTAATTACTCATCATGAAGCCGCGCATGGGAGTCAGGCGCTTGAAAGGCTCGAATAGGGGGGTGGTGCGGGGCAGCATAACGCGGAAATTATAATCGGAGGGGTCCATCATATAAAGGTCATATTCGTCGGCCTTCATATATTCGCCCTCTACAAACTGGTTCATCGGGGCATCTTCCGGCAAGCCCAGACCGGGGAGCTTCTGCGTTATCGATGGTATAGCTTCCGATATCTTGCCAGAAGGAATAAAACTTGGCCCGCCGAACATATCCATGTCCCCGAAGGCCTCCATGTATTTCTTCCAGATTTCATGCCCCTTTTTATAATCGTACATTAACGTACGGAAATTGGCGCCCCCCCAGTAAGCCGGAGAGTTGCCCGTCGGCAGCATGACGGGGACACGGTCAGGTTCTTCCAGCTTGATTGCCTTGATGAATCGCGTTACCCTCTGCTTGTAGAGCTGTTCCGACTCTTTGTTGACGAATTTCACGTCCGGCGGGTTAAGCCACCGCTTAAAGCGTTCCTCGCGTTTTTCCTGCCAGGTCATGTCTTCCCATTTTTTTGCGGCACTTTCCATCAGGTTAATACCCCCTTTTTTATTACCAAATAAACACCGAATATCAAGTCCAGCTTAAAACAAGAAAGAACTCCTTATCAGGAGCTTGACCATCATTCTATTTATTTTAAAATATGGCCGGTTTATTTATAAACGCCGTATTTTCTACCGGCTTCAACAACAGCCTGTAAATTGGCCGGGTCGCACTTATCGATGCCGGAGCCGAGCGCCAGAATATAGCCTCCGCCCGGGGCGCAGGTCTCGATGAGGTAACGCACATACTTTTTTATGGCGTCGGGGGTCTGGGTGTAAAGCTGTGCCGCGGTGACATTCCCGGCGATGCAGGCGGAATTGCCCAGGATTTTCTTAGACATAGCCATATCGGTCTTTTCCATATTCCATACGACGGACGACTTCGGCAGTTCACTGATGATTTTCAGACGGTCTTCATTATAGCTGCCGTCGATGACTATCATCGGCACACAGCCCTCGTTGACAACGCCCAATAACAGCTTGCGGAAGGTGGGCCAGTAAAATTTCTCGAACTGCTTGACGGACATGAAAGCGTCAGCACCCTTGTGCGTGGGAACAAAGACGACCGGACTGCGCGACATATTGGCCATGGCCACGGCAGACTCCTGGCTGCGCTCAGCGATTACCTCCAGCGTTTCAAGCAGTTTTTCCGGCTGCCGGAACATATCCTTTACGGAACCGCTCGTGCCGCGCAGCATATCGGCAACGGTGTCGAAAGGCGCCAGCATTATCCCGCCCATCAAAGGGGGGAAGCCCCTGTCCAGAGATATCTGTGCGCATTCGCCCATAACCTTCTGGTACTTGGCGTTGTCCTGACTGGCTTCCCAGATAGCCTTGAACAGCTTCTGGAAGCGAGGGTCCTGGCACATCATCATCAGGCGCTCCGGAAGTCCCTGGTAGTCGGAAAAGGACGGCATATCAGCCAGCGGCTCGAAGGCGCCCCAGGTCCGCGGCGTAAAATACCTTAGCCCGAAGTCGAACGGGTCATTGATTAAAAGGTCATACTCGTCGGCGTTCATGTACTCTTTTTCCACAAAGTTGTGGAGGGTTGTCTTATCCGGCAGGCCGTGCCCCGGCCACTTATTCACCTTGTAGTCGAGGATTTCATAGACCCTGGCGGGGAAAAAGCCGGGGGCGTCGGCGGAGTCCTGGTCGAATTCATCGACGAACTTCGTCCAGGCAGGCACAATCTTAGAATAATCGTAAAGCACTTCTTTATAGGTGAAGCCGGCATTGTAAGCGACGAAAGAACTGGCGGCGAGGTGAATGGGGACGAGGTCAGGAATTTCCATCTTCACGGCCTTAATCATGCGGGTGGCGCGTTCTTTATATTTCTTTTCTATCGCCGGGGAGGGGAATTTAACGCCGGGGGGATTCAGCCACTTCTTAAACCTTTCTTCCCGCCTCTCCTGCCAGGTCATCTCCGACCACTCTTTAGCCATGATTAGCCTCCGAAGACGAATAGCCTTAACCGACAGGCATTTCCAACCCGAAGAAGAAGATGTGGAAATGCCTGCTATCAGTCAAACAGCTATAATTTTAAATTTGTCCCTGATATTACTTATAAACGCCGTATTCTTTAGCCGCTTCGCCTATGGCGCGCATATTTTCCGGACTACCCTCATCAACGTTGGCGCCGCCGGCCAGAATATAGCCGCCGCCCTTGCCGCATACTTCGATAAGCTTGCGGCAGTGTTCTTTCACTTCTTGAGGCGTGCCCGTCATCACCAGCGAGGTAGGTATGTTGCCCATGATGCAGCATCTGTCGCCGATTTTTTCCTTGGCTTTAGCCATATCTGTCTGGTCGAAGTACCAGGCTACGGTGCCCTTTGGGAAATCGCCGATGATATCGAGTCGATTATTATAGCTTCCTTCAGCGAAAAGCACCGGTATAATACCCTCGTTGACAAACGCCATTATGACCTTCTTAAAGGTGGGCCAGTAGAACGTCTCGTATTGCTTGACAGACATGAAGGAGTCGGCGCCCTTATGCAGCGGCATCATTACAATGGGTGCCGCAGCCGCGTTTACCGAATTTATTGCTGTTTCTATGGCAATAGGAGCGATTCTTTCCATGGCCGCGTGCACCTTATCGGGCCGCTGGAAAATGTCCAGCATAATCCCCTGGGTACCGCGCAACGTATCCCCGAGCGTATCAAACGGCGCCTTAGCCAGGGCGCTCATCACGCCGGGAAATCCCATAGCCATGGCTTCACCGGCAACCTCACCTACAGCCGCTATCCACTTCAGGCTTTCCATGCCGGCTTTCATCAGAGCATTCATACCAGCCTGCACTTCGGGGTTGGCGAAAGGCAGGAAATTCCCGGTGACGATTTCTTCAAAAGACGTAAATGGCGATAGCTGGTTGAAACCCTTCAAAGCCCCGAAGACTCTCGGCAAATATACGCGCAGCCAGAAATCAGAGGGGTCTCTGATAAGATGGTCATACTC
>JAFGOC010000076.1 GCA_016926705.1 Dehalococcoidales bacterium | reverse complement strand
GTGCGCGGCATGATTAATAAAGTGCGGCACCTGGTCAAAGTGGAGGAAGAGCTTGGTAAAACAAAATGATATCTCTCCGGCAGCCGGCTCCAGACACGGCAGCAAGCGTGTAGGGCGCGGCGACGGCAGCGGGCGCGGGACATATTCCGGACGCGGCAGTAAAGGGCAAAAAGTACGCGCCGGCAACCGTAAATTCCGTCCCGGTTTCGAGGGCGGCCAACTGCCTTTAATCAAGCGCCTGCCCCGGAAACGCGGTTTTACGAACATCTTCCGGACGGAATACAGTCTCGTGAATGTAGGCCAGCTTAATACGTTTAAGTCCGGCAGCAAAATTACGCCGGATAAGCTTAAAGCGGCGGGAATGATAAAGTCCCTAGCTAACCCGATTAAAATCCTAGCCGATGGGGATATCGACCATCCCGTTACCGTTCAAGCCAACAAATTTTCAGCTTCTGCCAAAGCCAAGATAGAGGCAGCCGGCGGCAAGGTCGAGGAGGTTGCCGATGCGGCAAAAGTCAAGTAGACCCAGACTGCTGCAGGCGATGATCGACGCCTTCAGCCTGCCGGATCTGCGGAAACGGATACTGATAACTGTCGGCATACTGGTGATATTCCGTTTTGTTTCGCATGTGCCGCTGCCGGGTCTTGACGCCGACAAGCTGAAGGAGCTTTTCGAGAGTAATGCCCTGCTGGGTATGCTGGACCTCTTCAGCGGCGGCGCCATGAAGCAGTTTAGCGTAGCCTCGATGGGCGTTTATCCCTATATTACCGCTTCCATCATTATGATTCTGCTGGTGCCGGTAATACCCAAACTCCAGGCACTCTCGCAGGAAGGAGAAGCCGGCAAGAACAAGATCAACCTGATTACGCACTGGCTAACAGTACCGCTGGCCGGGCTCTCCGGTTACGGGCAGTTGATACTGCTGCAGCGCAACGGCTCGGTGGCCGCTACCGACCCCCTGCTTACCGTTACTATTGTAATGTCGCTTATCGCCGGCACGATGTTCCTGGTCTGGCTGGGCGAACTAATTACCGAATACGGTATCGGCAACGGGATTTCTATTATCATCTTCGGCGGTATCGTCGCGGGGTATCCGACCTTGATACAGGAAGGCTTCCTGGCCAAGGAGAACGCCGTAGGCCTAATAGTGTATATCGCTATCGTCCTCGTGACGGTTGTCCTGATTGTAATTTTTACGGAAGCGCACCGCCGCGTTCCGGTGCAGTACGCCCGCAGCGTTTTCCGCGGCGGACGCATGTACCGTCAATCGGGGACGACGCATATCCCGCTGCGGGTCAACTCCGCAGGCATGATACCGCTTATTTTCGCGATGTCAATAATGCTCTTCCCAGGCATCGTTGCCAGCTACTTCGTACAACCCGATGTGCCGGGCTTCGCCGATACTATCGTGAGGTGGTTCAATCCAGATACCGACCTGCCGATAGGTCTTTTTTACTGGGCGATGTATTTTATTTTAGCGGTAGCCTTTACCTTCTTTTATACGATTATTACCTACCAGCAGCAGGACCTGCCCGGCACTTTGCAGAGACAGGGGGGCTTTATACCGGGGATAAGACCGGGTAAAAACACCGCCAGCTATATAAGCGCCGTGATTAACCGTATTACCTGGGCGGGGGCGCTTTTCCTGGCTTTCGTGGCGGTAATGCCGTTCCTGGCGCGCACGGTTACCAACGTGCAGCAAATCCAGCTTTCGAGTCTGGGCATGCTTATCGTGGTGGGCGTGATACTGGATACGATGAAGCAGTTGGAAGCCCAGCTGGTCATGCGGCGCTATGAAGGCTTTATTAAATAGGAGTAAAGGTGTATATTATTCTGCTGGGAGCCCCGGGGGCAGGCAAAGGCACGCAGGCCGTGATGCTGGCGGAGAAAAAGAAACTGGTACAGGTGGCCTCCGGCGACCTTTTCCGCAAGGCGCTCCAGCAGGAGACGGAGCTTGGCAAAAAAGCCAAGGCCTACATGGAAAAGGGACAGCTGGTCCCTGACGAAATAACGATACAGATGGTACTGGAGAGGCTTGCCGAGCCGGACTGTAAAAACGGAGCAATACTGGACGGCTTCCCCAGGAATATTAAGCAGGCAAAAGCGCTGGATAAAGCTCTGGGGCAGAAATCCAGGGCTATAGACAAAGTAGTATATATAAAAGTATCAGAAGGAGAACTAATAAAGAGGCTGGGCGGACGCTGGATTTGCCGTAAATGCCAGGCGCCTTATCACGAGGTCGATTCACCGCCTAAAACGGCGGGCAAGTGCGACCGATGCGGCGGGGAACTATACCAGCGTACCGACGATAAACCGGCCACAGTGAAAAAGCGACTAAAAGTATATTTTGAAGAAACAGCGCCTCTGATAAAATATTACCAGGGGGCGGGGAAACTCCTGGAAATCAACGGCGAGGGCAACGTGTCCGATATCAGCCAGAGGATTTTAGCTGCTTTGCACTAAAGAGATGCTATTTAATGAGTATTGTAGTAAAGTCGGAAAAGGAGATAGAAATCATGCGGCAGTCCGGCCGGATTGTCGCCGAGATATTGAAGATTTTATCCGAAAAAATAAAACCGGGTATGAAAACAAAGGAAATGGATATTATAGCTGAAAGTGAATTAAAAAAACGGGGGGCCGAATCCTCTTTCAGGGGATACCGGGGCTATCCGGCCACTATCTGCGCATCGGTAAACGACGAGATAGTGCACGGAATACCCGGCGACAGGGTACTGAAAGATGGTGATATCGTATCGTTGGATTTCGGTGCGATATACCAGGGCTTCCACGGGGATGCAGCGGTAACCGTTCCCGTAGGCAAAGTAAGCGCCGAGGCAATGCGGCTTATCGAGACCACCAAGGGCACCCTGAAAAGGGGCATTGCCGCCGCCCGCGACGGCGCCAGCCTGGGCGATGTATCAGCGGCTATCGAGGACTACGCCAAGTCGAGGGGCTATTCGCTGGTGCGCGAATATACAGGGCACGGAATAGGCAGGAAAATGCATGAAGACCCGCAGATTCCCAATACTACCGAGCCTCCCTATGGACTGCAGCCGGGCACAGGCCCGGTGCTGAAAAAAGGCATGACACTGGCCCTGGAACCCATGTTAAACATCGGGGACTGGCGCACCCGAGTGGCGGAAGACCATTGGACGGTGCTGACGGCCGACGGCAGCCTTTCGGCGCATTTTGAGCATACAATCGTTGTCGACGATAAAGAACCGGAGGTGTTGACCGGGGGTTGGTATGACTAAGAAAGAAGCCATAGAGGTCGAAGGCACGGTAATCGAGGCTCTGCCCAATGCCATGTTCCGCGTGGAGCTACCGAACAAGCACGAGGTGCTAGCCCATATATCGGGGAAAATAAGGATGCACTACATCAGGGTGCTTCCCGGCGACAAGGTATTGATTGAGCTATCGCCTTACGACCTGAAACGTGGTAGAATCACCTATCGGCTCAAATAACAAAAGGATTTAAAAATGAAAGTTAAAGCTTCAGTAAAAGTAAGATGTGAAAAATGTAAGGTCGTGAAACGGCGCGGGGTAATCAGAATTATCTGTGAAAACCCCAAGCACAAGCAGAGGCAGGGTTAGCAAGGAGGTAAAATGCCACGTGTCGCAGGAATAGATATACCGGTTAATAAGCAGGCCTGGGTATCGCTGCAGTATATATACGGCATCGGGCGCAATAACAGCCATAAAATACTGGAACAGGCGGGGATTGCCCCGGATACCAAGGTAAAAGACCTTACCGAGGCCGAAGTCAATAAGCTGCGTGAAATAATCGATAAGCATTATCAGGTTGAGGGCGAGCTAAGAAAAGAGATAAACTTTAATATTAAACGACTCACGGAAATCGGGAGTTACCGCGGTCTAAGGCACCGTCACGGTCTGCCGGTCAGAGGCCAGCGGACACGGACAAACGCCCGCACCAAGCGCGGCCAGCGCAAGACTGTAGCCGGTCGCGGCCAGAAACGCGGCGCTACCAAGAAATAACTTTGAGTATAAGGGAACAAGGAGGATAGGGTGCCACAAAAGAGAAAACCTAAAGCCAGAAGGCGGGAGCGCAAAGCAGTCCCCACCGGTAAGGCTTATATAAAATCTAGTTTTAACAATACCGTCGTGACGCTAACCGACCCGCAGGGGAACGCGCTGGCCTGGGGAAGCTCCGGCACGGCCGGATTCAAGGGCTCGCGGAAGGGCACACCGTATGCCGCCCAGATGGCAGCCCGCGATGCGGCGCGCAAGGCAATGGTACACGGCCTGCGCCAGGTTGAAGTGCTGGTTAACGGCCCGGGCAGCGGCCGCGAGGCGGCCATACGCTCCCTGCAGGGTTCGGGGCTTTATATTACCGGAATCAAGGATGTCACACCCATACCACATGCCGGGTGCCGTCCTCCGAAGCGGAGAAGGGTCTAAAAGGGGAAATTATGGCAAGATATACAGACGCAGTATGCCGGTTATGTCGGCGGAACGGCGAGAAGCTCTTCCTGAAAGGGGCGAGGTGCTTTACGCCTAAATGCGCCATGGATAAACGACCGAAGCCACCGGGACAGATAACCACGCGAAGGCGCCGTCGGTTCTCCGACCGCGCCCTGCAGCTGCGCGAAAAGCAGAAGGCGCGCTTCACTTACGGCATGATGGAGCGTCAGTTTAAAAAGACATTCCAGATGGCGGAGAAACAGGCCGGCATTACCGGCGATAATCTCCTGGTACTGCTGGAAAGGCGTCTGGACAACGTCGTGTACCGCCTCGGCTTTGCAGATTCACGCTCGCAGGCCCGGCAGCTTGTAATGCACGGGCATATCACCTTGAACGGCAGGAAATCTAACATCCCGTCCACGCTCGTAAAAGAGGGCGATACCATCGGCTGGCGTGAAGGCAGTAAAAAGACCGAGTATTATAAAATTTTGGCAGAAACAATCGAAGCCAAGGACGTTTTGAGCTGGTTGAGCCTGGATAAACAGAACATGGTGGGACAGGTGGTAACCTTACCCACCCCCGAACAGGTCGATGCCAAGTTCGACGGCAAGGCAGTAATCGAGTATTATTCGCGGTAGCGTAACGCAAAGGAGGTAATTCATTGGCTGGACTATTAGTCCCAAAAATTGAATGTACCGAACAATCAGAAAATTACGGGCAGTTCGT
>JAFGOC010000075.1 GCA_016926705.1 Dehalococcoidales bacterium | reverse complement strand
TCCGCCCTGCGGCAGGTGCTCGGCGACCATATCCAGCAGCGCGGCTCGCTGGTCGCCCCGGAGCACTTGAGGTTCGACTTTTCCCACCTCGCCGCCATGACTCCCGACGAAATTAAATCTGTACAACATATCGTTAACGACATGATTCGGCAAAATCTCCCGGTGCAGGATGAAGAGACCGACTACAAAAAAGCCGTGGCGGCCGGCGCCATCGCTATTTTTGATGAGAAGTACGGCGATGTCGTCCGTGTCCTTAAGGTCGGCGAGCCTGTCGTCAGCGCCGAGCTTTGCGGTGGCACCCACGTTGCTTCCACCGGCGAAATCGGCTATTTCCATATCTTGAGCGAGAGCAGCATCGGCGCGGGAATAAGGCGTATCGAGGCGGTAACGGGCAGGGGGGCGGAAGAATTTGTTAACCAGCGTATAGCAGATTTAGAAAAGGCTGCTGAATATCTAGATATCGGCCTTGATGGAGTAGTTGAAAGAGCCTATAAGATAGTTACAGAGCTTGACGCGGAAAAGAAGCGTGTTTTAGCTCTGGAGCGGGAACTGGCTAAACATGAGGCTGCCTCCCTGCTGGAGCACGCGGAGGTCATCAAAGACGTCAAAGTGCTGGCGGTGAGGATTTCCTCGGATAACCAGCAGGTCCTGCGCGAGACCGCCGACTTTTTAAGGGATAAAATGCAGAGTGGCATTGTCGTGCTGGGGACGGTTATCGGGGGCCGGCCCATGTTTATCGCCGCCGTTACGCCCGACCTCGTGGCTAAGGGCTATAACGCCGGAGACATTATCAAGCGGGTCTCTCAAGTTACCGGGGGTGGGGGAGGCGGTAAGCCCAACTTCGCCCAGGCCGGCGGTAAGGATAAAAACAAGCTGGACGAGGCTCTCCGTCTGGTCAAGAGCCTGGTCTAGCCCCGGAGGTCAATATCTCGAGGATTTTGGCACTTGATGTCGGCGATGCCCGCATCGGTCTGGCGCTAAGCGACCCCCTTGGCATCATCGCTACGCCGCTGACTATTATCACGCGGCGGGACATCGATGCGGACATCCAATCGATTATCGATATCGTCTCCAAAAACAAAGTCGAGCGTATTATTGTCGGAATGCCCTTTTCCATGGACGGCAGTCTCGGCATACAGGCGGACAAAGTGCGTGCTTTCGCCGGTGAGTTATCGCGCCGTGTTGATGTCCCCATGGAATACCGTGACGAGCGACTTTCCACCGTTGAGGCGAAGCGTATGCTCCAGGAGGTTAAAAAGACCAGCCGTTCCACCCGGTACGATGCGGCCGCCGCTGCCCTTATTTTACAGGGCTATCTGGACGATTTGCTCCTCCCCCGTGATTACTCCCCGGACGAGGATGTGGATACATAATTGTCTTAACCCTGCATCTTTGATTTTTTATCTTAACTCCTGCTTCCTCGTGTTAGGGTTAGCTTTATTGACAAGCGTAAAACCTCACGGGTATTATAGAATTGGAAGTCTGTCTATCAGTACAGGAAAAATTTCATGGCAGTAAAACGTGATTATTATGAAGTGCTCGGGGTGCCACGCAATGCCTCGCTTGAGGACATAAAGAAGGCTTTTCGTAAGCTGGCTTTCCAGTATCACCCGGACCGCAATCATGATTCCGGCGCCTCCGATAGGTTCAAGGAAGTTAACGAGGCTTATGAAGTCCTCTCGGATGCCGATAAGCGGGCGAATTACGACCGTTTCGGACACGAAAGCGCCGAAAACATTTTCGGGCGGGGCTTTGAAGGCTTTGACATGGGCGGCTTCGGCGATATTTTTGAGGCTTTCTTCGGTGGCTCCGGCAGGACCAGCCGCCAGACGGCGCGGCGCGGTGAAGACCTGCGCTATAATATAAAAATCTCCTTTGAGGAGGCAGCCCTGGGCTGCGAAAAAGAAATAGAAATCAGCCGCACGGAAACCTGTTCCACCTGCCGCGGCACGCGTTCCAAACCCGGTGTCCAGCCGGTCCGCTGTCCTTCCTGCGACGGCTCGGGGCAAATCCGTCGCGTCCAGCGCAGTCTCTTCGGACAGTTTGTCAATACCTCTGTCTGTAGCGAATGTCACGGCGAAGGCGTGATTGTAAAGGAAGCCTGCCCCGATTGCCGCGGCTCCGGTTACCAGAAACGTAAGCGCCGCATCTCCGTTAGAATTCCCGCCGGCATTGATGACGGCAACGGCATCAGGATTACCGGCGAAGGCGAGGCTGGTTTTCGCGGCGGCCCGGCGGGCAACCTGTACGTGATGGTCTCCGTCAAGCCGCATGAATACTTCACCCGTGACGGCGATAACATAGTTTACGAGCTGCCGGTGAATATCGCCCAGGCGACCCTCGGCATTGAGTTGTCGGTGCCCACGCTGCACGGTGTCTGCCAGCTTAAGATACCTGCCGGCAGCCAGTCCGGCAAGGTATTTCAGTTGAAGAATAAAGGCATCCCGCACCTGCACGGCAGGGGCACTGGCGACCAGCTCGTAGTGCTGCGCGTGGTGACCCCTGAATCGCTGAATAAAGAGCAGCGCCGACTTTTTGAGGAGCTCTCGAAGACCCTCGATGCGGAAAAAGCTAAGGGAATTGATTCCTAGCTGGTTTTTCCGTTAGTCCGTTTCCGGCGCCGGAAAAGGGAGAACAAACGCCATCTTCGCCCCGCCAGCTCGTGCTTGGCGTTGCCCCCCATCATTACCAGTGCTGCCTTGGCTGGCTCGGCGTTTTCAAACAGCACTTCGTAGATTTTCTCCGTAAACGGCATTTCCAGTCCCAGCTGTTGCGCCAGGTTATGCGCCACGAGGGTGGTGTTCACGCCCTCCGCCACCTGGTGCATTGATTCCAGGATTTCCTCCAGCGGGCGTCCCTTGGCAAGCTCTACGCCTACGTAGTGATTGCGACTAAGCGGGCTGGCGCAGGTGGTGATTACATCGCCCAGCCCCGCCAGACCGGAAAGTGTCAGCGGATTGGCCCCCAGTGCCATGCCCAGTGCCGTTATCTCGGTCAGGCCCCGCGTCATGAAGGCGGCTTTGGCGTTGTCCCCGTAGCCCAGCCCGTCCGCGATGCCCGCGCCGAGCGCTAGGATGTTTTTCAAAGACCCGCCCAGCTCCACCCCGATGACGTCCCCGTTGGTAAAAACGCAAAAGTGTTCTACGGTCAGCAGTTTCTGCGCTTTCTTAGCGGTGTTCATGTCCTCCGCTGCCACCACCGCGGCCGCCGGCCGGTCATTCATAATCTCCCTGGCAAGCTGGGGCCCGGAAAGGACGCAGATGTTGGCGTGGAATCGCGGGTTTATCTCATCGGCGATGACCTCTGACATTCTTTTATTGCTGCCTATCTCCATGCCCTTGGAGGCGCTGATTATAATGGTGTTCTTTCCCACGTATTTCGACGCGCGCGAGATATTCTCCCGCATGGTTGCCGAAGGCACCGCCAGGATAACGGCGTTAACACCGTCGAGGGCCTCGTCCATCTTATGCGTGATGATGATTTCTTTGGGAAGAGGTATATCGGGGAAGCGGTCCGACCCTTTTTTCTTGATTTTATTGGCTTCGCGCAGGGTCCTTGCCCACAGCCTTACCTCGATACCTTTTTTTGATAGCAGCGTGGCAAGCGTGGTTCCCCAGCTGGTGGTGCCTATTACAGCGACTTTTTGCATTTATTGAACCGTGTGTTGCGGCGTGTTCGCGGCGGTTTTACTTGGGTAAATCGGGCGATGGGCTGATTTTGCTCTTGGGTTTCTCGCCGATTTTGCGCTCGGTGCCGTTGAAAAGCCGCAGGATGTTATC
>JAFGOC010000074.1 GCA_016926705.1 Dehalococcoidales bacterium | reverse complement strand
TGCTTAACGGCATCGGGAGGGAGATAGCCATTGCCGTGAGGAACGCACAGTTGTATGAAGAGGCCTCCAGCGCCAGAGCATTGCGGGAACTGGACGCTATGCGCACTGCTTTCCTAGCCAACGTATCGCATGAACTACGCACACCATTGGCGGTGATTAAGGGCTCCGCCAACAGCCTGCTGCAGCCGGACGTTATCTTCGACGAGCAAACGCGGCGGGATTTCCTGCAATCCATTGATAAAGACGCCGATACGCTGGCGCGCCTGGTAGATGACCTTCTGATGATTTCCCGTCTGGAAGCCAATGCCCTTGAAGTAAAGAAAAAGAAAATCAAATTACCTGACGTCATGATGGCCATCAAAGACCGACTGGATAACCTGACCGTTAAGCATCATCTTCATATCGAAATTACTAAAGGAATACCGGCACTAAACATCGACGAAGGGCGTATCGGCGAAGTACTTACCAACCTAGTGGAAAACGCGGTGAAGTTCTCCGACGATGATACCAATATATATATAAAAGCTACTCATAATAATAAAAAGGTAACAATCAGCGTAGCCGATGAAGGCATCGGGATCAGTCCGGAACTGCACCAGAAGATATTTGAAAGATTTTTCCAGGGAGACGGGCGCAAGGCCGGACGGAGAAAAGGAACCGGACTGGGGCTGGCTATTTGCCAGGGTATTATCGAAGCCCACGGGGGAAAAATCTGGGTGGAAAGCCAATCAGGGAACGGGGCAAAATTCAGCTTCAGTCTTCCGTTGGACTAAAGGGGGATACAGCCATGGACAAGAAACATATACTTATTGTGGATGACGACCCGGCGATATTGAGACTGCTTAGCACCAATCTCAAGGCACGCGGTTACGAAATCTACACCGCTATTGATGGTGAAGAATCTCTGGAAGCGGTCCAGAGAGACTTCATCGACCTGATTATCCTGGATCTGATGATGCCTAAAGTTGACGGCGTAGAAGTCTGCCGTCGCATACGGGAATGGTCGGACGTACCGATAATTATCCTTAGCGCCCGCGGCGACGAGAATGACAAGGTGAAATGCCTCGAACTAGGCGCCGATGATTACTTAACCAAGCCGTTCGGTATCGCCGAACTGATTGCAAGGATAAAAACAGCTTTCCGCCATCGCGGCGACCCCTCCGTAGCCCCTGCCCAGGCAACCTTCGCCTGCGATGGGCTGGAAATTAACTTCGCCAAGCGGCGCGTGACGGTAAACGGCAAGGAAATAACCCTCACCCCTACTGAATTTGCCCTGCTGCAGCACCTGGCAGTTAACTCGGATAAAGTCCTGACACACAACATGCTGCTGCAAAGCGTCTGGGGCAATGAGTATTCATCAGAAAAAGAGTACCTGCGGGTATTCGTCGGGCGACTACGCCGCAAGCTGGAACCCGACCCCAAAAACCCCAAGTATATCCAGACCATCCCCGGTGTGGGCTATCACATAGCGACTTCACCTGTTTCAGCCTAATTGACTCTAAATATTTACATTAACATTGAAGGGAGCTTAAAAAAGCTCCCTTTTTTATTTGTGAATTAACGCTGTTTTAGAGTAAAATCAGTTAAACATTTTTTCAATTTTCTATAAAAGGAGTGTCCCATGACAGCTAAAGAGATGGAAGCTAGAGTCAAAGCCCTGGAAAAGAAGGTAGGCCTTTTAGAGGATGTTAATGAAGTAAAGCGACTGCAGCGGGTCTATAGCTACTACGTGATGCACATGATGCGCGATGAGATAGCCGATTGCTTCGCCGACGACCCGGACGTTACCCTGCACTGGCTGGAGGGCACCTGGCGCGGCAAGGAAGGCGTCAACCGCTATTTCGGCGTCGGCACCGCCCGTCCCGAACCCCCACCCGGTTTCCTCCACCAAGTAATGCCCATCGCCGGCGTGGTGGATGTCGACCCCGATGGAAAGCACGCCAAGGGGCGCTGGTATTCATTCGGCGGTGTGGCCGTCCCCAACCAGCAAACAGGCAAGACCATGCCATCCATCGTCGGGGGCCTTTATGAAATCGAGTACATAAAGCAAAACGGTGTCTGGAAGATGTGGAAGGTGGACTGGATAATACCCTTGAGTATTAAAATTTCTCCGGATTCGTGGACGGCGGTGGAACAACTCGGTAAAATGATATCCAACTTCAAAGGCCCAGAACCAGACATCAAGCCGATAGTCAATGACCCCCGGTTCGTGTCCGGTTACATTTTCCCCTTCCACTATAAGCACCCGGTCACCGGCAAACCTACCTCGGAAAAAGCCAAAAACGCCAGGCTATTATTCAATGCCAAAGCCGCGGCGAAAATTGCCAAAGACATGCTGGTAGCCAAGCCCAGAGCAAAAGCCAAACGTAAACCCAAAAAGCAATAGTCAGTCCGCTCGCAGGCGTAAAGGAGTTTTTGAACGATGGCGACGAAAAGCAAATACAAAAAATGTTTCCATACCAGAGACCTGATAAAAGAAATACCGCATTACGGCGGCAAATCAATCGTGGCGCATGACGGCGAGCTGGATGCCGACTGTTCTCTGGGGTATCACTGCATTTCAAAACCCATGTCCTTCGACCACGTGCACTCCCACGATTTCCCGGAAATGCTCTGCTTCATCGGTCCAAATCCGCTGGATATCACCGACCTTGGGGCGGAAATAGAGTTCACCATAGGCGGGGAATAGTACTCCATCAATACCGCGTCGGTAGTTTCCATACCGGGCGGGGTGGAGCACTGCCCTATCGTCATCAAGAAGGTGACCAAGCCCTTTATCTTCATGGAGGTCTCTCTGACCAGAATCTGGAAGCCGACAGGCCCGCCGCCCAAAAAGAAAAAACCGAAGAAAGCCTCTAAAAGGACTTAGTTTTAATCATAGTTGAGGAGTAAAGCTGATGGCCGAATCTATATACAGTAAATACATCGTTTACGAACCTCCGCAACCGAAGCCAGGGGATAAGCCTTTCCCCCAGCCCAAGCGACTCGTGGAAGCGCGCGCCAGAGGCAATTACTTCGACGGCACATGGATGTTCGCCCTGGATAATAGAATCGCCGAAGGGGCTTTTTACACCAACTGCGTCTGGCTATGGAAAAAGCATGGCACAGAACCGCTCGATATCGAGATAGCCCATACGCATGATTTCGACGAGACATTGGGATTTATCGGTACCGTCCCGGGCGACCCTCATGCGCTGGGCGGGGAGATGGACCTCTGGCTGGAAAATGAGAAATTTACCATTACTAAAAGCTGCCTGATTTATGTCCCCCGCGGCATGAAACACCTGCCCCTTACGCTTAAGAGGATTGACTACCCCATTTTCTTCTGGACCGCCGGCAACGGCACCGACTATACCCGGACCTCCGGCAACGAAGAAATTTAATATTGATAATATGGAGTGAAGCATGGCTAAAACTAAATACGGCAAATATATCCTGAAAAACGCTTTTAAAAAGCACCACCAGCTGGAGGGACTATCCGCCGGCGGCGACGAGATGGATGTGGACTGCATTCTAACACATCACGTCTTCTACAAGCCAGAACTGGTGCTGGACAGGCCGCACTTCCATGACGATTTCGTGCAGATTCTCTGCTTTTTAGGAACAAATCCGATGGATGTCCGCGACTTCGGCGGGGCGGAAATCGTATTATGCTTAGGTAAAGAACAGGAAAAGCATATTATAACTTCACCGGTTATCGTACCTATGCCCAAGGGGTTATCACACGGGCCGCTATACTTCAAGAAACTCCCCAAACCTATCATCTTCCTGGAAATAATGCTTACCCGTAAATACCACAGCAACCTGCCACCCCGGAAACCGGGCGCCAAAAACAAACCTGCTACCAAGGTAAAAGCAAAACCTGTAGCCGCCAGGAAAAAGTCGAAAAAATAGTACCCCAGGTATCATCTTTTATATCGCAGCGGAATCAGCCGACTGCAGGTATATTATTATTTTTATGTAAACAATATTTACTCTTTTTACGATTGTCTCAGATACCTGTTTATGCCCCACCATATCATTAATAAGATGTTTATCTTATGATTATTTCCGTTTATGCCCTGTTTACCGCAGCGATGTTAGTCTTATAGCAGAAAAAGCGAATGATTACTTGAAGGAGACTAACATGAGGACGAAAACGAAAATCCTTACCATCAGTCGTGACCAGTCGCTGATAACGCTGCTCCAGCGTGATTTAAATGATGGTAATTATGAAATTGTCAATACCGAGCACTGCGACCACCACCTGAAAGATGTGGTGGAAGCCGAAACCCCGGAGTTCATCATTCTGGATATCGTCATGCCGTCACTGGACGGCATCGGCACCTGCCTGCAGCTCCGGCAATGGACACAGACTCCCATTATGATGTTAAGCAAGTGGGATACCAGCAACGGCATGGTAAGAGGTTTAAACCTCGGTGCTGAAAGCTACCTGACCGATCCTTTCGACATCGATACACTGAAAAAGCGCATCGAAGATACACTGAGACGCTCCGTTTACGACGCCATAAGCAACATAAAGGTTAGCAACAACTAAAACTCCTCTAAATTTAAAGTCAACGAGGGCTTAGCCTGTAATACGCTAAGCCCTTTCTTTTTCGACCGAAAAGGCCGCGTCAGATTAAGATTTATTTTTTATTTATGCCTTCACCACGGCAATTTATCATTTATTACCCATTTTCGAGATAAGCTGGAATCTGGAACAAAAACTCTACTAAGCAATAAGGTCGCCAGAAATGAAAAAAACACTCATTATCATAGCAAGCCTCGTTCTGCTGTTGATTCCCTGTGGAGCCGCTTATGCCTACGACGGAGTCGGTGCAAACGATAACTCCATGATAATTGAGCCGGCCGACCCGGCGCTGGCGCCGTACATCAATATTTTCGGTAACGCCATCGGGGGAGTTGAAGCCGGCGATCTGTTTTACGTCGATATTTCCGGTACCACAGCCGATACGCCTTTCACTCTTTATATGACCAATGCTGACGAATTGGTACACGGCTATCGATATATGAATCTTAGCATAGGAATCTACGTTCAAATGGACACGGATAGCTGGGAGAAATTGAGTGTAAAGTCGTGCCCAGACGTTTACCTGACGATGCAGAACGGCCTGGTGAACTTCACGCTGCCGGGCGGCGCCAAATACAAGGTCAAGATTGAAAACGGATGCTACCGCAGTTACCACATTACTCCAGGAAATAGTATCGCAGCACCAAATTTTTATCTCACTGCAAGCTAATAAATAAGGTCGAAAAGGAGTCTGAATACACGTAATCTTTAACTTGTGGAGGGAAATATGATTATTCTATGGATTAGAAAAAGAAAGACCGATAAGCACAACCTGACCGATAAGAGGGAGAGCCAGTCTTTCCAGGAACACGATGACATCATGAAAAGATTCCGACTCGAGCATCATGATATCAATATCCTCGAGCCGAAAGATATACTTGCCAGCGACGAGAACCTGCTGGCACCAATACAACAGGTAAAACTACCGGAAAATATACAGAATTAACCTAATTTAAAAATAGAAATATACAGGCGGGTGAAAAGAGCCTCCCAAGTTTTAAAGGGCGCGGGGGGCTTTTTTCTTTGGTTTAAGCCTTGTCCAATACTGATTATGCTTGCCTGAACGCACTTCAAGATGATAAAATTATGGTCGGCTGTTCAAAGCGGGCCGCTAGCTCAACTGGCAGAGCAGATGACTCTTAATCATCCGGTTGGAGGTTCGAGTCCTCCGCGGCTCACCATTAAGCCTCGTTCCCTTTGCTAAGTATCTAATTCCATTTTTTAAACACATTTACGCGATATTGACCTTGATGTATAATTATCTAAATTGTATTTGAGTCTGGCGGAGGTAAGAAGCATGCAACTCACACCGGAAGAAAGAAGAAAGATATACGAGGAAGAGAAAGCTAGAATAGAGGCTAGGGAGCAGCTGGAGAAGGAAAGACAACAGGCGTCACCAGAGGCTTCCATCAATCTCTCGCCGAATATCACCGGAGTGCTTTGCTACCTGGGCATATGGGTTACCGGCATTATATTCTTTATCCTGGAGCAAAAGAACAAGTGGGTTCGCTTCCACGCCGCGCAGTCGATTGTTGTCTTCGGGGGACTGGGCATTGCAATGGCCATACTGCACTGGATACCTTTTCTGGGGATATTCTTTAGCGTGGTTATCTGGATTGTGGGGATTATTCTCTGGATATTACTGATGAGCAAGGCTTATAGCGGCGAACGTTTCAAACTGCCGCTGGCCGGGGATATCGCCGAGATGATGCTGGGCATAACAATTAAAATACCGGAGCAGCCGAAATCACCGTCACCAACAACATCACCGCCCGGTGAACCAACAGCTGCCCCATCTCCTCCTCCACCTTCCCCTCCACCCGCAGCCATGGATATAGACGAGAAGATAGGTAAAAAGATGGATATCTTCTTCAAGGAGAAACGGGGAGGGAGAATCACACTGTCATCGCTGGCGATTGCCTGGAGCATCATACTGCTGGTGGTCTTTAATTTCCTGCACCAGTATATTGCTTACTATACTTACGATTCAGTCAGCAAAACATGGAGCTGTGAATCGTTTTTTACCGCCGATATCGGCCTATGGCTGCCGATACTAAACACGACGCTGGCGGTTTCCATCGTCGGTTATATATTCCTCATATTTATTAACAATAATATTATCAGGGAATCTATTCACGTTATCATGAACGGTTTCGGGCTGGCTTCGGTGATAACCCTGCTCGTGGTATTCCCCTTCACTTTCGACATGATACCCAACAGCGCGGCGGTAAGCGGAACTACCATGGGAGTGAGAATTTTCCTGGTGGTATTGGCTGTATTTTTCGGCATCGCCCTGCTGGTAAAATTTATTAAGCTGCTGGTGAATATTTTAAAGGCAGCCGTAAAGATACCCGACGCCGCTTGATTATTCGTTAGAAACCTACGGTTTCAGCAGCCTGAAGCTCAAGTGGGGAAACGCTGATTACCCGACCCTCCTCGGGAGATTTGACCGAACACCGGCGCAAAAAGTCTCTCGGGGTTTTTCTTGCCGCACTTAGGACAGGTCACTTCAGCATCATTGTCATGGATGCTGCGGAAGGACTCGAATTTCTCACCGCACTCGCGGCAACGGTAAATATATATGGGCATAGTAATATCTCCAGTCAGCCTATATATAATATTTTATCATAAATTACACAATCGCAGCATGTGACTAAAATCGCACCGGTGAATTTGACATCAAACCAGAGTATCTTATATGCTTTTTAAAAGCGGAACTATCTCTTTTCAACAAATCACGTAAGTCTAATCGGAGGCAGAAACATGGTCAAAGACGGTAATTATATCAGAGAAAAAGCCAGGGATACGAAAGTTATCCGCCAAGCCGACGTAATAGTCGTAGGAGGGGGCCCGGGAGGCATCGGCGCCGCTGTATCGGCGGCCCGTAATGGAGCGGACACCGTTCTTATCGAGCGCTACGGCCACCTGGGCGGCATGGGCACCGGCGGTCTGGTCACGATTATCCCCCAGCTTTGCGACTATACTGGAAAACAGCAGATTGCAGGCATTACCCAGGAGTGGATTGACCGACTTGTTGCCCGCAATGCAGTGGATATGCCCAAGAAAGAACACTGGGGCTCTCTGGACAAGGAGATGGTCAGGTACTACTTTGAACGCAGTTTTTTCTATACACGCCTCGACCGGGTGGTTTATGCCGCGCTTATAGACGCCGAAATTTCAAAAATCATCTTAAATGAAATGGTCGAAGAAGCTGGTATCAAGGTCTATTTACACGCCTGGGGCACCGAGCCTATCATGGAAGGCAACCACTGCAAGGGCGTTATAATAGAAAGCAAGTCCGGCCGCCAGGCTATTCTCGGTAAGGTCGTTATAGATTCCACCGGGGACGGCGACCTCTTCCCTTATGCCAATATCGAGTGTGAAACCGATATCCCGGCACACTTCCGCATCGCCAACCTTGCCGTCTGCTTCTGGATTGCAGGGGTCGACTATAAAAAGGCGATGGATTTCCGCAGGAACAATATGAAGGAATTCATGGCGCTGATGCGCAAAGCCAATGAATACGGCGGACAGGGCGGCTTTATGACCAGCAACCTGCCCGACCAGGAATCAGTAATGTGGTTTCACAGTCGTTATCCGAACAAGAGCCAGATAGACGTGGAAGAACTTACCCGCGTTGAATTTCTGGGACATAAAATCGCCGGCAAAACGATTGAGTTTTACCGCAAGAACGTGCCGGGTTTTGAAAAAGCTTTCCTCGTGCTGACCGACCCGCAGCTAGGCACGCGTTCTAGTCGCCGCATGGTGGGCGAATACCAGCTAAGCGAGAAAGACCTCTCCGATAACCAGCCTTTCAAGGACACCATCGCCATCTTCCCCGACCTCGACCGCGGACAGGACTCACTGGACCACCCCAACATGTATATCCCCTACCGCTGCCTGCTGCCCAAAAACGTGGACAATTTCATGGTGGCCTGCCGCGCCTTCTCGTCGGATGTACACGTGCAGGACTACTTCAACCTCATCCCGCACTGTATCGCCTTCGGGGAAGCCGCCGGCGCCGCCGCCGCTCTAGCATTGAAAGCCGGTGTGGGCGTTAAGAACGTGGATATCAAGGCGTTACAAAAGCAGCTGGCCAAGCAGGGCGTACCGCTGCCCGACGTCAATAAAAAAGTCGATTATAAATACAAGGGCCCGGCACTGGTAGGCCCTTCCTTTACGCCGCCGCACTAGACGGGAATAACCAGGATACAAGGTACAAAAACCAAACGGGGGGGTAGCTAGAGACTGCCCCCTTGGTTTTGGAGGTGTGCTATGCCAGCCCAGAGAACCATAAGAGAACCAGCCCGAAATATTAAAGTATGGCGAGAGGCGGACGTAGTGGTGGTGGGAGGGGGTCCGGGCGGTGTCGCCTCGGCTATAAGCGCAGCCAGGAACGGCGCGAAAACAATACTCATCGAGAGATACGGTCACCTGGGAGGAATGGCGACGGGGGGGCTTGTAAATATCATACCCAACCTTTCCGATATAAGCGGTAAACAGCACATCTACGGCTTGACCATGGAGCTGATAAGCCGATTAGATAAACGGGGCGGGACATCTTATACAAAGAAGAAAGACCGCGGCTCCGCCGAGAAAAAGGCGGTTGATTACTACCTCGACGCCAATCTGGGATGGTTCTACGTGCGCAAGGACCACAACACCGGCGTGCAGCGAGTGCTATACTCAGCGGTGGTCGAACCCGAAATACTGAAAGATGAACTCAATGACATGGTTCTGGGGTCGGGGGCGGAACTGCTGCTACACTCCTGGGGCGCGCAGGTAATCATGGAAAACAACGCCGTTAAGGGGGTCTTCTTCGAGAGCAAGAGCGGGCGGCAGGCAATCCTGGGCAAAGTGATTATCGACGCCACGGGGGACGGGGACATGTTCGTGGCAGCGCGGGCGGAGTTCGATAACGATTGCGATAATAAGCGCCGGACGGCCTGGCTGGCGTTAGTCTGGTGGCTGACCAACGTCAACCTCAAGAAATACGACCGTTTTAAAGCAACCCAGCCGGAAAAATATAAAGAGTTAATGCAAGAGCTGGGCAAGCTCGGCGGGTATCCATATTTCTTCAAAGGCATCCTGAAAAGACAGCCGAACACGGTCTGGTACCACTGCATGCAGCCGCAGCCCCGGCGCACCGATGCCATGGATGTGGAGCAGCTGACGAAGATAGATATTCAAGCCAGGAAGCGGGCTCTGCTGACCTACGACTTCATGAAAAAATACGTGCCGGGCTTCGAGAGGAGCTTTATCATGCTGACCGCCCCGCAACTGGGTACCCAGGGCGGCAGGAGGATTAAAGGGGAGTACACGCTGACCGAAAAAGACATGGAGACGGACGAGGTCTTCGAGGACACGATTGCCGTGCTGGCCAATAACGACTACGGCGAAATTTCAGCCAGGCACCCTACCCTTTGCGTCCCCTACCGCTGCCTAGTGCCGAAGCGAGTGGACGGGCTGCTGGTGGCGGGGCGGGCATTCTCCTCGGCGGACACGATTAACGAGACCTTTAATATAATTCCTCACTGCATCGCTTACGGGCAGGCGGCAGGCACGGCGGCGGCTTTAGCAGTAAAAGCGGGAATAGAGCCAAGGAAAGTGGACTATAAAGGACTACGAAAGAACCTGGTAAAACAGGGAGTAAACCTGCCCGATATCATGAAATCAAAGGGGGCAGTCCAATCAACGAGAGCAAATCGTTCTAAAGCTGCATATTACCAAAAGTACAGGTCAACTGGAGAGTAAGAAGTAATTCACAAGTAACAAACATAAATCCATACCGACGAAAGTCGGTATCCAGGTAATTTTGATGAGCTACTAAAATCAGGTTAATTCAATGTACACTGGATTCCGATTTACATCGGAATGGTTTTATTTTAATAGATAGTCTTAAGACGTAGTCCCTACCAGCGCCTTCTTCGCCTGCTCATAGCCGAGGTCGAATGCCTTGATGTTTATTTCCCCGACTTTAGCCTTAAAACGTCCCAGAATAGCTTCCTTAGCAAACTTGTCCTCTACCGGCATCAGTCCAGTGCCGAATAAAGCCCCCAGCATGACCACGTTTGCCGCCTGCAGGCTACCGGCCTCTTTAGCCAGTCCGCTTGCATCCAGCGTAATAATACGGTCGGTGACCTTACGCAATTTCTTGATTATCTGGTCTTGAGTAGGATAGCCGCTCTTACCAAGATATACAGTATAAGGCATGACGGTAGTGGTATTAAGGACAACCACGCTGTTTTTAGCTAAATACTGTATGTTTCTTAAGGCTTCCGACGGCTCCACGGCGAT
>JAFGOC010000073.1 GCA_016926705.1 Dehalococcoidales bacterium | reverse complement strand
TGTGACCTCATTATCCGGCGTGATGATGCCGGGCCCCATGTTCGCGGTTACTTTGGCTAAAAGCATGAAGTCGCCGTGGGCGGGGGTCTGGGTGTCTTTAGGCCACGCCGTCATCGAGGTGCCCCTGATACTGCTCATCTACTTCGGGCTAAAAGGCTTTTTCCAGAACGAGATTTTACAGCTGGTGCTGGCCGTGCTGGGCGGCGGCATGATTGTCTGGATGGGCATAGATTTGTTCCGTGCCCGCACCAGGTTGGCCAGGGAAGGCAAGGATACCTCTTATAACGCCTTCGTGGCCGGCATCCTGATGAGCGGACTGAACCCGTTTTTCCTGTTCTGGTGGGCGACCGTCGGCAGCCTGCTCCTGACGCAGTTTATCGACGCGGTGGGGACGTGGGGGCTGCCCTTTTTCATCATCGTGCACTGGCTCTGCGACCTCGTCTGGCTGTCGATAGTGTCCTTCACCGTCTTCCGGACACACAAGTTCTGGGGGGTAAAGGTGCAGGAGTGGATTTTCATCGTCTTGAGTGCGGCCCTGCTCTACTTCGGAGGGCAGTTCGTCGTCAAGGGGATTATAGAGTACGTCCAGAGAGGTGGGGGCTAGCCTTTCTTTTCTTTTTTTCTACCTCTGCAGGGCAGCAGCGGGCATTGCTCGCAATTGCCGTCACACGGCTCCACGTGAATCGTGATGTCCATCCGCAGCAGGCGCTGTTTTATATCATTTTCCAGGTGGTCGCACATCGAATGAGCCTCTTCAAGGCTGATATGCATGGGCATGACAAGGTGAAGGTCGACGTAGCGCTGGCTGCCCGACTTGCGGGTACGTAATTTATGGTACTCGATTACCTGGTCGCCGAAGTGTTCCGAAATAGCCTGTCCGATAAGCTTTTCTTCATTTTCCGGCAGTTTAACATCGATAAGGCCGGTAAAAGCTTTTCTCAATACATCAATGCCTACCTTCAGGATTAAGATGGCTACGAGACCGGCCAGTATATCGTCGATGATGTCCAGGCCGGTGATGCGTACGATAACCAGTCCCACGAGCACCGCCGCGGCGGAATAAACATCCACGGCGATATTATGAGCATTGGCTTCTAGGGCCATCGAGTCTTCCTGTTTTGCTACCTTGCGCAGGTGGCGGGAGAGCAGGATGCTGGCGATAATGGATACCGCCATCACGGCAATACCGGCTTCGGTCAATTCAAGCGGTTCGCTGGTGCCGGCTCGAGTCACGGCCGAATAGATAATAGTGCCGCCGGCAACGAATATCAGCACTGCCTGGATGATGGCGGCGATATTTTCCGCTTTGCCATGTCCGAAAGGGTGCTCCGTATCCGCGGGCTTGGCGGCGATGTGCACCGCGAGGAACGTAACGCCTACCGCAAACAGGTCTAAGAAACTATCGACCGCCTGGGCAATAACGCTTAAACTGCCGGTGATAACACCTATAACCGTTTTAAGGATAATCAGACTGATAACGACGAGAGCGGAAAGTCTGACGGCACCGTTTTTACCGGCGAACATCGTTTCCCTGCTTTCAGGCTTTCACCGCGGTTGATTTCTTGCGCCCGAGGAACCTGCCCCATTCATTCTTGTCCCACACCACCAGCAGCCCCGGCGCCACGAAGACGGAGTCGAAGGTGCCGGCGATGACGCCCATCATCAGAACGATGATGAAATTCTCGATGGTGCCGCCCACGAAAAGCAGCAGCGCCAGGCAGGTTATCAGGATAGTGATGCTGGTGTTCAGCGAACGCCCCAGCGTTTCTATCTGGCTGCGGTTGACCACCACTTCGAAGTCGGGGCTGACGTTATTTCTCTGGTTCTCACGCATGCGGTCGAAGACGACGATGGTGTTATCCAGGCTTACGCCGACGATGGCGAGAATGCCGGTGATAAACATCAGGTCCAGTTCCCACCCGAAGATGCGGCCGAGCAGCGAGAAAAGACCGACCGTTACGAAGATATCATGCAGCAGGGCGATGACAAAGCAGGTGCCCCAGCGGAACGGCCTGGGCATCTTGCGGAAAGCGTAGGTAACATAAAGCAGCATGCCGACCATGGCCACGGCTACGGCAATGGCGGCGTTGCGTGTTGTTTCCGCGGCTACCTGCTCCGATACGTCGTTGGAGAGCAGTATCTCATTTGTTCCGAAGGTTGCCGTCAGCGCGGACTCTATCTGTTGTTTCTCCGTGTCCGTCAACTTGTGCGTGCGCACCAGGAACTGGCCGGACTCCGTACGCTGGATAATCGCGTCGTCATAGCCTAAGCTGTGCATTTCATTGACGAAAGCATCGTATTCCACCGGCGCCTCGAACCTGAACATCTGCAGCGAACCGCTGCTGAATTCGATACTCGGCTTGAGTCCGAAAGCCGCCAGCGAAATTATTGCGATAAGGATAAGTACTCCCGATATGAGAAAGTACCAGAACCTTTTCCCGACGATATCCAGCATTATTTCTTGCCTCCGGAAACAGTAAATAGCCATGTCTTGTTCGATAGGCCGGTGCCTACCAGCGCCCGCAGGAGAGTGCGTGTGACCAGTACCGCCGTGAAGATACTTACCAGCGCGCCGATGAACAGCGTCACGGCAAAGCCAATCACCGCGGCGTTATGCACGGCCGTGCTGCCCAGCCAGTAAAGGATAATACAGGCGATGAAGGTGGTCATGTTGCTGTCCCAGATGGCCGACCAGGCACGGTGGAAGCCGGCCTCGACCGCCGCCCCAAGCGTGCGCCCGGCGCGGAATTCCTCCTTCATCCTCTCAAAGATAAGCACGTTGGCGTCCACCGCGATGCCTATGGAGACAATAATTCCCCCGATGCTGCCCAGGCTCAAGGTTATCGGCCAGAGCTTACAGACCGTCAGCGTTAAAGTGGCGTAGAAAATAAGGGCCAGACTGGCTAAAAAGCCGGGCAGACGGTAGTACGCAATCATGAAAAGCATCACCAGCGCCAGTCCCACCAGGCCGGCTTTCCAGCTCATGTCGATGAACTCGGCGCCGAGGGTGGCCGAGACTTTTTCTTCGTATTCTGGAGGCTTGACCAGGGGCATCGGCAGCGAGCCGGATTTCAGTAGGTTGGCCAATTGTGTCGCTTCGTCGAGAGTAAAGCTGCCGGAAATCACGCCCCTGCCGTCGAAATTTTGCTCTTTTATCTGCGGTGCCGAAAGCAGGTTGCTGTCCAGGAAAATCCCCAGCACATGCTCCAGTGAATATATTTCCGTGGGATTATAGAGGCGGACTGCAATCTGGTCGAAGATGACGGTCCCCTCGCTATTCCACTGTATATCAATCTCCGGCTGGTTGGTATTCCGGTTGATGGCGGGCTGGGCATCGTCCAGTAGGGCGCCGGTAAGCGGCGTGCCGTCATCGCCCCGCGACGGGACCCATGATGCTACACCGCTGTACAGGGTCAGGGTTTCTTCATCGATAACATTACCCTCGATATCGGTGAATATAAGGCCGTCCTCGCCTTTTATAAGTGTGGTTACAAATTTACCGTAATCTTCGCTCTGGAAGTCCATGTTGACGAAGACTCGACTGATGGTCTCCTGCGGCTGGTAGAAATCGGTCATATTGGCCGTCAGGTAATCGTTGAGGGTGACCAGAGAGCCGTCGGGTTTCCTTTCTACTTCCCGGAACTCGAGGTAGCCGGTCTCTTCCACCTGTCTCTTGGCGGCATTGATATCGGTGAAGCCGGGGAGCTGAATCATTATGCGGTCGGCGCCCAGCTGCTGGATAACGGGCTCGGTCACGCCGAACCGGTCGATACGGTTTTCAATGGTAAGTATTGTCCGGTCGATAGCCGCTTGCTGCTCGGTAGTGGTATTCTGTGAAAAATCCGCTTGGTAAACAAGGTGCACCCCGCCCACCAGGTCCAGGCCGAGTCTCAATCCCTCCCGCCCCAGCCGGTTCGAATCGACGGGAAACAACACCCAGAGTGTAAAGGTAAAAATGGCTGCTATGATTAACAGTATGATGTTGTTTGATTTAAGCATTTATTACTCCGGGCGGATTTTCTTTATCTATTTTACTTCATTTCAGAAAGGAGGCGCTTGATATAAGCCATGGCCTCTTCACGCGTGGATATTTCGCCAGCGGCCTGTGCCTCCCTAAGTTCCTCCAGCAGTTTGCCTACTTTTGGACCGGGTTCCAGGTTAAAAATACTCATAATATCATGTCCGTCGAGGATTTTAGGCGGCGCTGCCGTATCTTTAACAACAAAGTGCTTGTCCAGCACGTATTCCGTCATGCGGCAGTGTTCCCGCCACTCGTCTAAATCCAGTGCCGATGCCCGCGCTGCGAGATGGTCGGCCAGGCAGAGATAAAGCAGGTCGATGCCCGCCTCGCCGGTATCGCGGAAATAGCGGTAAATAGCGCGGTCGGTGGGCATGCCCTCGTGGCTCATCTGGGTGGGGCGCAGGTGGTACTTAACGAGTAGTTCAACCAGCTGTATCTCTCTTTTGCTGAACCGCAGCCTCGCCATGATGGCGGACGTAGTATCGGCGCCGATGTCGGCGTGTCCCAGGAAGCGTGTCCTGCCGTCCTGGATAGCTTTGGTCTGCGGCTTGGCTATATCGTGGAAAAGCGCCGCCAGCTTGAGTAAAGACCCCCCCGTGCTGCCGCTGCTAATTTCCCGGTCGAAGTGCTTAACCAACCTTTCCGACCATGGCACAAAATCAAGGGCTTCTTTACCGGCATATTCCCAGGGCGATTCTCTCAAAATGAATTCCAGCGCCGCTACCGTTTGCAGCGAATGCTCGAAGACGTCCCAGGCGTGCTCTTTAGGCTGCTCTACGCCTCTGGATGCGACGAGTTCCGGGAACAAGGCGGTAAGCAGGCCGAGCTTGTCCAGGTGGAACAGGCGCGGTCCGGCGCCGGGCAGCGCCAGCAGTCGCAGTAGCTCTTCTCTTATTCTTTCCCCTGCTACCCCGCCGATAAGAGAGCCGTCGCGGGAAATCAGCTTTTCCGTATGATTATCGATGGTAAAATCCAGTTCCGCGGCGAGACGCACTCCCCGCAGCAGGCGGACGGCGTCGTCGCGGAAAATGTTATCATTGACGGCGCGCACGGTGTGATGGCGCAGGTCGGCCTGCCCGTCGTAGGGGTCGATGATGTTTTTTATATCGGGGACTACACCCTCTTTTAGCTCGATAGCCATGGCGTCGATGGTAAAATCGCGCCGGGCGAGGTCTTCCAATATATCGCCCTTGAAGGATGTAAAATCGACCTGTATTTTTTCATCAGGCAGGACTACCCTGCCGGTCGGGTTAACGTCGTCAAGGAGCACGAATTTGCCATCCAGGGCTATAGCAGCCTGTGAAGCTACTTCAAGGGCGTCGGCACTAACAGCGATATCGATATCCGCTGTAGTTCGACCCATCAGCATATCGCGCACGAAACCGCCGACGATACAGGCGGGGACATCTTTTGCCGCCAGAAAACGGCTGATTTCATTAAGAACCCGGGAAGCGGCGGACTCTATAGGCAATTTTTTATCTTCCATCACAAGTGAAGGCATCGGTTAAACTATACTCTCAAACAGTGAATTTATCAAGTTTTTTACGATGGCGGCGTGAGGCGAGGTCATGTATGAAAATTGCTTTTCAGTAGAGCCGGTTTACCGCCAGATAAATGCCGAGAAAAAGACCGGCGATATCGATAGCCATGTCCAGGCCTACCATAGGCACTTCACCAAAGCTGAAAATCCTGACCACGTAACTTAAGGCAACAGCGCCGCCGCCGATAACCGCCAGCCACACGCCCCGCTTGCGGTTGATGGCCAGACCGGTCAACTCACCGATGGCATAGCCGAAGCCGGCGGCCAGCAGCAGGTTGAGGAAAATATAGGGCAGGTAATTGGAGACGAAACCCCACAGCAAACCGACGATGACAGCCGCAGCCAGCGCCGCCCCGACCGCTCGCAGGTAGAACACGGCGGAAACGCGGTAGGTGGGCGGGACGGAAGTTTTAGCGCAGTCGCGGCACCTGGCCCCGACCGGCGTCTGTACCAGGCACCTGGGGCAAATAGGCTTGCCGCACTTGCTGCACTTCAGGGTGGTCTCGACATCCGGGTGTTCGGCGCATTTCATTGTTTGCGGGTCTGCCATGCTTTTATTCCTTTTTGTCGCTGTGTTTCCTGTGTACCCAGTCGGCCCGGTAGCGTACATCACGGTCGAAAAGCAGGCGGTTAAGCAGGAGGTGCCCGATACCTATTTCCCGTTTCTCGGTCGAAGGCTGGGCTATCAGTCTCTTGGCGATGATTATCAGCGCCATCGCCGTATATCCCAGGATAACGGAAAGGGGCTCTAGATTGATGGCGCTCATCACCGGCAGCATAATAAGTCCGGCGAGTATCGGCACCGGCGTGCGGCGGAAGACGATAACCAGGGCCACGGCAACACTGAAGAAGGCCACCAGTGGCCAGGTAGTGATTTCCGCCCGGTTAATCCAGGGGAGTATGATAATTATTCCCAGGGTAGTGGCTATCCCCCGTCCCCCGTGGAAGCGCAGGAAGGCCGGCCAGTTATGACCGGCGATGGCCGCCAGGCCGACCCCCAGCTGCAGTCCAGCGTCCAGTCCCACCTGCCGGGCAATCAGGACCATCACCGCACCCTTGATTAAGTCGAAGATGCCGACGAGCAGTCCCAGCTTGCGGGATGTCGTCCGCCAGAGGTTGCCTCCCCCCACCTGCTGCGTCCCCTGTTTGCGCAGGTCCACGCCGCGCGCCCTGGCGACGAAATAGGACAGGGGTATAGAGCCGACGGTATAAGAGGCGATTACTAGCACAATGAACTGTATCCAGATATCCATCGGACTCCTTTGAAAGGCAGTTTAACCCATTATAGTACATTTCGCTTAAATTATGACAGTTTTCCTGCCATAACAATCAGCCGTTCCGCCGCTTCCAGGGGCACCTCCGCCCCGCCCATCATCACCTCTTTGTTTTCGTCGATGCCGTGGTAGTCGGTGCCGCCGGTGGCAATCAGGCCGTATTTCTCCGCCAGTTCCAGCGTGGCGGC
>JAFGOC010000072.1 GCA_016926705.1 Dehalococcoidales bacterium | reverse complement strand
TTTTATTTCTTTATAGCTAAAACACCGGCAAAGAGCTAATTTTTAGCTTTGATTCGTTTCGTTGTTTTTCAGTTCGTTTCGGCATCTCAGGCTCGATTCGTTCCGTCCGAAGCATTTGTTTTATATTCTGTTGTTAAGTTGTTAGTTGTTAGTTAGTAATTAGTTATTAGTTTTTAGTTATAGTATATCGGGCTGGAGGGAGAAAGGGAAGGGGATTTTGTCACCTTTTTGGGGATATAAAAACTCCCTTAATCCCTCTTTACGAAATAGGGAAACTGGAAAGGGGAGATTTTGGAGAGGGGGGAATTTTTTTGAGAGGGGCTACTCCAGGCGGGATAAAGAGAAATATGGTAAAGACGTTTGCCTTTCCCGAAGGTATATTTTAGACTATCCAGAGAACCATGATACGACTGCTTAAAGAAGAACTCTGGGGCATCTGGCAGTTCCTGAAGAGGCACGGCAAAGAGACGATAATAATCGCTTTTGCCACGCTTTTCCAGGTATTGCACGAGTACCATCCCATTCAGAACGAATGGCTAAGCGTTTTTCTATATTATGGTGTTTTCCCGATACTGGTAATAATAATCATCCTGCGGAAAAATCCGCTGGATTTCGGGCTCAGGCGGGGCAGTCCGAGGATATGGGGCATTCACGTAATCGTCATCTGTGCGATAGCCGCGGCGATTCTTTACGCATCGTCTTTCAGCACCGAATTACAGGCTTATTACCAGAAGGCAGATTTCAGTCTGCTGAACTATTTCCTGTTGAATTGCGTCAGCCTTTCCGCGCAGGAGTTCATGTACCGGGGTTTTCTGCTCTTCGGGCTGATGGAGAAACTCAAGGAGGGAAGCATCCTGCTGCAGACGATACCGTTCGTGCTGATGCACCTGGGGAAGCCGGAACTGGAGACGGTAAGCACGATTATAACCGGATTATTGTTCGGCTACGTGGCCTACCGGGGGAAGTCTTTCTGGCCGGCTTTTATCATCCACCTGTTTATCAATGTATTCTTCGTGGGGGTGATTAATTTAAGGGCGGGGTAGACTGATTTTATTTCACACGAATTCATACCATGCCTTAATATCCTAGTAATTTTTTCCTATACCCAAATGACCAAAAAGTGGCATAGACAGTGCCATTATTTAAACATACAATCGTATTATAGATTAATTTTTACGGTGAATAACTAAATGGGATTACAGGCATTAGTGAAGGGATGGACAGGTGAGTTACGAACGAAATTGGCCGAGGGCTTATTTCTAGACCATAAAATATATCATGTTTTTAACAACCTACTACTCAAAACAGGTTTCGGCACTACACAAATAGACCATGTAGTAGTATCAAAATATGGCATCTTTGTAATTGAAACAAAAAATAAAGATGGTTATATATACGGAAAACCTTATGATGTAAATTGGACGCAAGTATTTTATAAAAAGAAATTTATATTTCAAAATCCACTAAGACAGAATTACTTACATACAAGAAGCTTAGCAGAATTTCTCAATCTTGATGAACGTAATATACATTCTGTGGTAGTTTTTTGGGGAACCTGTAAATTCCGAACTACAATGCCTCCAAATGTATTAATTAATAATCTCACTGGTTATATACATAATAAGAAACAAGTCTTATTATCCAATGAGGCAGTTATTCAAATCTGTGAAATAATACAGAAAATTAAAGATAATACTTCATTTTTAGATGGATGGCGACACTCAAGAGAATTATCAAAACGCTTTGAGAGATAGCTTAGCTCTACCCCACCACCCGCTTCAAATACTGTCCCGTGGAGGACTTTTTGATGCGGGTGAGGGCCTCGGGGGTGCCGGTGGCGACCACATAGCCGCCTTTATCGCCGGCGCCGGGACCCAAATCGATAATATGGTCGGCGTTCTTGATGACATCGAGATGGTGCTCGATAACAACGACGGTATTACCGGCATCCACGAGACGCTGCAGGACCGACAAGAGCGCGGCGATGTCCTCGAAAGAGAGGCCGGTGGTAGGCTCGTCCAGGATATAGAGCGTGGCGCCGGTGGAGCGGCGGGAAAGCTCGGTGGCAAGCTTGACACGCTGGGCCTCGCCGCCTGATAAAGTGGGAGCGGGCTGGCCGAGGTGTATGTAGCCAAGCCCCACATCGTTCAGAGTCGCCAGTTTGTTCTTAATTTTGGGGATATTCTCAAAGTACACCAGCGCCTCGGAGACGGTCATGTCCAGCACCTCGGCGATGTTTTTACCCTTAAATTTAATCTCCAGCGCCTCGGTATTATAGCGCTTGCCCTTGCAGACCTCGCAGGGGACGGTGACATCAGGCAGGAACTGCATTTCGATTTGTATATAGCCCTCGCCGCCGCAGGCCTCGCAGCGCCCGCCCTTGACGTTAAAGGAAAAGCGACCAGGCCCATAACCGCGGAGTCGTGCCTCCGGCACGGCGGCGAAAAGCTCGCGGACATAGGTAAAAGCGCCCGTATAGGTGGCGGGGTTGGAGCGGGGGGTACGCCCGATGGGCGACTGGTCGATGTTGATGACTTTATCGATATGCTCCAGCCCGAGTATCTCGTCGCACAAGCCGGGGCGGTCTTTAGCGTGGTAGAAAATCTGCGCCAGCTTGCGGTAAAGAATCTCATCCACCAGGGTGCTTTTTCCGGAGCCGGAAACGCCAGTAATGCAGACGAATTTACCGAGCGGAATGGAGACATCGATGTTTTTAAGGTTGTTCTGGCGAGCGCCCTTGATAACCAGCTCCCTGCCGTTTCCGGGGCGTCGGCTGTCGGGAAGGGGTATCTGCTTGGCGCCACTCAAGTACTGTCCGGTCAAGGACTTCTTTTCTTTCAAGATATCGTCCAGAGTGCCTGCAGCGACGATGTAACCGCCGCGCTCGCCGGCGCCGGGGCCCAAATCGATAATATGGTCGGCGGCGCGCATCATGGCTTCATCATGCTCGACGACGAGAATGGTGTTCCCCAAGTCCCTCAAGCGCTGCATGGTATGAATCAGGCGGTAATCGTCGGCGGGATGCAGGCCGACGGTAGGTTCATCGCAGACATAGAGCACACCCATGAGCCCGCTGCCGATCTGCGTGGCGAGGCGGATGCGCTGGGACTCGCCGCCGCTCAAGGTCATCGAGGCACGCTCGGTACTCAAGTAGTCCAGCCCGACGTCCTTGAGAAAGCCGAGGCGGGTGCGGATTTCCTTGAGAATCTGGCGGGCAATCATCATCTCGCGCTCGGTAAGGACTTTCTTGGCGATATAATCGGTCCACACAAGCGCCCGGGTGACGTCCATGCTGGAGATATCCATGATATTCTTGTCACCGATAAGTACAGCCAGGGATTCCGGCTTAAGGCGCTTGCCCTGGCATTCCTCGCAGGGTTTATAGACCATGTAGCGCTCGATATTCTGGCGGCTGCCCTCCGACTGCGTGTCGCGGTGATGGCGCTGCATGATGGGTATAATGCCCTCGAAACCCTCCGAACGATGTACAATCCTGCCGAAGCGACGGTAGGTATGCACCGGTCCGCCTTCGCCATAAAGCAGCAAATCAAGATGTTCTTTTTCAAGGTCCTTGACGGGGGTATCCAGGGAAAATCCACGCGACCTCGCCAGCGGCCTGACGCGCCAGAGATACCAGGTATGCGTAGCCCAGGGGGTGATAGCACCCTCCCTGATAGACAGGTTTTTATTCAGTATCAAATCGGGGTCAATTTCATGTTTAAAGCCGAGGCCGGTACATGACGGGCAGGCGCCATAAGGAGTATTGAAACTGAAAGTACGGGGCGCAATCTCGCCCAGATTGATGCCGCAGTGAACGCAGGCGAACTTCTCCGAGAAAAGCATCTCCTCGCCGTCGGTAATGGACACCAGGACGACACCACCACCTAGTTTAAGGGCGGTCTCGACGGAGTCCGAGATGCGAGTGCGGTTGCCGCTATCGCCGATAACAAGACGGTCGACAACGGCGGCGATGGAGTGCTGCTTATATTTATCCAGGGGCGCAATGTTTTCCGAGAGTTCAAGCACCTCGCCGTCGACGCGTACGCGGGCGTAGCCCTGCTTGCGCAGGTCTTCAAAAACGGACTGGTACTCGCCCTTGCGGTCGGTAACGATGGGCGCCATGACCATGATGCGACTTTTTTCCGGGAGTTTCTGGATGGCATCGACAATCTGCTGGACGGACTGGACGGTAATTTCACGTCCGCACCGCGGGCAATGCGGGTGCCCTACCCTGGCAAAAAGCAGCCGAAGGTAGTCGTAGATTTCCGTGACGGTGCCGACGGTGGAGCGGGGGTTTTTACTGGGGCCTTTCTGGTCGATAGAAACAGCCGGGCTTAACCCTTCAATATAATCGACATCCGGTTTTTCCATGCGCCCGAGGAACTGGCGGGCGTAAGCGGAGAGGGACTCCACGTAGCGGCGCTGTCCCTCGGCGTAGATAGTATCGAAAGCCAATGAGCTTTTACCGGAGCCGGAGACGCCGGTAATGACGACCAGCTTATCGCGGGGGATGGTTACATCTATGTTTTTCAGGTTATGCTCGCGGGCGCCTTTTACGATAATGGAATCGGACGGCATTTTGAAAATACCTCTAACCGATATTTTACCACTTTTCTAAAAAGAACACAAGTTCTAATTTAGAGGAAAAGGGAGTAATTAGTGCACAGTGTAAGTTTACAGTTAACAGTTGGAGGAAAGGGCCAGGAGATCACTCTTGCGCGGGGCGGGTTTTTCACCTAGAATAGGAGTGCCGGTGCCGAAGTGGCGGAATGGCAGACGCGGCAGTCTCAAAAACTGTTGAGGGGCAACTCTCGTGTCGGTTCGAGTCCGACCTTCGGCACCACTTTTTTATCCCCTATCAATTCTTATTCACATTTCTTTTGATATTTAAAGGAATTATTATAAAATCAAAGACAGATGGATATATTCATCGTCGTTTTGCAGTCGGTGCTGGTGCTATTAGGCATCGGGCTTATTGGTTTCTGGATAACGCGCCGGGGCATAATTCCGGAGAACGTCCTTAGCTTTTTATCCCGCCTGGCGATAGATATAGCGCTGCCGTGCATGGTGTTTTCCAGCATCATGACCACGTTTTCGCCGGGTAATTTCCCGGACTGGTGGCAACTGCCGCTGTGGTGGCTGGCGTTCATGGGCGTATCCTTCGTCTTTGCGATGATAATGATGTTCATATCCAATAAAGAGACCCGCAGCGAGTTCGTACTGAACCTGCTTTTTCAGAACGGGCTGTTCTTCCCCCTGATTATCATTAGCGGGGTCTTCGGCACCGACAGCATCTATATTCCGCAGCTTTATATTTTTATCATGATTCACCCGGTGCTGTTCTTCAGCAGCTACCATTTATTCTTCAGAAACCGGGAAACCGAGAAAAAGACCCAGTGGAACCGTATTTTCAATCCTATTCTCATCGCTACGGTGGTAGCTGTAATCGTGCAGCTTTTCAACGGCAGCGACTATCTGCCGGACTTCGTGAAATCGATTCTGGAAATCCTGGGAGGCATGGCCCTGCCGCTGATAATGATAATACTCGGTGGGAGCCTCTATCTGGACTTCAAGCAGAGAGGGAAAATTTACTACAAGGAAATCATTAAGTTCGTGGCGATGAAAAATATCGTTTACCCGCTGGCATTCCTGGGGCTGCTTTTAATCATCAAGCCAAGTTACAATATAGCGCTCCTCCTGCTGCTGGAGAGCGCCGTGCCGCCGATAACGGGGACGCCCATTATGACGGAACGGGCCGGCGGGAACAAGGCGATATCAAACCAGTTCGTCTTTTCCAGCTTTGTCTTTTCGATAGTATCCATACCGCTGGTCTTCCGGCTGTTCGATTCTTATTTCCCGATGCCATAGGCACATTTAATTCAACGTTATTCCCCCGTGATATATAAACTGCATCATGCCTCACCCCCTTACCCCCTCTCCAAACGGTGCATCAACCTAATGCTGTAATTTAATTTTTTGGAGAGGGGGAATTTATTTTTAAGAGGGGCTAACACCCCTCTTAGACACCCTTTTTTCAAATATTAATCAAATGACAACAACTCTGTAATAAATAACCGGATTGCCATTATCACCCAGCAATGGTACAATCGGGCATATAGAGCAGATACAGAGGGAATACGGTCAGAAAAGGCTTAATAAGATATGTTTACTTTGAAATGTCCCCAGTGCGGCGCCGAGAGCAAGTTTTCCTTCGTCAATAACAGCTACGAGGGGCCGCGCCGGTGCTGGCAATGCCGGGGGCTTTTTAAGCTAAAAATACAGCATAATATACTGATATATTGCGAACCGATAACCGAAGAGGAATTCGAGCAACTGCAAGAGATACACAAACTCAAGGCCAAGTACAGGAACGAACCGACCGATTGACCCCGGCGATTATTTCCTTTTGTTCAAGTCCCGTATCTTATCGCGCTTGGCGATAGTCTCCTGTTTCGCTTTCAGCTCAAGGATACGGAAGACCGTTTTAGCTTTTCCCGCCAGGACGAAGTTCTGCATTTTGCTCCTTTTTCACCACCCCGAAAGTCGGGTTCGTTTGGCTACTTGGTAATAACTGTAAAGTACGTTATAAGCGTAACAACCGAGTATTAAAAGGAGCATAAAGACTATTAACGTGGGATAAACATATGGTTAAAATTTCATAAAGAAACATAAGGAAACATAATAATGAGTCGTGTGAAATGCGTAATTGACCATCCCCTATTGACAATCAATGGAAATAAGTATTAAATAAGGACTACGATAATGGTTCAGGGAGGGAAAATATGGCAAAGCCACCCACAATACAACCCGGTTATTGTGTGGCAGTACACCTTTTACCGGAGACCGCGCCGGAGGACTGTTACATAGGCATGGTGGAAGCTACCGATGAGTACGGAATCCTAATCAACCTGGTGCACTGGGACGACAAACTGGATATGCTCGGCGGATACACGGAGAGTCTATTTATTCCTTGGATGAACATCAATTCGATGCTGGTGAGTACCGAGGTACAGCCGACACGCCGTTTCATGGCGGACCGAGCGCGCAAGTGGAAAACCCAGATAGAAGCCATGTACGGAAAAACAAGCACAACAAAGAAAAAGTAAATCCACCTACCTAACAACACAGGCCGATGCCCTGTCGTAATCATCGTTGCAAGCGATGACGACGGGGCATCTTGGTTTCAGGGGAGGCGGTAAATCAGAAAAGCAGACGGCATTGCCACTTACAAGGCTAAATGATATAATTTTACGAGTAAGCGCTGGCGAGTTGTGTAGAGGTAGCACAGAGGACTTTGGATCCTTTAGCCCAGGTTCGAATCCTGGCTCGCCAGCCATATCATATAATAAGGCGGCGGATTCCAGAGAGAGAAAAACATCAAGACAGGCTCTGCAAAGCCGGTAAAACTATTAGATATGGCGATGGAAAGAGCTACTCTTTCTGATACGAGCAATTAGAATAAAGATCACTATCACCGCCAGGCCGATGGCCGTTATACATATCAAAGGCGTACGTAACTCCGCCCATAAGCCAACCGGAGGCGGCACGGGCTGATAAACGGTAACCGTAGTCAACATTGAGTTAACGCCGATAGTGTGAACGCCGGACTCCTCCAGTATAAGGGTAAATTGTTCCTTTATTTCCTCCATCGCCTGGATGCTGACCGTCTTACCGTCAACTGTGGCTCCGTCATAGACCAGCTTAATATAAAAGACACCATCAGTATTACTCTGGTTAGCTAAATCCGCACTAACGGTGACGACATCACCCTCTTCAACGGCATTTGAACTCAAAGTCAGGTTCCTGATAACTAAGTCATGCATCGGAGTTATATTAGAGGACCCACCGCCGGTACCCGAGCTGGGGACCAACAAGGCAAAAAGGGAGAAGTGAGTCAGCTCCGTACCAGCGCATTGGGCGGCAGCATCACGGGCGCTGTCCATCATTATCCAGCGTTCCTCGAGCGCGTTATAATGCGCGATATGGATATCCGATTCATCAAAAGTGGTAGCGAAAATTTCATGGCCGTAGTTCATTTTTATATGAATTGCAGGATCGATGACACATGCCGGCTGGAAATCATACGTAGCCAGGAATTCGTAACCCTGGGGAGGCGTTCCATAGGGGTCGACATACTCGAGAACAATGACACTAACCGGCTTGCCCCACTTATCCAGCAAAATAGTCCCTTTGAATAAAGCCATTTCAAGTCGGTATTCATAGAGAGTAACGTAATAAGTTCGGGCTAGCGTGCCATCGCCCCACAGTTCCAGGAAGATAACACCCCTTTTACCCTTAATATTAATGTAAACAGGGCTGTCATCCGGGGTGGCGGGGGTAGTAGTACTGGTGGTGGGGGGTGTAGTGGTGGCAACCGGTGTTATGGGAGTCAGGGCAGGGGTAACGGCACTGGCACAGTTAGACATTAATGACCAGTTTGATTCGTCATCGACACTCTTAAGGGCGAAGTAATAGGTCGTAGAGGGGAGGAGCCCGCCAACGGTTATATATTGCCTTGAGCCAGCCGACAGCGGGACAGGGGCGCCAAAGACACTATTTGCAGCGTTCCACCTGTTTTCTGAAGTGATAGGTGATACGGAATATCTGATATCATATGCAGTCGCTGTGCCTACAATACCGTCGTCTCCGGGGGCGGTCCAGTATAACGAAATAGAATATGAAGTATTGGCAGCCGCAAAAAGGTCAGTAACGGCGGACGGAGGATAATAATCGCCCGCCGTGAAGCTGCCGTCGACCTCGCCGCTCGCGAATACCGGCGCGCCCGATACAAGCAGAAAGATAAACGTTATACATACTATAAGACCAATCCGCATTTTCCCGTTGCCAGCAGATTGTTGGCTGCTATCCGAGGCAGGTTATTACATCCGTTTTCTGATGAATAGGATGACAGCTATTACTATTACCAATACGCCTACGGCAATACCCACGATAATCAGCCATATAAATGAGCTACCGGACACTTCTTCGGTAGCAGCAGCCGCCGTGGTTGTAGTGGTAGCCGTGGGCGTTGTATCGATAGCACCGCCAACAGTTGTCAGGCTGGCTTTCCCCGTTTTATCTATTGTCAGTCCTTTCGCCTGTGATGTAGTATATATTTGCCCGCCGATTTCAAGTTCAAGCTTGAAGAGGTATACACCGATTTGCCAGCCATCACTCGGCACGTAGTTGTAATTGACTTCCGTCTGACTCCTCTCAAGCCGGCTTGTATTAAGAATAGTAACGTTTTCCTGTTGAGTATCACTAGTAACAATCAGGTTAACTTTAACGTCCGCGAAGGCATCCCACAGGTTATTGATAGAACAGACCACATTAGCCATAACCACTGCTCCAGTGTCTCTCTGGTTAACGGGGACTACTTCAAAGCCTTCAAAACAGACGGTTTTTACCGATAGATTGATGCTTTTATGTTCATCAGCGGCCACTGAAAAGCTTTCTTCGGCGAGCTGTCTGCCGCCGATAAAGGCACGTGTGATGTAATCGCCGGGGGAAACATTAAGGTCAAGTTCACCTGTGTCCGTACGGGCGATTTCAAAGCTATCTTTATCATAAGTACGGTATAGATATATCATCGCTGGTACGGGGGTGCCGCCCGGTGAAAGGGTAGTGATATTTACCACACCGTAATCACCAGTGATAGTGAGGTCAGCGTCCTGTCCGGCGCCGCCGACTATCTGAATACCGGTGCCGCCTGTTTTGTAGGGCTCGGCGGTAACACCTATCGTGTAGTCGCCCGGGACGGCTTCCATACTGATATCGACACCGATATCTAGCTTCTTCTGGTTATGGGCAGCTAACGGGAATTCATATTCTGCAAGGATAATCGTTACGCCCGGGGGAGTATTAGTCGACATCTTGACATTGATGTCTTCATCAGCATTATTAAACACTACTACATAGATATCCGGCGTACGGAGAGTAGTGCCCTGGGGCAATTCCAGTTTCTGGGAATAAAAACTCCCTGACATGGCAAACCCACCCTGGGCTTGCACTGGCGCTACCCAGATAACGGTGCTGAATAGCGCCAGCAACCACCCAAGGCAGATCGCTTTCTTAAAAGATGAGGCCATAGCCACCTCCTATTAGGTTCGATTAACGATCAGCGATTATGTAAACTATATTACCACTGTATGTGTCGTTCGAGAAAACCACGGCTATCTTCAACCACAGCGTATTGGTGGTGATATCGACACCGTCTTCATCGGTCTGGGTACCGGTATTATCGATGTTGACACCGACGGTATCAACCTGCACAGCAGACCCGAAGACGTCCGAGTCATAGGCCATCAGGGAGAATTCCTGGGGGTCGTTACAAGCACCGGTGGAATCATAGTCCGCCGTAAAGGTGACACCATCCCAGGTTGCATCCGATTTGACCAGCTGGTCGAAGTTGCCGTTGGAGATATAGGTCACCGATATATCAGTAACCTCGTTGACGTTATCAGCAAAACCGGAGCCGTTGTCAACGCCGCCAAATGGAGCGGTAGCGCTGGTTGCTATTTCACCGTACCAGAGCATTTCCTTGTCCCGGGTGTACATGTCGCCGCTGCCGCTACCGTCGATGGCTTCGCCGTAGAGGTCCCAGTTGCCCGCACCCGGTGTTTCGGTAGCGACTTTACCCACCATTATGATGAAGGTCCACTCGCCGCTAGCGGCTGTCATATTGCTCGGTTTAGTGCAGTTAGCCGTAAGAATTGTCCAGGTGGTAGAACCACCGGCATCGATGGTCCACTCATTACCGCCACCGTCCTTGTCCCAGGTCAGGATGCCGCAGCTCGTTATATTACCCGTACCCGGAGAAGCGGGGTCAGTGCCCCCGGCATCTAAGAACAAGTGCACGTCTATCTGGTCGATATCTTCGATGGTGTTGCCGTCTCCAGCGGTTACATTGACTGAATAGTACATCTGGGGCGCTACGTTACCGACTACCGCATGTGTAGTAATATCGTAGATATTCAGGACCGTAACGGTAGGAAGAACATTGGTAGGCGTGAAACTACCGGTAACCGTGTCCTCATCCGCCATGGCTACCGGCGCCAGGCTGAATAATACAGCCAGGACCGTCAAGACACCCAATAATCTGATTAGTTTCATAGATTGAAACCTCCTTTTCTGGAAATTTCCAGTTGCTATATTAAAGGCGGGATTTTGCCATAATATATATATGAAAGCGTTAACACGCTATTTTTTTCTGCATATTTTTAAGGCGAGTTGCTAATTACGTAGTAAATCGTGCCACTGTAAGTAGTCTCAATAATAGGGCCGAGCGCAAGCCATATGGTATTTGTGCTTACCTCGTCTCC
>JAFGOC010000071.1 GCA_016926705.1 Dehalococcoidales bacterium | reverse complement strand
TGAAAAGGGGCGATAAAGACATTCCCACGGGCGCTAAGCAGTTGATCTCTGAAAGAACCATCAAGGGTGATTATGAGATAAGCAGTATCTTTAAAAAGGTTCATGTCATGAAAAACGGTGATATTTGGGTGGTCTTCAGCGGAGGCGGCGGCGGCTACGGTGACGTGCTGGAAAGAGTTCCTGAAATGGTTATGGATGATTTAAGGAATGAAGTCATTTCTCACTGGACGGCGGAAAACGTTTATCATGTAGCCTACGACCACGAAACGCTTGAATTGGATGATGAAAAAACAAAACAACTCCGTCAGCAGGAGAGGCAAGACAGAATATCCCGCGGTGTGACCTGGGAAGCGTTCGAGAAGGAATGGTCGCAGCTTCGTCCTCCCGAAGAAATTCTGGAGTATTACGGGTCATGGCCGGACGGCAAGAAAAACAGAGAAATCATCAGGATGTAAACGTTCTCAGGATTGAGATTGCGTAGTATGATTACCCCTAAGAAATTGGTTAGAGGAGCATTTGAACCGGCTGATTTGCCGCGGTTACCCTTTATTCCCTTAATATTTACCCATGCCGCCAGGCTGGAACAAATACCAATTCAAAAAATATACGCCGAGCCGACTCAATATACCAAATGCCTTCAGAACGCCCAGAGACTGTATGGTTATGATGCTATCATCGGCAGTTTTGACGCTTCCCTGGAAACAGAAATATGCGGTTGCCCTGTAAACTGGAAAGGCGACTATGAAACACCGGTAACCCGCCCGAGCCCCGAATTCGACCCGGGACGGCTTGATGACATTAACCTGGAAAATGCCGCCAAAACAGGCAGGTTCGGCACCGTTATCGAGTCCTTGCGGCGCATTAACATGGTCGCGGGGTCGAACCTAGCCCTGGTTGCTATAGTCAACGGTCCGCTGACCATAGCGGCAGACCTGACCGGCAGAGATATACTCAAGGACCTTGTCGCAAGGCCTGAAGAGGCCGCTGGAGTTATTGAGGCCGCGGCCAGATTTCTATTAAAGGAAGTCCAGGTTTACTGTCAGTTGGAACTGGATGTAATCGGCATCACTGAAAAACTGGCGGCGTTTTGCCCGCCCGATAAATTACCCTGGCTGCAATCTATATTCTCGTCTGTTGTTAACACAGTAAGGTTCTATAACGCTTTTACAGTCCTGATACCCGGTGAATCATCACTGGATAACATAACCAACCTTTTAGACTTAGGTTTTGACGGGATAGTTACCGCGGGGATTGACGCAAATACCTGGCACAAGATAAAAGGCGGGCGTTCCTGCGCTCTGGGGAAGGCCATTCCCACCCGCCTGCTTAAATCAAGCCTGAAAGAGCTGCAGACATATCTGGAGACAAATTTAACTGAAAACCCCGGACCGGGCGTCTTCCTGACCACGGAATGGGAGCTGCCTCCGGATACACCCCCGGATAACGTCCATCTGGTAATGAATATGTTGAGCAAGTGCTAGTGCTTAATGGCGGAGGTAAGCGATAATGGAAGTGGTCGTAAAGGCTAAGCCGGAACCAATCAAGCTGGACACTAAAAGGACTGCGTTAATCGTGGTCGATATGCAAAATACCTTCTGTAAAAAGGGAGGGATTTTTGATTTTCTGGGGAGGCTCGATGAAACTAAGGTGAAGCGTATTATCGGCGTAAATAAAAAAGTAATCGAAGCCTGCCGGAGTATAGGAATAAAGGTAATTTATCTAAGAATGGGCTACAAACAGGACCTTTCCAACGCGGGTGGACCGGATTCGCCTAATTATTATAAAGAGCTTGGTTTCGTGGCCATGCGCGGTAATCCGGAATTGATGGGCAGGTTCCTGACTGCCGGCACCCGTGATTGGGAAATAATCGACGAGCTTAAGCCGCAGACAGGAGACGTAGTCGTTGACAAGCACCGGTACAGCGGTTTCGTTAATACCGAACTCGACACAATACTGAATTCAAACAATATAAAATACCTGCTGTTTATCGGACTCGCTACTAACGTTTGCGTCGAGTCAACGCTCCGTGACGCCTACTTTCACGAGTATTTTCCCGTCCTGATAAGCGACGGCTGCGGCAATATCGGCCCAGAATCCACGCAGGAAGCCACTATCTGGAACGTCACCGAGGTTTTCGGATGGGTAAGCACGAGCCATGATTTGATACAGGCCCTTAGATGAAAAACAACTCTGTGGCGGTTTAATGGTCGGGGCGGGCAGAGTTGAACTGCCGACCTTCTGAACCCCATTCAGACGCGCTAACCAGGCTGCGCTACGCCCCGATTTCCTTAATAATCATAGGTGAGACAGGCCAGGTTGTCAAACGAGAGAGGGGGGCGGTTAACGGGCGGGGTTTGCGTTATTCGTTTGATTCGTTTTTAATAAAATTTTTTTTGTTGTTTCAGCTTTGAGCCGTAGCTGATTCGCTTTAATGTTTTTTAGAGTTATGTCTAATTGTTATGTTAATTGAAGAAAAATAACTCTATATCGCCCTTTTTTTGTTAAGGTGCGGCGACAAGCGCCTGCAATTTCCATTTATACTATAAGGCTACCGCGAGTAATTGTAAATGGGATTTTGTCGCGGCGACCTCACCTCCTTTGTGCGGGGATTCCCCGGTGTGAAGCACATTGGATTGTCAAACTGGCTTTATTGATGTAAAATACACAAATCTAAATAACTCCTGTAATTTACAATTTAGGCGATGTATAAAGTTGCCGGCTAAAGGGATAGTAAACATTTCAAATCTTATCGATATGATTGAAAGGGGAGAAATATATGCTATTTAAGCCCAAAGAAAAATGGCATGATGGTTATTACGTTGAAGATAATGATATTGTATTTTATAAAGATCCAATATTAAGCAAAGTAACTGAAGGTGCGAAAGTATATATAAAAAACTCCGAAGGTGAACTGAAGACACTGTTTCCTAAAAAACTAGTACAAAAAGTAAGTCAAGATAAGATTGTGGAATATGAAGGTATATGTCGTGTTTATAGAGAAAATTTTGGCGATACAGGTATGTTAAGGCTTCATACACCAATTGGAATTCATCAGGAACATCTAGGAGTGGAATTCTTATTTGTGCCTGTCAAACATAGAGAACGAATTAAGCAAATGATTGGAGATGGATATTTAATAATGCTTGATTCTATAAGATTATTTAGAATCTTTCCCACTGATATAACAATTACGATTGAAGAATTAATCGGTTCGGGTGTCATTTCAGATCCAGAACAAGAAACAGATTATCCCATTCAATTAGATAACCCCGAAGAAAATCGCTTTTTTATAAGACAATTCCAGATAGTAGATATGTTCATTTATTACGAATCCAAAGATAAATAAAGCATTATCCTACAAGAAAGCGCAATTATCCTAAGAAAATTAATTCAATGTTCTTTTTTGTTAACCTTGCCCCCCTTTATAGAATCACGCTAGGAAATCCGCCTCTGCTCCTCCTTTGATAAAGGAGGACGAAGTAGTGGTGATATCAAATAGCAGAAACATTAATAAAGTAGAGGATGAGATTGCCACGCTTCGCTCGCAATGACAAGTCGAGGTCCTATTTGCCCCCCTCTCCCTATCCACGCTATAATTATTCAGATTCAATTCACATTGAACGAAGGATTCCTCCTCCCCAAACCGAGATCCTTCACTACGTTCAGGATGACATTTTAACGGAGGAAGCCATGCTTAGCTGCTACCGCATCCTCGACCTCACCACCGAGAGGGCTTTTATTGCCGGTCGGGCTTTGTCCGACTGGGGGGCGGAGGTGATTAAAATCGAGCCGCCCGGCGGCGACCCCTCCCGCTTTAAGGGCCTTTTCTACAAGGATAAGGCGGACCCCGAGAAAAACCTCACCTGGCTGGCTTTCAACGCCAACAAGAAGAGCGTCACGCTGGATATAACGTCGCCGCAGGGCAAAGAGACCTTCCTGAAGCTGGTCAAGACCGCGGACGCCGTCATCGAGTCTTACGCGCCGGGATACCTGGACGGGCTGGGGCTGGGCTACAAGGACTTGAGCGCCGTCAATCCCGGCATCGTGCTGACCTCCATCACCGGCTTCGGGCAGGAGGGGCCTTATCGGGACTACAAAGACCCGGACATCGTGGTGCGGGCCCTGGGCGGCATGATTTATACGGTCGGCTACGATGACCGCCCTCCCCTGACCACCAGCTACATCCACACGCACACGCTCGGCGCGATGAACGGCGCCGCCGGCACGATGATTGCCCTCGTCCAGCGCGCCCACACCGGCAGAGGCCAGCACGTTGACGCCGTCACCCAGCAGGCTTTGGACATCGTCTGCTCGGCGGAAATCGAAGGCCCCTACGCCCTCTTCGGCGAGATTCCCAAGCGCTACGGCACGGCGCGGGCATCGGTCGCCCTCAACGACGGCTCCACCTTCTACAACAAGCTCCTCTGGCCCTGCAAGGACGGCTATATCGCCCTCAACCTCCTGCTCAACGCCAGCGCCGCCAAAAATAACCGCAGCATGATGCAGTATCTCAAGAAGGACGGCATCGATATCGGCTACCTCGAGGACTGGGAATGGGAGACGAAAAGCTGGCAGCACATGACGCGCGGGCAGGCGGAAAAGCTGATGGACAGCCTCGGCAGGTTCTTCATGAACCACAGTAAAGATGAGTTATTAAAGCTGGCCATTGAAAACCGGTTCCAGCTGGGCCCCTGCAACAACGCGGCGGACGTCCTCAAGCACCCGCAGCTGGCGGCGCGCCAGTACTGGAAAGAAATCGACTATCCCGGCATCGGCAGGCTGAAATACCCGGGCGGGGCGGTGATAACGACGCAGGGATACGTGGGACCGCATAAAAGGGCGCCGCAAATCGGCGAGCACAACGACGAGATACTGAAAAACCTAGACCCGGCGAAGCCATTTGAAAAGCCCAAGACCACCGATAATAAAAAGCCCTTTGAAGGCATAAAGCTCATCCAGCTCTGCTGGGCGGGGGTGGGGGTCTATACGTGCAACTATCTCTCCCATTACGGCGCCACCACCATCCGCGTGGAAAGCTCGACCAGGCCGGACCCGGTCAGGCTTTTCACGCCGCTTGCCCCCAACGATATTCAGGGCAGGCACGCCGGACTGGAAAAAAGCTCCTTCTTCTCCATCACGCACACGGCGCCGGAGCTGTGCATCAGCCTCAACTTCAAGCAGCCGGAAGCCCTGGAAATATTCAGGAAACTGGTGGCCTGGGCGGACGTCGTGGCGGAGGGCTTCCCGACCGGCGTCATGGACAAGCTGGGGCTTGACTACGAGGGGCTGAAGAAAATCAACCCGGAGATTATCATGTTCCGCACCTGCGGCTATGGCCACACCGGCCCCATGGCCGACCAGCCCGGCTTCGGGAGCATCTTGACCGCCGTTACGATGATGGACAACATCTGCGGCTGGCCGGACCGCCCGCCGGTGCCCCCCTCCACCTATTACACCGACCAGCTTTCGCCGATGTACGCCTCGCTTTCCATCATGGCCGCCATCGACTACAAGCGGCGGACGGGCAAGGGGCAGTACATCGACCACTCGCAGGTGGAGACCGGCCTGAACTACATGACGCCGCTGATTCTCGATTACCAGGCCAACGGCCGGGAATTCCAGCCGAAGGGCAATAAAAGCGAATACGCCGCGCCTCACGGCATCTACCGCTGCCGGGGCGAGGACAGGTGGGTCGCCATCGCCGTGATGAACGACGAGGAATGGCGGAGCTTCGTGAAAGTCATCGGCAGTCCGAAATGGACGCAGTCCTCCAAATACGCCACGATGGAAAGCCGCCTGAAATACAGCGATGAGCTGGATAAGCTGGTAGAATCATGGACGGTTAATCACCCTCCGGAAGCTATTGAAGAGATGCTCCAGCAGGCGGGGGTGGGGGCGGGGACCGTCGCTAACGCCAAAGACATCGACGAAGACCCGCAGATGAACTACTACAACTTCTACCGCGAGCTGGACCACCCCTACATGGGCAGGCTGCGCTACTACCACCCCGCCCCGATTAAGCTATCGGGAGCGGAAACGGCGGTGGACAGGCCGGTATTACTTGGAGAGCACACCGACTATATTTGCCGGGAAATCCTCGGCATGCCGCAAAGTGAAATAGACAGACTGCGTGAAAAAGGCGCGTTTGAATAGTACGATTCCTATCGGGCGGGGCTGGCAGCGGCTTTCTTTACTTTTTCCACCCTCACCGCGGATATTTTGAACTCGGGGATTTTTGCTACGGGGTCGTAGGCGGGATTGGTAAGCTCGTTGGTGGGGCTCTCCGCAAAGTGGAAGGTCATGGCGACCGTACCCTGCGGAGATTTTTCCGTTACCAGCGCCCTGGCCGTTACATCGCCGCGACGTGAGACCACCCGCACCATTTCACCATCGGCAATGTCCAGGGACTGTGCGTCGGCTGGATTCATCGCTACTCTTTCTTCGCTCTTGAAGATGTTAAGCCCCTTCACTTTGCGTGTCATCGTCCCGGTATGGAACTGGAACAGGCTGCGGTGAGTGGTAAGCACCAGCGGGTATTCGTCGTCCGGCATTTCCGCCGGGGGCCGGTAAACCAGAGGTATGAACTTGCCCTTGCCGCGCGTAAATATGCCGGTATGCAGAATAGCCGTACCCGGATGCTCTTGCGTGGGGCAGGGCCACTGGAGGCCGCCCTTTTCCAGGCGTGTATAATTAATGCCGCCGTAGCTGGGTGTAAGTCGGGCTATTTCTTCCATAATAGCTTCGGGGCTTTTAAAATCAAACCCCTTAGCCCCCATCCGCCTGGCAATCTCGCAGGTTATCCCCCAGTCGGGCCGGCTGACGCCTACGGGTTCGATTGCTTTCCTGACCCTTTGCACGCGGCGCTCGGTGTTGGTGAATGTTCCTTCTTTCTCTGCGAAACTGCAGGCCGGCAGAACTACATCGGCAAACCGGGCAGTCTCCGATAGAAAGATGTCCTGCACCACGAAGAATTCCAGTCGATTTAATGCTTCGCGTACATGCTTGCCGTCGGGGTCGCTCAAGGACGGGTTTTCCCCCATGAGGTAGATGGCTTTAATTTCGCCTTTATGGGCGGCGGGGATAATATCGGTAAGCGTCTTGCCCGGTTTCGGGTCCAGCTTAACGCCCCAGGCATCCTCGAATTTCTTCTGCATTTTCTCGTCGGCCACGGACTGGTAACCGGGGTAAACATTCGGTAGAGCCCCCACGTCGCAGGCGCCCTGGACATTGTTCTGGCCGCGCAGCGGATTGACGCCGGAGCCGGGCTTGCCGATATTGCCGGTCAACATGGCAAGGTTAGCCAGCGCCATTACGTTGTCCGTGCCGTGCGTGTGCTGTGTAATGCCCAACGTGTATAATATCGCAGCCGGCTTAATGGTAGCGTACATGCGGGCTGCCTCGGCTACCTTTTCACCGGGCGCGCCGGTAATCTCCTCCACAAGCTTGAGAGGATAGTCCTTGAGTGATTCTTTGAATTCGGCGTAATTTTCACAACGCGAGTCGATAAAAGCCTCGTCCGCCAGCCCCTCATCAACGATGATTTTCATAATGCCCATCAGCAAAACGACATCGGTGCCGGGGCGGTGCTGTATCCATAAGTCGGCGTCTTTCACGAGCTCAATTTCCAGCGGGTTAGCCACGATAAGCCTGGTGCCGTGCTGCACGGCCTGGCGGACATTCATGCCGATAATGGGATGGGCTTCCGTGGTGTTGGTGCCGATAGCCAGTATGCACTGCGCTTCGGGGATATCATTGATGGAGTTTGTCATCGCTCCGCTGCCGAAGGTGGTGGCCAGACCGGCCACGGTGGGAGAATGTCAGAGACGGGCGCAGTGGTCCACATTATTAGTACCGAGCACAGCCCGCGCCAGCTTCTGCATTACATAGTTATCCTCATTGGTACTCTTGGCGGAGGATATCACCGCTATCTCGTCGCCCCGGTATTTGCCGAGTTTTTCGGCTACCAGCGAAAGCGCTTCCTCCCAGGAGGCCTCTACTAATTCACCGTTCTTTCTGATAAGCGGCATGGCCAGGCGCTCTGCATGGTTGATAAACTCGGTGATGCCGAATCGCCCCTTGACACAGAGATTCCCTTTATTAGCAGGCCCTTCGGGGTCGCCGCGGACGCTGCTTATTTTGCCGTCTTTAACACCCAGGTACATGGAACAGCCCACGCCGCAGTAAGTACAGACGGTCTTAACTTCTTTGTCGGGGCGGACTACTTCCTTGGGATTCAGCGCGCCCGTCGGGCAGCGCGCCACGCACTCGCCGCAGGAGCGGCATATAGAGTCGAAAAGGGGCAGGTCGTTGAACGCGGCAACCTTCATTTTATAACCACGATAAGCCATATCAATCGCGCCGACACAGGTGATTTCCTGGCAGGTGCGCACGCAGCGGGCGCAGAGAATACAGCGGTTATGGTCAAGGTCGAAGAAAGGATTACTGTAATCTATATCACGCGGTGTGGTGTCGCGGGGTATATGCAGCTCATGAACTCCGAGGTAATCAACTACCTTCTGAAGTTCACAGTCCTGATTGGAAGGGCAGGTAACACAGCGGTCGGTTACGGCCACGCTACGCAGGCAAATATCATTAGGTCCGCAGCGTTCGCGGCGGTGGCACACCAAACATTCACAGGGGTGGTTGCTTAATATCATTTCCAGCGAGGCGCGCCTTATTTCATTAATGGTGGGCGATTCCGTGTTAACGACCATCCCTTCCACGGCCGGGGTGGTGCAGGCGGTAGGCAACCCGCGCATTTTTTCAATTTCAACGATACAAAGTCGGCATCCCCCGTACGGCTCCAGGTCCGGATGATAGCAGAGAGTGGGAATATAAATACCGGCTTTCAGGGCGGCTTCCAGCACCGTTGTCCCCCTAGGCACCTCGACTTTCAACCCGTTGATAGTGAGTGAGACTGTTTTCAAATTTTTCTCATCCGCTACCGCTGTGCTGGATATAGTCATCGGTTGCCTCCATTACCACTGGATAGCGTTGTGACTTCAACCTGTATCTTGTGACAAACAGACATGAACTGCGCGGTAATATTCATGTAATCGCCGGTGATAGTTACCTGCATTTTCCCCACTTATTATTAACATCTGGGAGCTATAAATGCAAGCAGAAAACAGGTACAAAGATAAAGTGAACGGTTTTTAATGGATAAAAACGTAGAAATGTAGCGGTGTAAATATGAAACTAATTATTCGTGCCGTCGAGGCGCATGCCGCTAATAAAAGCTTTAACCGCCTTGGGACAAAACTGGCTGCCGGCACAATCGTTAAGCTCTTTAGTCGCCTTCTCTACGGATATAGCGCCGCGGTATGAAGAATCGACAGTCATGGCATCGAAAGCATCGGCAACGGCAATCACGCGGGCGCCCATGGGGATATCCTCGGCCCTTAGCCCATCGGGATACCCAGTGCCATCGAATCTTTCATGATGATAGAGCACCAGTTCGCTGGCTTTTTCCAGGAACGGTATTTCTTTTATCAGTTCGGCCCCGATAACCGGGTGGGCGCGCATGATTTCCCACTCACCCGCCGTTAGCGGGCCGGGTTTATTCAATATACTGGAATCGATAGCGATTTTGCCGACGTCATGCAGCACACTGCCGTATTCTAATGTCTCCATTTCCTCCGGTGAGAAGAAAAGCGCCGCACCTGCTTGTAAGGAATATTCCATTACCCTTTGAGAATGACCGCGCATGTGGCTATCCTTAGCATCGATAGCCGCGGCCAGGGCGGAGACGGTATTTTTATAGGCATCCAGCACCGTATCATGAAGTCGGGTATTTTCAATCGACATGGCGGCCGTGTTAGCCACGGAAATAACGGACTCCATATCCTCCTCGCCGAAAGCGCTCCCGTCGCGTTTGTTGAGCACCTCAATCACGCCGAGAGTCTTGCGGTGGACAATCAGCGGAGCGCAGACCAGCGACCTGGTAACAAAGCCGGTAGTGTCGTCGATTATTTTATGAAAATTGGGGCTCCGGGCAACATCATTAACGATTAGCGGCTTGCCCGTGCGTACCACCTGGCCGGCGATGCCGTATTGAGTGTTCAATTTGACCTGTCGCAGCGCTCTGCCTACCGGCCCCGAGGCTACTTCAAAATATAAATCGTGGTCGTTGGCTCTGAACAGAAGTATCGAAGCTGCCTCGGCATTAAGCATATGCTGTGTCATGCTGATAATCTGCTCCAGCATGTCCATCAGTCGCGTCTTTTTATTGGTCTCATAGAGTATTTCAAGTTTCGCCAGGTTATTAGGCTCAATGTTACCGGGGATGATTTTCGCGAATTTCGGTTTCTCCAGGCTGTCTACCATTTTCTCATCCTTACTACAGTCAGACTATGCGTTAAATCAGGCAGCCGCCACTCTCACCATCCCGTTATCAACACTGCGGTATTGTATCTTCTGTTTTTCATTTAGCTGGATAAATTCTTCTTTTACCACCCATACCGGCTCGTCATCACCCACGCCGCGGATGGAGACATACTTGGGTATAAATTGCTGCGAATATTGCGGAGATAAATTTTCCTGGAGTGGGAAACCCCGCCGCGGGAAACAAAAGGTCAGTGGGCTAAGGTTAGACAGTCTTGAAGCGGTATTAATGCAGTGCCCTATATAATCGCTGCCGTTGCCGATAGTGAACACCTTGCCCCTGGCCATGCCGCACCGCAGCACGCCCGGCGGCTTGTTGATTTCCATTTTTATCTGGGGATAGAAGTCCTGCCGGTAAGCGCGGCATATATTATAAAGAGTAGCCGCCAGACGGCAAATCTGTTCGTCATTCATACTGTGTGCATTCCAGACCACAAGCAGCCCGTCGCCCAGGAATTTTACCAGCGTGGGCAGTTCCGCCCAGAAACGGGTATTATCGCCGTCTTCATCTGTTAGACCGTAGGCGATGCTGCTGAAAAACCATTCGTAGAAACTGTTAAGAAACGTAGGGATAGCTAGATAAGCATCAACCTGATTGCAGAAGCTGGTAAAGCCGGACAGGTCGAAGACCGCCGCTACGGCTTCTTTTTCCTGGCAGGGTGTTTTAATGTCTCCCAGGCGCAGCAAAGACGGGTTGAATTTATCAAAGATATCTTTGTTGATTATAATCAGCCCGTTAGACTGCTCGTACTCCCGGGCCTTTTGAACCGTCGGGATTCTACGTCTGACCCGTTTGTAATATCTACGCTTCATCAAGTGTCCTCTTATTCGTAGATTTAGATAAACATATTTTATGTCCAAAATAATAAACAAAAAATAAACACTATTGGTCTATTTCTAAACACTTTATCAACATCAGTCACGAGGTGTTATAACTGTAAACCGGGTTTCCCGGCTGGGTTTATATGTTAACGCAAATGTAACTTTCCCGTAATCCATTCGTAATATTCGGACTTTAAAATGAAATCATACGGGAACAATAAATTTAAAATAAGCCGATGACATTTGCCCGCAGAACGTTTATAATAGACAAATAACAGGAGGGAGCGATGACGAAAAGAAGTAAGGAAGAGGCTAAAGAATATATTCTTAAGATGGCCAAGGAACATGACGTCAAGTTCGTCTGGCTGTGGTTCACCGATATTCTAGGCATCCTAAAGAGTTTCGCCATAACCGTTGAAGAGCTTGAAGGGGCGCTGGAGGAGGGCATGGGCTTCGACGGTTCGTCGATTGAAGGCTTTGCCCGTATCGATGAGAGCGACATGGTGGCCATGCCCGACCCCGATACCTGGCAACTTTTACCCTGGAACCCCCCGGAACACCGCGCTACTGCCCGAATGTTCTGTGACATCTTGCGGCCGGGCGGCCAGCCCTTCGAGGGCGACCCCAGGTATATTCTCAAGAGGAACCTTAAAAAAGCCGCTGACCTGGGCTACACTTTTTATGTAGGGCCGGAGCTTGAGTACTTCTATTTTAAGGACAGTAACGGCACTGAATTCCTCGACCGGGGCGGCTATTTCGACCTGACCACACATGACGCCGCTATCGAACTTCGCCGCGAGACCGTCATCCAGCTGGAAAAAATGGGCATCGGCGTGGAATATTCCCACCACGAGGTCGCCAACAGCCAACATGAAATCGATATGCGCTATACGGACGCCCTGACCATGGCGGATAGCGTTATG
>JAFGOC010000070.1 GCA_016926705.1 Dehalococcoidales bacterium | reverse complement strand
TTTTCCACGCATGCGGCGCACCAGCCGACAGGACTGGCCGGGGCGGCCAGCTATATAGCCGCCAAGGCTGGAACGGTAATGTTCAGCAAGACGCTGGCCGGAGAGGTAGGCGCTTCAGGGATAAACATCAATATTATCGCGCCCGGGCCCGGGGCGACCAATTTCCACCGGGTAAGCGGGAACGACCCGCGCATGGCGGGAATCGTGGAAACTCTGGCAAAGGCAGGTAAGACAACGACGCCGGAGGATATAGCTTATGCGGTGGCTTTCCTGGTATCGGACGTGTCTTCTAAACTTTCCGGGCAGGTGCTGGAGGTCTCCGCACCGATGAGTACAAGCAGGGAGGAGCGGAGATAGATAAAGTGGTATTTTATATTAACATTCATTCGGAATAAATGAAGGGGAGAGACCCCAAGTCAAACACCTAAATAACCTGAATTCTCTGACGGCTGCGACTGGACCGGTAGCCTGATTTAATATAAACCGACCGTTTTCTATTCTTTTCTGAAAGAGGCAGGGCTTCGATAAGGCTTATATAATGGTCTCCGACTTTTTTCCCATGCAAGCCGGCGATGGCAGCTACGCCATCAGACTTTGATGCCATCTCGACAAATCCATAGCCGCTTAATTGACCGCTACCGATATATTTATCATTCATAATGACTACCGAGGTCACTTCGCCGAAAGCCGCGAAAGCTTCCCTAAGTTCATCCTCGGTAGTTTCGAGAGATAAGTTACCTATGTAGATATTCATACTGCCGCCTTTCAACAAATCGCGCTGTCATAACGGACATGTAACTGTTGAGCCAGCAATAAAACGCGCAATAACCAGCATCAAGCGGCTTAATATCTTCTATTCCTGCCGCCGCCCTGACGGCCACCCCGTCCGCCTCTATTGCTGCCATAACCCCGGCTACCGTAACCGCCGCTTCTCCTGTTCCCGAAGGAGCCACCTCCACCGCGGTTATCAGGGCGGGGACGGGACTCATTTACCACGATAGTCCGTTCTTTCAATGACTTGCCGTTAAGTCCGGCGATAGCCGCCTCGGCCTCGGTCTTCGAACCCATTTCTACGAAGGCGAAGCCTCTGGGACGTCCGCTGATTTTGTCAGAGGGAATAGCTACGGAATCTACCTTGCCATAAACGCCGAATTCTGCTGATAGTTCATCCTCGGTAACTTCGTAGGAAAGATTGCCCACATAAATTTTCATAATCCGCACTCTCCTGAAAATAGCGTTAGCATATCTTATAGTGAAATAACAGGGGCAACTCGGAACGAGATCACTTCCGGATCGGATAACCAACCCGGAAGTGATATAGAATCAACTTTGATTATCTGCTGTCTCTGACCTTGCGGAAACAGTCGCTGCAATAGACCGGTTTATCGCCGCGGGGCTGGAAGGGCACTTCGGTTTCCTTGCCGCACTGGGCGCAGACCGCAGGGAACATCTGACGCTGGGCGCCATATCCGCCGCCATACCGCTCGGCTTTCCTTGCCTGACGGCATTCTGGACAGCGCTTGGGTTCGTTAGTATAGCCTTTGGACTGGAAGAATTCCTGGTCTTCGGCGCTGAACGTAAAGGTTGCGCCGCAATCGGCGCATGTAAGGGACTTATCCTGAAAACTCACTGGATGACCTCCTCTCATAGATATTAGTTAGCGTTTTGGTCATCCAGCACTTGAAAGAAATCCGTTTGAGGGGCTTCCGAGAAGCGTGTAATAACCCAAACCTGAACTTATATATATTATACCATATGTCAAATGTTTAGTTAAGGGGAAAATTTTAAAAAAAAACGTATGTCTTTTATGGATGAAGTCATTAATGAGAAAATAATATTTGACAATATTTGCTGGAGGTAATAAAATATCCCTACTGTTTACTAAAAAAAAGAGGTAGGTTGTAGCTAAGAAATATCTATGATAATATAGGGAATTTTGTATTTAAATCATGCAATCATCATTTTAAATTGCAGATATCAAGATTTCAAGATACAATACAACCCGGAGGGAGGTGGACATATGTGACAGAAAAAGGGAAAACCCAGGCGTAAATTGTGTATTTAAAGGAGAGGCAAATTATGTGGAAAAAGGTTTTTAAATATTCGATACCACTGACCATTTGTTTAATCCTTGCTGTTTCCGCGGTTTTAGTTGCGGGTTGCGGCGGCGGTGGTGTGGAGGAGGGTAAGACAGAAATCCTAATCGGAGCTTCCCGCGATATTACGGGCCCGCAGGCCGGTTTCCAAGCGTACGGCTTCGCACCGCTCTACAAGGCATGGGCTGAAGAAGTCAATGCGGCCGGCGGCATCGATGTCGGCGGGACGAAACTCCCTGTAAGGATAATCGAGTACGATGATGCCAGCGACCCAGCGGTATGCACGAGGAACCTGGAAAAACTGATTACGCAAGACAACGTTGACTTTCTCTTCGGCCCTACGGGCACAGCCATGCTTTTCGCCGCGGCGCCTATCGCCAATAAATATCATAAGATAATGTTATGCGGCGAAGGCGGTGCTACGACTCTTGAGCCGAAGCTAGCCGAAATGCCCTATGTATTCTCCGTATTGAACTACTCCAACCATTTCCAGATACCCGTATTTGCAGACCTGATTGAGGAAAAAGGCGCCCAGACAGTCTATATCTGCTACATGAACGACCTGCATGGCGCCGAATATAGACTTACCGCCCAGAGTGAATTCGAAATAAGAGGACTCCAGGTACTGCAAGCCAAGAGCATCCCGATGAGCATCACCGACATGGACCCGATAGTCAAAGAGGCTAAGGACCTGAATCCGGATGTTTTCTGCATGTTCGCCTATCCCAACCAGAATATTCTCTTCATGCAGACAGCGATGGCACTGGACTTCAACCCCAAGTGCATCTTGGTAGGCCCGGGCTGCAACTTTGAATTCTTCAACCTGATGTTTGGCGCCGCTCTTGAGGGTGTCTGCGGCGAGGGTGCATGGAACAAGAACAGCTCACCCGCTGCTGCCGCTTTTGCAGAGAAGGTAACAGAGCTGGTTGGCATGGGCAATCAGGACTGGTGGGGCGCTATAGTGTATCAATCCACTCTCGAGTACCTGCAGCAGGCAATCGAGGAGGCCGGAACCCTTGATAACGATAAAATACTGGAAGTTTACAGGACCGCCCATTTCCAAACAACAGCAGGAGAAATGTGGTGGGACATCCAGGGTGAAAACGGCGGCGGACTCCTGCCGCAGGAATGCTACGCCGGTCAGATAGGCCAGTGGCAGAGCGGTATCTTCGAAGTAATTGATAACGATGAACACAACACCGCGCCGTTTATCTATCCCAAGGCACCGTGGCCGGAATCCTAAGTTGGAAAAAACTAAATAAAAGCACATAAATACTATTTGCAGGCTATCTGGAGGTCATACCGGGGGAAAGCCCCGATGGCATCCTTAAAATCAGATACTGAATATGGCCTTCAGGTAGCTTGCTGGCATAACAGTGCCAGAATAGTGTATAATATCTGCAAGTCTTTTTGAGATAATATATGGAACAATTTCTAAATATCTTCCTGGGCGGCCTGTTAATCGGGGGTATTTATTCGCTGGTCTCCATGGGGCTTAGCCTGCAATACGGCGTCGCCAAGGTATTAAACATAGCCCACGGCGAATTCCTGATGATAGGGGCTTTCGTAACTTACTGGCTCCAGCAAAGCGGCGTTGAGCCGCTGCTTACCGTTGTCATAGTCGGACCAACAATGTTTATCATTGGCTTTATCCTTTATCGTACTGTTTTTACCAGTATAAGATTGAGGTCAGCCCACCCCGGTATTTATGAAAGCAATTCATTGCTGGCCGCCTTCGGTATTTATTTTATAGTTATGAATATCGGTATCCTTATATGGGGTACAACGCCTCACAGTTACACATATCTAAACCAAAGCATCAGCGTAGGTGGAGCATTATTTACCCAGAACCGGATAGTCGCGGCGGCATTCGCTGTTGTTATCGGCATAGCATTCTACCTGTTTTTAACCAACACCCGTACCGGTAAAGCCATCAGAGCAGCCGCCCAGGACCCTGCAACCGCGGGCTTGATGGGCGTTAATATCGACTTCGTACTGGCGCTGTGTTTCGGCTTCGGCGCCGCTATGGCGGGAGTCGCCGGCTCGTTAATCAGCATCTGTTATTCATTATCTACAGCTATGGGCCTGGGATATACCGTCATCGCCATCGTGGTCGTCACTTTGGGCGGTCTGGGCAGCATCCCCGGCAGCTTTATCGGGGGATTTATATTAGGCGTTATCGGCAGCGCGGTCTCTTTCTGGGAACCGGGCTTAACCGTAGCTTCTTACTATGTGATATTTATAGTATTACTGCTGGTGCGGCCGAAAGGCATCATGGGAAGATAACAGATGGATTTTAGCAATATTAACTGGAAACGGGCGGCTATACAACCGGGGATACCCATACTACTCCTGGTGCTGGTAGCATTTGCGCCTCTCTACGGCTCGGGATATATCGTCACGATGTTCACGTATTTTATACTTTATATAATTATTACCGTAAGCTGGACGATTTTCTCCGGCGCCACCGGCTATATTTCACTGGCGTCTGCCGCCTTTTACGGGGTGGGTATCTACGCAGCGGCGATGTTCGGTGAAAGGATGCCATTTATCTTCGTTATTTTCATCGCTGGCTTTGCGAGCTTTGTACTCGCCTTCATTGTCGGCGCCATAACGTTAAGGCTCCGGGGCATCTATTTCGCCATGTTTACCTTCGGTCTCGTTGTGTTGATGAAGGAAGTGATTCACTACTGGGAGATTACCATCGAAGGCACACGCGGACATTTTGTCATATATCAGAGTAACGAGACAATCTTTTATTACCTGCTGGGTATCTTCGTCGTCACGATAATTGTGGCATATATTATAAGACGGTCCAAATTCGGGCTGGCGCTGGCAAGTATCGGCGAAAATGAAGAAGCCGCCGGACACACCGGTATCAATGTGACCATGGTGAAGATAATCACCTTCGCAGTCAGCGCCATATTTATGGCCGCTGCCGGCGCCGTGATGGCAACCAAATTGACCTATATCGACCCGGGAGTTGCTTTTAATCCAATGATGTCTTTCAGCCCGGCGCTGATGGCTATTTTCGGCGGCATGGCCAGCATTTACGGCCCGGTAGCGGGCGCAGTAATCTTCTCCTATTTACAGGAACTACTGATGACGGGCAGCCTGAAGAATTACTACATGCTTATCTTCGGCGCTATACTGGTCGCCACCATTATTTACCTCCCAAGCGGGGTGACAGGATTAATCCAGAATCTATGGAGACGATTCAAGGGAGCAAGAAGTGCACCTACTAGAGGGTGAAAAAGTAACTAAATATTTCGGCGGTCTGGCGGCGGTCTCGGAGGTCGATTTTTACGTCGACGAGGGAGAGATAGTCGGCTTGATAGGGCCGAACGGCGCCGGTAAGACGACCCTATTTAACCTGATATCGGCAGCGCTCGAGCCCAAACCGGGGATAATTAAGTATAAAGATAAAAAAATAAACGGACTCAAGCCGTACAAGATATGCCGGCTGGGTATAGCCAGAACCTTCCAAACCGTTAAAATATTCGGTAACATGCCGGTGATCGAGAACGTAAGAGTTGGTTCGCTTTTCGGGCCTTTAGTCGGGCTTTCAACGGCAGAAGCAACCAAGGTAGCCACCGAGTTGCTGGAGTTCGTAGGACTATCAAAAGTTGCTTATACACCGGCTAGAGACCTGACACTGGCGCACCAGAAGCGACTTGAAGTAGCCAGAGCCCTGGCTACGAAACCGACATTATTGATGTTAGATGAGTTGATGGCCGGTCTTAATCAGACAGAACTCCTTGAGGCCATGGAACTGATAAAGCAGATACAGAAAAAAGGTATCACGATTATCATGATAGAGCATGTTATGAAGGCAATAATGGGTATCTGCGATAGAATTATAGTTTTACATCACGGCCAGAAGATTGCGGACGGGACGCCTCAAGAAGTAGCCAATAGTAAAACGGTAATCGAGGTATATCTGGGAGAAACATCCGATGCTGGAAATAAATAACATAAGCGCTTTTTACGGCAATATACAGATACTCTGGGATGTCAGCCTGAAGGTAAACGAGGGTGAGATAGTTGCCCTTATCGGAGGCAACGGGGCGGGAAAAACAACCCTTGTCCGTGCCATCACTGGCCTGTTACCTATAGCCTCGGGGAGTATCAAGTTCCTGGAGAAGGAAATCGACAAGCTGCCACCTCATATTATCACGGAGCTGGGTATTTCTCATATACCGGAGGGGAGGAAGCTCTTTACTGAAATGAGCGTCCACGAGAACCTGGAGATGGGCGCGTATTCCAAGCCTGCCTGGAAGAAAAAACACGAAACGCTGGAGCGGGTTTTCAAGATATTCCCCCGGTTGAAAGAAAGAGAAAAACAGCTGGCGAGGACATTGAGCGGCGGGGAGCAGCAGATGGTGGCAATGGGGCGCGGTCTGATGTCCATACCCAAGCTGTGCATCATCGACGAGCCTTCAAACGGCCTGGCGCCGATGGTGGTGATGGAAGTCTTTAAAATCGTGCAGGAGTTACGCGACCAGGGCATTACGATACTGCTAATCGAGCAGAATGTAAGGCATACCCTTGAGATATCGGATAGGGCTTACGTACTGGAAAACGGTCGGGTTGTCATGGAGGGCGACTGCGCCACCTGTCTTGCCAGCGAGCATATCAAGAAAGCCTACCTGGGGTTATAGTTAAACGCCCCACTTTGCTCTTTAGTCTAATTTGCCACCCCCGCGTTCATATATTATAATTTCGTTTAGACCTCTCTACCCGTCTTTTCTTAAAGAGTGATGTTTGGAAACCATTAAGCTCAACATAGATGGACGCGAAATAGAAACACCGTCAGGCAAGAGCGTCCTGGAAGCATCTCTGGAAGCGGGTATCTATATCCCCTATCTATGCTACCATCCCGACCTGGGGACGACCGGGGACTGCGGACTCTGCGTGGTGGAGGTTGAGGGGAACGACGAACTCATTATTTCCTGCACCACGCCGGTCGCCGAGGGTATGGCGGTCAGGACAAAATCGCCGAGAGTCGCCGAGGCACGCCGGCAGGCACTGGAGAAAATACTCAAGGGCCACCCTGCCGACTGCGGCACCTGCGTCAAGTACCTCAACTGCGAACTGCAGTCGCTCAAGCAGTACATTTCCGA
>JAFGOC010000069.1 GCA_016926705.1 Dehalococcoidales bacterium | reverse complement strand
GAAACAAATCCGATGTGGAAAGACCTTTCTTCTAATCTATTCTAGCATGGATTCCAGCCTTCGCTGGAATGACAATTCTATTTAGTGTAAAAACACTTTCATTCTCTCAGCTTTATTTATATTGACAGTATCGGTTTACATATGCTATTCTAGACCATCATCGGTTATACTTAAAAAATATGCTAATGCAATTCATCTTCACCAAACTGGAGAAACAGAAATTCGTCTTTACCCGGCGCACAGGAGGTGCGCGAGGGAGGTTAAATAGTTCGTAGGTTGATTATATAAATATCAGAGGGTTTAATTGACGATTAAGTATTACCTCCCCAGGCGGGAGGTAATTTAGTTTAAATATATCTTATACCATGGAAAAAATAGAGACGATTCCCCAGCTTATCAAGGCCAACTGCGCCAGGTGGGGCGCCAGGACCGCCATGTCCATGAAGATGTTCGGCATCTGGCACCGGTACAGCTGGCAGGACTATTACGATAACATCAAATATTTCTCGCTGGGTCTGATAAGCCTTGGGCTGAAGCGCGGCGACGTTACCTGCATTATCGGGGACAATGAACCGCAGTGGTTCTGGGCGGAGTTTGCCGTACAGGCGGCGGGGGGCATCGCCACGGGCATTTACGTTGACTCCGTGCCGGCGGAGGTTAAATACGTCGCCGAGCACTCGGACGCCAGGTTCGCCGTCGTCAACGACCAGGAGCAGACGGACAAGTTCCTGGAAATCAAGGCGGAACTGCCGCTACTGAAAAAGATAATCTACTGGGACCTCAAGGGACTGCGGAACTACGAAGACCCCGCGCTCGTCAGCTTCAGTGAAGTAGTTAAGCTCGGCAAGGAATACGAAAAAACGCACCCCGGCCAGTTCGAGGAAAATGTGGATTCCGGCAAAGGCGACGACGTGGCTTTTATCTACTATACGTCAGGCACGACCGGCCTGCCCAAGGGAGCGATACTAACCCACCGCGCCCTGATAACCACCGCCCGCGGCTTCGTCGACCGGTATCCGCTGAATGAAAACGATAACCTCATTTCCAACTTCCCGGCGGCGTGGGTGGGGGACAGTTTCTTTGCGACCATTCCACACCTGCTGACGGGCGCCATGCTGAACTTCCCCGAGGAGCCGGAGACAATCGCCGAGGACACGCGGGAGGTGGGGCCAAACTTCGTCATTTATGGTCCGCGCCAGTGGGAGGGTCTGGTCAGCGAAATACAGGTAAAAATGCTGGACGCACATCCGCTGAAACGTTTTGTTTATAAGCTTTTCCTGCCGGTGGGACACAAAATCGCCGACCTCAAATTCGAAGGGAAGACCCCCAACCTGTGGTGGCGAACCCTTCACTTTTTCGCCTATCTAGCCCTGTTCCGTCCACTTAAAGACAGGCTGGGACTAAGCAAGGTAAGGTTCGCCGTGACGGGCAGTTCGGTATTAAGTCTGGATACCTTCAGGCTGATTCACGCCATCGGCATCGAGCTCAGGCAGTGCTACGCCAGCACCGAGGCCGGACTGATATCTTCCCACGGAAAAGGAGAAATTAAGTTCGAGAGCGTGGGACGGCCGGCGCTGGGGACTTCGGTGAGAATCACCAATGAAGGCGAACTCCTGGTGAACTCCGACTGCATGTTCACCGGCTACCACAAGGACAAAGAAAAGACGGCGGCGACGCTGATAGACGGCTGGTGCTATACCGGGGACGCCGTTAACCTTAACGAGGAGGGGCACCTGATTTTCATGGACAGGCTGGAGCACATGGGCATGCTGAAATCCGGCGCTAAGTACGCCCCCCAGTATATCGAGGGGAGGCTAAGGTTCAGTCCTTACATCAAGGACGCCATGGTTATCGGCGGCAAGGACAAGAACTACGTCTCCGCCATCGTCAACATAGATTTCACGATGGTCGGCAAGTGGGCGGAACGCAACCGCATCCCTTACACCACCTTCGTCGACCTCTCGCAAAAGAACGAGGTGGCCGACCTGGTGATGCAGGACCTGGAAAGGGTCAACAGCTACCTGCCTGACCAGTCGCGGGTGCAGAAATTCGTGCTACTGCACAAGGAGTTCGACCCCGATGAAGCGGAGCTGACACGCACCAGGAAATTGAGACGAGATTTTATGGAGGAACGCTATAAAGACCTGATTAGCGCCATGTACGGCGCACAGGATTCCGTCGATGTGCAGGCGCCGGTCACGTACCGTGACGGCCGCAAGGGCGTGGTAAAGACCAGTATCAAGGTGAGGAGCATATAGGGGAAGAGACGATTGAAGGTACAACGATGAAAGCACGATTTAAACAAATATTTAAATACACTCTCTGGGCATTATTTGCTACAATAATCTTTTTTATCATCTTCTTATGCGTTAAAAGCACGGACTTTCTCCAATTTACCATTACCGGGCTTTCGGTAGGCATGGTGTACGCGCTCATTGCACTGGGGTTCGTGCTCGTCTGGAAAGCCAGCAGCGTGGCCAACCTGGCGCTCGGCCAGATTGTACTCATTTCTTCATGGTTCTCGTATTCAATGCTGGAACAGGCCGGACTGCCGGCTTATATCGGGCTGCCAATCGTGGTTATTTTCGCGCTGTTCCTCGGCTGGGTCATCGAGCGCTTTGCCCTGCGCCCCCTCATCGCCCAGCCTATCCTCTCTCTGATTGCAGTAACCCTAGGGGTTGGGTACTTCCTGGAAGGCCTTATAACCTTTATCTGGCCCCTTAGCACAGCGGCATTGCCGTCGCTTTTCCCCAAGGAGGTCATCCATATCGGGTCGGCGGTAATATCACAGGAATATTTATGGGTTATCGGCATCTGCCTGCTGGTCTTTCTGTCCCTGGTATTCTTCTTCCGTTATCACCGGATGGGCATCGCCATGCGCGCCACGGCGGACGACCAGATAGCCGTCCAGGCCTGCGGCATTCCAGTGACGCGTGTCTTTTCAACCTCCTGGATGTTCGCCTGCGTAGTCGCCGCCATCGGCGGGGTGCTGATATCGAGCATCGGCAGCATCAGCCACGGTCTGGTGGAAACGGGACTTAAAGCATTTTCCGTGGTGATTCTCGGCGGGCTGGACTCATTCGTCGGGGCGATGGTGGCCGGGCCGGTCATAGGGCTGGCGGAGACATACGGAGGGGGATATTTAACCGAGTACCTCTGGGCAGGCGTGCGGGACGTAATTCCCTTCATAATCATTATTATAGTCATGGTAATAAAACCCTTCGGGCTCTTCGGGGAGGAACGAATTGAAAGGATATAGCAGATGAGTCTGCCGTGCGGCATCCGCAACCACAGCTACGCGCAGGACATGGCCATCGTGCGCACCAGGACGCAGTGGGGCATGATGCTGGGGTTCCTGGTGCTGCTGTTCACGGCGCCGCTGTACCTTAGCAGCTACTGGCTGGGCGTTTTTAACTTTATCGGCATTTCCATCATCGCCGCCACAGGCCTGAACATACTCACCGGCTTCTGCGGCCAGCTTTCCATAGGTCATGCCGGCTTTATCGCCGTGGGAGCATACACATCCGGTATCCTGACAACGCGTTTCGAGCTGCCTTTCCTGGTCGGTCTGATCTGCGCGGGACTGATGGCCGGCTTAATCGGTATTATCTTCGGCCTGCCTTCAATCAGGGTAAAGGGGTTCTACCTGGCGATAACGACCATAGCCGCCCAGTTCATTATCATGTGGGTCATCCAGCAGTGGGACTGGACGGGAGGCCAGCTGGGCATGACCGTTCCGTTCGCCTCTATAGGGGGGTACGCTTTCCGCAGCGGGCAGAGCCAGTTTTACCTGATTTTCGTCATCACGGTACTCTGCGTATTTCTTGCCAAGAACCTGGTACGCACCAGGGTGGGCAGGGCTTTCATCGCCATCCGCGACAACGACCTGGCGGCGGAAGTGATGGGGGTCAACCTTACCTATTACAAGCTACTGGCTTTCTTCATCGGCTGCTTTTTAGCGGGGATTGCCGGGAGCCTGTTCGCCCACTGGAACATCTCACTGACGCCGGAGCAATTCAGCTTTAAAGACTCAATATTATACGTAGGCATTATCATCATAGGGGGACTGGGGACCAGCGTGGGGCCGATATTGGGCGTCCTGTTTATCCGCCTGCTAAAGGAAGTCCTGACGATATACCTGGTTCCGTTCCTCGAGAACACACTCACGATGCTTCCGTCAGGGTTCGCCAGCGGTGTTACACCCATGTTGTTCGGACTGGTTATCGTCCTGTTCCTGATACTTGAGCCGAGAGGGATAGCGCACCGCTGGAACCTGTTTAAGGCATCGTATCGTTTATGGCCATTTTCATACTAATAAGCAAAGGGGGTACAGGTTGATGTAGGTTTTCAAGTCATGAACATGAATTTTGAATTCAATGAAGGAGGAGGAAAGTCATGAAAACCAATAAACTGATTATCAGCGTTATCGTTTGCCTCATTCTAGTCATAGCAAGTCTGCCTTATATCACCGGCTGCGGCGCTGATAGGGAAGGCAAAACAATCAAACTGGGAATTTCTACACCTTCAACCGGCGTGGCCGCCGAAAAGGGAAGACCGCTGGAGCACGGCCAGAAAGACGCCATCGCCTACGTTAATGCTGAACTCGGGGGCGTCGATGGATACCAGATAGAGATAGTCTGGCGCGACAACGGCTATGATGCCGCCCAGATGTCAAACATCGTCCGAAATTTCATGGACGAGGGTTGTGTAATGTTCTCGACATCATCCTCCGCCATGATGACGGCCTCGATGGGGCTGGCGAACGAATACGGGTTCGCCGGTCTGGCGGCATTCTCATCGCCCAACCTTTACCGGCCCCCGCAGCATATTTACGGCCAGTTACCGGACTACGGAGATGATTTCCTGGCTTTTATGGATTACTATCTGGACGAGATATGGCAGGGCAGCGGCCAGCCTAAAGTGGCGATTCATGCGCTGAATAACTCCACCGGCAAAGGCGCCATCAATGCCGCCCGGGCTTTCGCCGATGAAATGGGAATCACCATCCTCTGGGACGGTGCCGAAGGCAAAGCCTTTGAGCATAAGGCCGATACAATTTCGGAAATGGAATCCCTGACACGTATCAATGCGTTGAATCCTGATGTTCTCTACATATCCAGCACTCCGGCGCCAACGGCGCTCATCGTCAAGAACGCCAGGGAGCTCAACATGGACGTTGTTATTGCTTCCGGGCATGCCGGTTTTACCTCCAAACTGGTGGAACTGGCCGAGGAGGACGCGAATAATGTTTACGGCGTATTTCCTACCGCCAGCTGGGGGGATGATGTACCCGGCATGGCCAAACTGATGGAGTACTGCGAAGCCAACCATCCCGAAGATGCCGGCAACGGCGACTACATTACCGGCTGGGCGCAAAGCCTGATAATGATGAAGATTGTAGAGACGGCCATCAAGAACGTCGGCTACGATGCGCTGGCTACCGGTGATGAAAATGCCTGGGCCTACCTTGAAAACGAGGGCATCAAGAAGCTCGTGAACTACGATGTCAATGGGTTGCACGGACCCGTCAGTTACACCGTGAGCGACAACCGACTTTCCAAGTCCGTCCGCGTTTTCCAGGTCCAAAACGGTGTAATCGTAGCCCTGACCGACTGGATTGAAGCTCCTGTCGTCCAATATGAAAACTTCGACTGGTTCGGTCAATAGACGTTATAATAAGGCGGGGCTCTGTAAAGCGGGGCCCCGCTATGGAAACAAAGTAAATGCTTAAACTTAATAGCATAGAGGTTGCCTATCTTAACGTGATAAGGGTACTCCACGGCGTGTCCCTGACCGTGGAGGACGGCGCCATTATTGCGCTGCTGGGGGCTAACGGGGCGGGAAAAAGCACCACCCTGAAAGCCATATCAGGTCTGCTTCACGTGGAAGAGGGCGAGGTGACCGACGGCAGCATCGAATGGAACGGCGAGAGAATCGACAAGAAAAACGCCGAGCAGATAGGCAAGCTGGGCATTATCCAGGCGCTGGAAGGGCGGCATGTCTTCGAGCACCTCACCGCCGAGGAAAACCTGATGGTCGGCGCGCACAACCGCCGCGACCGGCATGCCGTCAGGTCCGACCTGGAGATGGTCTATGATTACTTCCCGCGCCTCAAGGAACTGCGGCGCAACACGGCCGGCTATCTCTCCGGCGGCGAGCAGCAGATGCTGGTCATCGGGCGCGCGATGATGGCCACGCCCAAGCTCATGATGCTCGACGAACCGTCGCTGGGACTGGCGCCCCTGCTCGTCGAGGAGATATACGATATTATCAAGCGCTTCAACACCGAGCAGAAGACCTCCGTCCTGCTGGTGGAACAGAACGTGCGCATCGCCCTGAATATCGCCCACTACGGCTACGTCATGGAAAACGGCCGGGTGGTATTGGACGGCAGCGCCGACTTCCTGAAAAATAACGAGGATGTCAAGGAATTTTACATGGGGCTTTCCACGCTGGGCACCAAGAAAAGCTACCGCGAGGTGAAACACTACAAGAGGAGAAAGCGATGGCTGTAAAGTCAAACAGGGGCGAGTATTTTGACGACCTGGAGACGATGCTGCCATCGTCCCGGCAGGCATACCTGGATATGAAGCTTAGCGCCCATGTTGCGTATTGCTACAATCACTCTCCCGCCGTTAAAGCCTCGTTCGATAAAGTCGGTGTTAAGCCGGGAGATATCAAGACGACTAAAGACCTGGAGAAAGTGCCCATAATCCGCAAGACCGACCTCCTGGAAATGCAGAAAGCCAACCTGCCGTACGGCGGCGTCACCGGTATGCCGTTGGAAGATGTGGAAAGGGTCTTTATCTCACCCGGCCCCATCTATGAAATCCAGCCTTCCAGCTACAAATGGTTCGCCAAGGCGTTCTGGGCGGCGGGGTTCAGGAAGGGCGACATCGTCACCAACACCTTCACCTACCACATGTCGCCGGCCGGCATCCTCTTCCATGAGGCAATCCGGGACTGCGGCGCCACCGTGGTCGTCGCCGGCACCGGCAATACCGACCTTCAAATCCAGATAATGAAAGAGCTTAAGGTCACCGGCTTCGTGGGGACGCCCAGTTTCCTGAACACGGTCATCAAGCGCGCCGAGGAAATGGGGAATAACGTCAAAAAAGACCTCTATCTCGAGCGCGCCTGGTTCACCGGCGAGATGCTGGCGCCATCGCTGCGCCAGACGTTCGAGGGTGATTACGATATCGACACCTTCCAGACCTACGCCGTCACCGAGCCGGGCGGCGCGATTGCCTACGAATGCAAAGAGAAGTCCGGCATGCACCTCATGGATGAATACGTCACGGAAATCGTCGACCCCGAGACGGGGAAACAGCTCGGCCCCGGTGAAGTCGGTGAAATCGTTACCACCCAGCTACACAATAAGCACTGGGGGCTTATCCGCTTCGGGACGGGGGACTTATCATCTTACGTTACCGGGCCCTGCCCCTGCGGCCGTACCGCTTACCGCATCACCGGCATCGTCGGCAGGGCAGGGGACGCGGTCAAGGTG
>JAFGOC010000068.1 GCA_016926705.1 Dehalococcoidales bacterium | reverse complement strand
CGCTGGTATTCGCCGGGGTCGGGGATAACCACGTAGAACTTACCGGTCATCATCGGCGTAACGACGGCATGGGCGCAGGACGGAGGAAAAAACCGGCCTTCTACCTCCGGTACTTGCTCGAAGGGCATGGAAAGCATGATGCTGCGCAGCTGCGCGGAGTTGGCATAAAGAATCACCACGTCCGGCTCAAAGGATGCCGTCTTAAGCGGCGCCGTCAGGATGCCGATATACCTGCCATACTCAAAACGCTCGTATGGGTGCCCCCGCACCGGGCCCTCCACCGGCACCAGACCGTAGGCCATCAGGGCGGCGGGACACCAGTGGTCTTCCTTGAGCATGGCGATGGTGGCGCGTTCCCGGCGCGTCATGGCAAAAGCCTGGCACTGGGCGAGGTGGTAGTTGCGGTCTTTTTTAGGGCGCAAAGCCCCCGCCGGAATGTCCGCTGCCTTCTCCAGCATTTTTACGGCGATGGGAGACGTCCTTAACTGCATGATGTTCTCCAGCTCCTCGCCGCAGCGGTTGAACTCTTTAATCGTCGCCATAAGGATTAACCTCCCGGTTTTTATTTGTAATGAGTGGTGGGACCTGATGAGGCATGGAAGATAGGCCGCTTGATATTGCGGACGATAACGGGACCGTGCTGGACGCCGGCCGGTATGCAGGCGGCGAAGCTCCTGTCCACGATGTTCTTCTCGCCGTCGATGGTGATTTCAATCTCCGCGCCCAGGTCCTGGATATTATCGTAGTTGAAGCCGAAAAATCCCAGCACCTCGTTGAAGTCGTGGGTATGCGATTCGCAGAGCTTGATTTCTTTCGGACCGCCGGGCAGTATCCACTTGGCCTCGGCATAGAACTCGGCGCCGGGGACGGTATCGGCGTCCACCTGGACGACCGGCTTGACGAATTCGGGGTCGTTCTTAACACGGTAGGGCGGGTATTTTGCGCTGGCTTTGGGCGTATCTACAACGTATTTAGCGTTCCTGCCTTTATGCATTTCAATTACCTCTTTCTTAAAAGTAAGATATGATTCCTGTTAAACGTACATATCACCGGAACCGAGGGTCATGTGGAACATGGGGGCGTCCATGCGGCGGAAGACGAGCGGGCAGTGCTCCATGTTGGCCGGGATATATACCATGAAACTCCTGGTGAGGACGAACTTCTCATCCTCCAGCCAGAACTCGATTTCGCCGCCGAGGTCGGAGGGGTCTTTCACGTTGGTGCCGAAGTAGGTAAAAATCTCGACGAACGGGTGGGCGTGGGGAGCGATGCCGGGCACTTTGCCGCTCTTTACCAGCTCCGGAGTTACCAGTTCGGGCATCGGCATCCTCGGCATCTGGAACTGGTCTTTCATCGTGGATGGCCACTGCCAGGTGTACTCGCCGTAAAAAGCGCCGGGCAGGACCTCTTTGTCCATCCAGATAACGTGCTCCAGTCCCAGCCGGTAGCCGTCGCGGTAGCCCTGGGCGATTTGCTGGGGGCCCTTATACCCGGGCATTACGATGCCCCTCTTTAATTCCGTGGTGATGTACTTTCCGTACTTGCTTGCCATGAGTAAGCTCCTTTCAAGAATCGTATATGTTATTTACCTTTTATGTCCTTTATAACAGCGTCCAGCCCCAGTTCCTTGAGCTTTTTATCTGTGGGGACGCCCTGTTTCGTCCAGCCGCGCAGGCTGTAGTATTTATCGAGGAATTCATCGCTGTGACTGACCATTTGCCCCTCCCCTTCGGCCTCCCGGGTATGCAGGGGCTCGGTGCGGATGCGCTTGGGTAGGTAGTCGTCTTTGCGGCCGAATCCCTCGCGTAGATTGAAAGCCCTTTCCAGGTTGAACATGCGGTCGCCGACCTGTGCCAGGTAGGCGTCATCCTTATACAAATCAATGCCGCGGGCGGCGGCCAGCAGTTTGCCATAGAGCTGAGACCAGCCCCACCTGGCGGCAAAGGCACAAACCACGCCGCATTCATTCGCGGCAGTATCATCCTGGTTAAAAATAACGATATCCGCATTCCCCTCGTCAAAGCGGTCGGTTGGGTGGGGAAAAGGAGCCCCGAAGATGTCCTGGGCGGCGTAGCCGTAGCAGTGGTTAGCCCCGACGCTGGCGGTAGCGTAGTTATATCCCTGCGACTTGGCGCCGCGGGGCTCGTAGGCGGGCATCTCCAGGCCCTTAACCTGCATGGTGTAGAAATCGGAACCTTTGCCGATTTTCTCGGCAGCGCGTACGGTGCCCTCGGCAAGGAGGTCGCCGATGCCGTCACGCATAGCTATCTTTTCCACGAGGGCAACCATCGGCTCGTGTTTGCCGTAGATTAATTCAAGTCCACCTGTATCCGACTTATTAATCAAGCCTTTCTCGTAAAGCTCATAGGCAAAGCCGATTGTGCTGCCGGTAGTTATGGTATCCAGTCCGTAGTCGTCGCAGAGCTGGTCGGCGCGTATGCTGGCTTCGATATTGTCGCTGTCAATGGGCCCGGTGAAAGCCCAGATGGACTCGTACTCGGGACCCTCGCTGTGGGCGCCTTTATACATGCCGGAGGTCACTGTATGTATCATACCGCAGCGTGCCGGGCAGGAATAGCAACCCATTTTCCCTACTCTCAATTTGCGGTATTCGGCGCCGACGAGTTTCTGCCAGCCGACCTTCTGCCCGTAACGGAAGTTACGCACCGGGTAAATCCCGATGGCGTTGGTAATATCCTGCGTAGAGGTGGTCCCCCATTCTTTGTGATTGAGAAATCCCCCGTCTTTCCCCATAATTTTGACCTGCTCTTTAGCCAGAGTGTTATAGGCATCGGGGTCGGCAAGGTGCAGGACGCGGGTAGCGGTAATAGCCACGGCCTTAAGGTTCTTGGAGCCCATGACCGTGCCGGTGCCGCAGCGTCCGGCGGTGCGGCGGTCGCTGACGATGGCGGCGTATTTCACCAGGTTTTCACCGGCGGGCCCGATGCATGCCGTCCGCGTGTCCTTGCCGTGCTGGCTGTTCAGCCAGGCCTGCGTCTCCCTGGTGTCTTTGCCCCAGATTTCTTTAGCGCTCAAGATTTTACATCCGTCCGGGGTGATATGGATATACGACGGCTTATCGACTTTGCCTTCGATAATGATTATTTCAAGGTCGGCGAACCTCATCCAGGCGCCGAAGTCGGCGCCGCAGACAGAGCGGGCAAAAGCGCCGGTAAGCGGGCTCCTGGTGCAGACAATCCAGCGCGACACCGCCTGTGCCATCGTGCCGGCCAGGGGCCCGGCCAGCATGATGACCTTGTTTTTCTCGCCCAGTGGGTCGGTCCCGGGGGCGATTTCATCATAAAGGTATTTAACGCCGTAACCTCTCGCCCCGATAAACTCGGCGGCGGTAGATTCGGGGACGGATTCCCGGCTGACTTTGCCGGTGGAGAGATTGATTCTTAAAATTTTACCGGTGTTAACTTTCATATTAGCCTCCTGAAGTCGAAACTGGTATATAATACAATTTTATATATAGAAAATGCTATCTTATCCGCCCAGAACGATGTGGGAAATGTATATCTTATCGCCGGGGCGCACGGGCTTGGATAACGGCTTTGGAAAAGCGTTTTCCCCGTTGATATAGATGCTGATGCCGTGAGGAAGCTTGCCGCGTTTGTTAAAAAGTTTCGCCTTTAGCTGCGGATACTTCGCCGCCATTTCGTTCAGGCATTCGCCGACGGTGCCGCCATTGACGTCAATACGGTGAACGCCCTTAACCATGGCTTGAAATACTGGGGGTATGTTAATTTCCACAGTCATGTTATGCCTGATTCGATTATATCACTTTTCGATGTCGATAAAGAAAACGGCCATGTTATTTTAAAGGATTCAATATAGAGTTGTATCTTAATTTGTAATACAGCGCCGCAATCAGGTAAATCAGCACGAAGCCAATCAAAACCATGATTAGTGCTAATATCAGGAGACTGTAAACTGCGCCGAGAACGGACGCCGTATAAGGAAAGACACTCTCGGAGGTGCGCCCGGCTAGCAGCAGTATCAGGTTCAGTATCAAAAACGGCAGGACGATACAGCCCAGGCCGGAAAGCGAGTTTTTAACGTCCGCCCAGCTTAACCTCACATTAGAGGCGATACAGATGGACAGGTAAAGAAAGACCCAGAACTGCCAGGTGTGCAGGTTGTCGGACGTAAAGATGATGTTGAGAATGGAAGGTATGGAGTCGCGGAAGACCGTAAAATAGTCGCCGACCGACGCGCCGCTGCCCAGACTGTTGACGCCCGTGATAATGGAGTCCCATACTCGCGAGCTGTCCGGAATTAGAAAATAAAAGATTGCGAAAAGCGCGGCGCAGCCCAGCGCCACCGGCCCGATGCCGATGAAGAAATTGCCCAGCACGTGCCAGGGGTTTTTAGGGTTCCAGGTGTGGTAAACATAGCCTAAAGTGCCGGTGTCCCTATCCGGCTGGAAGAACTGTATTTCCTCAATTTTATGCAGGAATATCACGCAGAAAAGGGCATGCCCCAGCTCGTGCACCGGCGTGCCCAGCCAGGCGACGAAATAGGTGCCCCAGCGCCCGAAGGCGTTGGCCAGCGACCTGAAGGTAAGCTGGGAAATGAAATGTATCAGCAGTCCGAAGATGAAGAAGCCTAAAAACAGGGCGGCCATCTGCCCCAGCGTGGCCAGCAGGAGGTCCTTGATGAAGATGAGGACGTCCATATTGGTTGCATAATATCCGCATTAGGCTGGGGTGTCAAGGAAAATAGCGGGGAGGTGTTGACTCAAGTTAACCGCTTCCGATGCTGCGGATAATCGTGCCTAGGCTGGGCCTCTTGCCGTACATGAGCAGGAAAGTGCGGACAATCTTGGCGGTAAGGAACAATCCGCCCACCACGCATACTAACAGAACGGCGATACTCGTAAGTATCTGCCATATCGG
>JAFGOC010000067.1 GCA_016926705.1 Dehalococcoidales bacterium | reverse complement strand
ATTCCTTGCTGCTGCCTCCCGTAGGAGTCGGGGCCGTGTCTCAGTCCCCGTGTGGCTGGTCGTCCTCTCAAACCAGCTACCGATCGTTGCCTTGGTGGGCCGTTACCTCACCAACTAGCTAATCGGGCGCAAGCCCCTCCAAAAGCGCCTTGCGGCTTTAGTCCTTACCCTTTACAATAAGGACCGTATGCGGTATTAGCTCCGATTTCTCAGAGTTGTTCCCCACTTTAGGGCAGGTCACTTACGCGTTACTCACCCGTCTGCCACTGACACTATTGCTAATGTCCGTTCGACTTGCATGCATAAAGCACACCGCCAGCGTTTATCCTGAGCCGGGATCAAACTCTCCAAAAAAAGTGATTGACTTGGTTTAAAACTTTCCTTCCGCTATCCAGTTGTTAAGGTGCAAAAAGCGCTCCTATTGAGCGCAAGTATTATGATAGCATAATCGGGGTTGGATGTCAACGGCTTTTTGGTTGAGTTTCTGCTATTTTCAGAATTTAAAATAATAGCATACTCTGCGGTGATATCTATGTACTGGTAACCGTATTCTTTTGAAGGTTCAATTACAGTGCTTTCTCCCCATTCATTCCAAGAATTGATATATATTCCGTCAGGATTGGCGGCTACAGCTTTTTCCCAGACAGAGCGATAATACTCTCCGTCATTCCGCGGAATTAATAGATCACTGGGGCCCCAGAAATTCGTTGAATCGAATCCCGGGCCCACCGTTGCATAAAACCGCTTATCGCTGCCGAATGTCTTAGCCTCCTCTGCCATTCTGGAGTAATCGTTTACCTGGTCTTCATAGAAACATCCCCCGGATATAAACATTCCGTCGAAAACCGTGAGCCAGAATGGGTCTGGGACATCGCAATAGAACCTTGCTTGCGGGTATTGTTGCTTAACGTTTTCCACAACAGGCGCCCAGTCCTCGGGGGCTAATCCTATACCGGCACCGAGATACAGAAAGAAAGATGGGTAATCCTCAATAGGGGATAGTTGCTCCAGCAAACTGATAAAATCGGTCTCTGCGCCGACCATTGCATTGGCTCTTGCCGCTTCCGATTCAAGAGGCAGCCACCCTCCCTCCTCCCATTCGCAAAGGTTCATGGCACATTCATAATTGATATATATCTTAAAGTCTAATTGGTCTGCCAGACCCAAGAGGTTATCATATGCAGGTTTGATAAACAAATCATAGGCGTCCCAGGTTCTCGGAGAAAACCATGATATGGCAAATGCATCTATGCCCCCATCTTTAGCCATCCTTATGTGCTGCTCTGTTATTTCTATTGATTGAGGGTCGTAGGGTTTTATTGTAGGTGTATAGATTGACCAGTCTTCACAATTACTAGGTCGGGGTGGAGGTTGGATATATCTTTCGGAGAACCAGGGGAAGTAGCAGGCTACGACTTCCTTATCTAACGACTGCGGGATATCGACTGCTGGTAGAACCTGTACTTCTATTGTCGGGTATACTGGATTACCTTGAGCGCCGTTTTTAGTAATACTCACTATAGCTTTTCCGGGAGAAACCCCTTTAACGACTCCCGGTTCTTCAAAGGTGATTATTTCACCATTTGAGTCTTCTTCCCATGAGAATTCGGCGGGTGAAAAGTAAGAAAATTCCACTGGTTCCCCAAACTCAAGTTCAGAAAGATCAAATTTTTCGGTAATGGTAATGTTTAATACATTACCTACTCTGACGAATGCCGGGTCTGGAGATAGGACTAATTCTTCATATACCGGCTCTGTGGTTGCGGGCTGTGTGGTTGTGGGTTCTGTGGTTGTAGGCTGTGTGGTTGCGGGCTCCGTGGTTGGCGGTGTGGTTTCAACTGTGGCGGCTCCACCACAACTGCAAGATATTGTAAGTGTCAGGATTAAGCATGCTAGAATAATAGTATTCTTTGTCATAGCAGCATTCTCCTTAAAGTTACATTATCTCTCCTGTTATACTTACTTTTTCTTATCCGCCGCCTTCGTCTCGCGTAATGCCTCTCCCAGACCCAGCACGTTTATCAGCTTGGACTGGTCGGAGACTACCAGCTTGGAGTTATTTTCCAGGGAAGCCTGGGTAACCTGGAGTTGTTTCAGGAGTTGTGCGTTACCGACGAAGTATTTATCAGCGGCGGTTGAAACGTTCTCGATTGCTTTGGCCTCGCCCTCCGCCCGTAGAATAGCCGACTGCCTTGCCCCTTCCGCTACCAGGATGGCATTCTGCTTATCACCCTCCGCCATCAGGATTTGCTTCTGCCGGTAGGCTTCAGCCTCAAGAATCGTGGCTCTCTTTTCACGCTCGGCCTTCATCTGTTTGCTCATGGCGTCGGTGATATCATGAGGCGGCTCTATTTCCTTTACCTCCACGCGGGTGACTTTAACGCCCCATTTATCGGTGGCTTCATCGAGGGTGGTTCTTAAGGCAGCGTTGATGCGCTCGCGGGAGGTTAGCGTCTCGTCCAGGCTCATTTCACCGATGAGATTTCTCAAGTTGGTCTGCGCCAGCTTACTGACGGCGATGTAAAAATTAGCTACTTCATATTTCACGGCTTTAGCGTCCGTAACGTAATAATAAACAACGGCGTCAACCGTTACCGTGACGTTATCGTTAGTAATGACAGGCTGCGGCTCCACGTCGAGTACCGTCTCCCGCATGTCCACGCGGGCTACCAGTGAGTCGATAAAGGGTATAATGAATCTCAAACCGGGTTCCAGGGTTTCCTTATACCTGCCGAAACGTTCGATAATGCCTCGCTGTGCCTGATGGATGATGGTTATGGATTTTGCCAGTGTTAAGATGAAGAGAAGGGCGAGGATTACAACTACAACAATAGCGCCTGTGCTCATATTATGCTAAGCTCCTTTCTGACTTTTTTACAACTAAAGTTACACCTTTTATATCCACGACGGTTATTTCTTCACCTGCTTTAATAGGGTCATCGGCGCGCGCGCGCCATTTTTCATGGTCGATTTTAACAAGTCCGTCATTGGCGCGTTCGATGTCTTTTTCCACGATGCCAACTTTCCCGATTATGGTGTCGATATTGGTTTTAGATAATGGCACCGCTGTTCTTTTATGTATATACCGGCGCCCGAGAACTACGTAAATTACGCAGATAATGCCTACGATGATGATTGTCCATACCCAGGATTTTAGCCCCAGCGTTATCAGTCCCCCCAGCCCGAAAGCTGTGCCGATGAACACAAGGTCCAGTCCCGTGTCAACGCCTACCAGTAGTTCCAGGATAATCAATACCAGCCCGGCCCCGATGGCTATCAGCCACGCCCAGGAATTAAAGAACTCAATGCTAAGAAATTCACCGTTCATCAGTGTTTACCTTCCTTAATCAATCGGTCATACTGTTGAGCGATGTCATTCTAAAATAAAGCTTGCCTGTTGTCAATTGATGGCTGAAATCCATTTCATCAAGCGTGTTGAGAAATGTATGTTTTAGATTGTGTTGGAATTGTGCTACCATCTATAATGTAAAGGCATACGGGGATTATAATCATGTTTAAAACGCTACGTTTAGTATTCCTCTTCGGTGTCCTGCTGCTGGCGGTGCTGATGGTTTCCGGCGTGCAGGCGCAGGCGCCTTCGGTCTATGTCCTCACCATCAAAGGCACGATTAACCCTGTCCTCGTCGACTACGTAGAGCGCGGCATAGAGGAGGCCGAGGATAACGGCGCCCGCGCCCTGATTATCCAGCTTGATACCCCCGGCGGACTGGATACCGCCATGCGGGATATTGTAAAGCACATCGTCAACGCCCACGTGCCGGTGGTGGTCTATGTGGCGCCGTCCGGCTCGCGCGCCGCCTCCGCCGGAGTCTTCATTACGATGGCCGGGCATGTGGCTGCTATGTCGCCCAATACTGCTATCGGCGCGGCGCATCCGGTATCCATCGGCGAGGAGGGCGAACAGGCGATGTCGGAGACCATGGAGGAAAAGGTGGTCAACGATGCCGCCGCCTATATCCGCAGTATCGCTGAATCTCACGGACGCAACATGGAGTGGGCGGAAAAAGCTGTGCGTGAGAGCGTCTCCGCCACCGAGCGCGAAGCCCTGGAATTGAATGTCATCGATTTAATTGCCTATGACCTTGATGACCTCATTGCCCAGCTTAACGGGCGGCAGGTGACACTGATTAATGACATCGTAGTCACTCTGGAAACCAGCGGCGCAACCACCGTGGATTTCACGATGACGACTATTGAGAACTTCCTCTATACTATCTCCGACCCCAATATCGCTTACCTGTTATTGAGTATAGCCACGCTGGGCATTATGGCGGAATTGTTCAATCCCGGCCTGATTTTCCCCGGGGTTGTCGGAGGAATCAGCCTGCTCATGGCGTTTTATTCGCTGGGAGTGCTTCCAGTAAACTATGCCGGCATACTGCTGATTGTTCTGGCTATCGGTCTCTTTATCGGGGAGCTTTTAACCACGACCTTCGGCATATTTACTATCGGGGGATTGGTGTCGCTGGTGGCCGGGTCTTTAATGCTCTTTAAAGGGGCAGCCCCGGAGTTTCAGATAGACCCCTGGCTCATTGCCGTAGTCTGTATTGTCATCACCGCTTTTATGGTCTTTGCCATTCAGCGCGCCGTCGCCGCTCATCGTAAGCAGGCGTACACCGGCCGCGAGGAGCTTATCGGCAAAACCGCCTTGGTCAAAGCCCCCCTTAACCCCGAGGGGGTGGTCCTGTTTAAGGGCGAGCGCTGGACAGCCATTTCCGAAAGCGGCGAGATTAAAGCAGGGGAGGACGTGGTTATCAAAAAGGTGGATGGTCTGGTATTATATGTGGAGAGAAAGAAGGATATGCTTTCCGAGGGCAAGTCAAAGCGTTAGAGGAGGCTCTTTATGCCAATCGACCCCTGGTTGTTAGCTGTTATTATAATTATTGTTGTTGTCTGTATTTATTTTGTGGTACTCTGGGGAATCCGGGCGCACAAGAGAAAAATTGAAGCCGGAAAAGAAGAACTCATCGGTAAAATGGCCGTGGTGGAAATCGCTTTAAATCCCAAAGGGGTGGTTCTTGTCGAAGGCGAGCGCTGGAACGCCGTCATCGATAAAGGCCAGGTCGAACCTGAAGAAGAGGTCGTAATTACCGGTGTCGATGGACTTAAACTCATAGTAACCAAGAAATAAGAAAGGAGTTAAAACATGGCTGTTGGTTTTGGAATCTTAGGCGCAATAATTCTGATTTTAATTCTCATGGCTATCAAGATTGTCACCGAATACGAACGCGGTGTCATCTTCCGACTGGGCCGTCTCGTCGGCGCGAGAGGGCCGGGTCTTTTTGTCATTATCCCCTTTATCGACCGCATGGTTAAGGTGGACCTGCGTGTTATCACCATGGATGTTCCCTCGCAGGAGGTCATTACCAGGGACAACGTAACCGTACGCGTCAACGCCGTGGTCTATTTCCGCGTCGTCGACCCGGAGGCTTCGGTCGTCAAGGTGCTCGACCATATCCGGGCAACCTCGCAGATATCCCAGACCACGTTGAGGAACGTGCTGGGCCAGTCCGAGCTTGACGAACTCCTGACCAAGCGTGAGAAACTCAACCAGATGCTCCAGAAAATCATCGATGAGCACACCGACCCCTGGGGCGTGAAGGTAAGCACCGTGGAAATCAAGGAAGTGGAGCTTGCGGAGGAAATGAAGCGCTCCATGGCTGCCCAGGCAGAAGCCGAGCGTGAACGCCGCGCTAAAATCATCCACGCCGAGGGCGAACTTCAGGCTTCGGAGAAACTGGCGCAGGCCGCCCACATCATCGGGCGGGAGCCCTCCGCCATCCAGCTGCGCTACCTTTCCACTTTAACGGAAATCGCCAGCGAGAAGAACAGCACCATCCTCTTCCCCATTCCCATCGAGCTTTTTAAAGCTTTCGGGGTGAGGCCCGAAGAAAAGAAGTAAAAATCAGTAATTCAATAAGGAGGGGAGAGAATTAAGCCTCCCCTCCTCCGTTTGATACCTGGTGGTTGCTACTTTTTCCGTAATGTTACGTCCCCCGCCACCACTCTCGTAAGCCTCCCATCCTCCCCACGTATCACTAAAGCCCCGCTTTCGTCCACCGCCTCCGCTATGCCTTCGATAACCTGGCTGCCCGACTGCGCTTTAACATTCTTTCCTAGAGTCACCAGTCTGTCCCGCCAGGCTTCGTAAATCGGTTTTCCTTCCGGGAGTGATAAATACAGCCTTTCTAACTCCTCCAGCAGCGACCTTATTATGTTGATTCGCAGGTCATCTTTGCCTGATTCTTTTTTCAGGCTGGTAGCGGTCTCCGCAATCTCGTTATAATCGTCTACTTTCAGGTTAATGTTTATACCGATGCCCACGATGGAAAAAGCGACTTTATTGCCCACCACCTCGTTCTCGATGAGAATACCCCCCGTCTTTTTCCCCCCGATAAGCACGTCGTTAGGCCACTTGATGCCCGCTTTCACACTAGCTATCGACTCGATACTCCTTACTACCGACAGCGAGGCTATCATTATCAGACAGGGCAGGGATTTAATGTCCGGGTGCAGGATGATGGATAAAGCAACATTCCCCTTCGGCGCCAGCCACGCCCGCTGAAGTCGGCCCCGCCCCCCGGTCTGCTCTCCGGCGATTATTACCGTGCCTTCCTTGGCTCCTTTTAGGGCTTCGTCTCGGGCGGCGTCCATCGTCGAAGGGAGACTGGTATAATATATAACCTCCCGCCCGATGCAGCGTGTCTTGAGTCCCCTCTTTATTGTCTCGGCTGTTAATTCTTTCACCGGGATGTTGCTTCCTCTGTGCCTTTTTAAAGATATTACCATATCAGGTAAAGACGGGGCTAAAAATTGAATAGCTGCGTAATTTAGTGTAAATTATACTTGTATTTATTAAGGATAAAGCATGAAAATCCAGCGTTGTAAAGGAATGCGCGATATGTCCCCCGAGGCTATGGCGGCATTTCGTCGCATGGTGGGTACTTGCCGCGACACGTTTGTTAAGTGGGGCTACCGCGAGGTCCGCACCCCCACCATCGAGTACATGCACCTGTTTACCTCGGCGGGTACGCTGACGCCCGGCATGCTGGGCAAGGTCTACTCGTTTCTCGACTGGGACGGCTGGAGCGGCGAGCGCGTCGTCCTGCGGCCCGACGGCACCATACCGGTGGTGCGTCTCTATACCGATAGCATGCAGGGGCTCGCCAGGCTTTTTTACACCATGAATATGTTCACCTTTGAGTCCGGGGAGGGGAACCGCGAGCGCTGGCAGTGCGGCGTCGAGCTTATCGGGGCGGGGTCGGCCGTGGCCGACGCCGAGTTGATGGCCCTCTCGATGGAAATCGTCAAACAGCTTAGCCTGAAAGGTGTGGAGTTAAGACTATCACACGCCGGTCTGATTAAGGTGCTGCTTTCTAAACTCAAACTGACCGATGAGGAGCAGCATCGCATGTTCGATAGCATCCTCGACGGCGATACGACTTTGCTGGCAAAGGCGAGCCGGAAGTTGCCGGAGCTTGCCGACCTGCTGCTGCCTTTATTGAGCTTGAAAGGGCAAACAGCCGATTTTCTTAAGAATAAGCGAGCGTCTCTGTGCCGCGGTATTCCTGAAATACGCGCCCCTCTAGATGATTTTCTCAAGACCGTCGCCGTCCTGGATGACCTCGACCTGAAATATCAAATCAACATCGCCTCCGGGACGGGTTTCGAATACTATACCGGCATGATATTCCAGCTTTTTATGGGTAAAGAAAAAATCGGTGGCGGCGGCCGTTACGACGCCCTGATTGCCGCCATGGGCGGCGGCAATGTCCCTGCGTCCGGTCTGGCCATCTACCTCGACCGCCTGATGGACCGTGTAAAGAAGTGGGACGTAACGCCTTCTGCAACTAAAAGAATATTGGTTAAAGCTTCGTCCAGCGCTGGAATCGGCGATGCCTTTAAAGTCGCCGATGCCCTGCGTCAGGCCGGCTGTATCGCTGAAATCGACCTGGACGGGCGTGAGGCTGACTGGACTTTAGAGGTTAAAAGTTCTAAGACGATGACATTGATTAGCAAGGTAAAAAAGTCGAAGACTGCCGTCGGTTCGGTCAACGCCGTCCTGAAGCTTTTGGAGGCTGAAGGTGGCGGTTAAGATAGCCCTGCCCAAGGGGCGTTTATTGAGAAAAACGGCCGCTTTGTTACAGAAAGCCGAATGGCGTCTCGACGAGTACCATTCCAGCATGGGGTTTTATCGTCCTGAATCGGCACGGTTCCCTGACCTGCTAATCCGTGTCTTTCACGAGAAGGACATCCCCATCCAGATAGCTATGGGCAACTACGATTTGGGGATTTGCGGGCTGGACTGGGTGGAAGAACTGCTGGTCAAGTACCCCAGCAGCGATGTTGTAAAAATAAAGGACCTCATGTACGGGGAGGGGGCGCTGTATATGGTGGGGGCTTCATTGTCGCCGGATTTACGGCAAAACGGGATTCCCCTGCGCATAGCCAGCGAGTATCCCAACCTGGCAGAGGCTTTTGCCCTGAAGCAGCGTATGAGTCGTTTCAGCGTTTTCCCGGTCTGGGGCGCCGCCGAGGCCTATCCCCCGGAGAACGCGGACATGGTGTTGCTTTCGGCGGGTTCTGCGGCGGATATTGCCGGCTATGGTATAAGACCTTTCGACCGCGTGCTGGACTTCAGCACCTTCCTGATTGCCAACCGACGCAGCTGGGAGAGCAAGAAACTTGATAAAATAGTGGCTTCTATTTTTAACGTATTGCCGCCAGCAGTCAAAAGCACGGTGGAAAAGAGAGATGATTTTACCTCCCCTTTGCCAATCCGTTTTAATGCTAAAGGGGTAAAAAGGGATGCTGTAAGGTTGGCCCTGCCGGACGGACACCAGCAGCAGCAGACGGTCGGACTCTTAAGCAAAGCTGGTATAAATATAGATGATTATCCCTCCAGTACCGGCAACCGCCGGCCTCGCATCGGCATCGATGGAGTAGCGGTTAAGGTTATCCGCCCCCAGGACATGCCTCTGCAGGTCGCTAACGGCAACTTCGACCTCGCAATTACGGGTCGCGACTGGCTTACCGACCACCTTGCCCAGTTCCCGTCCAGTCCGGTCAAGGAAATATTAGACCTCAAGCTGCGCAGGGTCAGGCTGGTGGCGGTGGTCAGCAGGGAGCTTAATATCGATAACCCCGGCGACCTGCTGCGGTTCAGCGCTGACCGGGACGAGCCGTTTCGCCTGGCCTCGGAATATGTTAATATAGCGGATAAGTATGCCCGTGAGAACCACCTCGGGCACTACCGGGTGATACCCACCTGGGGCGCTACCGAGGCTTTCCTGCCGGAGGATGCCGATTTGCTTATCGAGAACACGGAGACAGGCCGCACGATTGCCCGGCATAACCTTAAAATCATCGAGACGCTCTTTGAGTCGACTGCCTGTCTCATCGGCAACGCCACTCCAGCGCCCGAGGCCGGGAAAAGCAGACTGATTGAGTCGATTACTAATAAGCTGCGTAAAGCTGTAGGAACTGACTAGATGAAGATAGTAGAAGGATTTAATAAGGCTAAGCCTTTATTAACCCGGCAGGGTGCAGCCGGTTTTGGGGAGTACGCCGAGCAGGAGCAGGCTGTCCGTGGAATCATTGAAGATGTACGGCAGCGCGGCGATGATGCCCTTTTCGACCGTACCCTTGAGTTCGACGGCATTAAGCTGGACACGCTGGAAGTCTCACAGTCCCAGGTCGACCGCGCTTACTGTGAGGTAGATAATAAAGAGCTTATCTCCGCCCTGGAACTGGCTGCTGAACGTATTGCTGCTTATCATACGGAACAAAAGAAGTCGCTGTTAAAAGACAACGCTAAGTCAAAGCTGGGCTGGCTGATGCGTCCGCTGGAGCGTATAGGGGTTTACGCTCCGGGTTTTCAAGCTCCTCTACCTTCAACAGTGCTGATGACGGCTGTTCCAGCGCGCGTCGCCGGAGTTAAAGAGATTATTATGGTGACGCCGCCGCAAAAGGAGACTAAGGAAGTATCGCCAATAACACTAGTCGCAGCTAAAATCGCTAAGGTCGACCGCATCTTCTCGGTAGGCGGCGCGCAGGCTATTGCCGCTTTAGCCTACGGAACAAAATCTATCCCTGCGGTGCAAAAAATATGCGGACCGGGTAATATCTGGGTGACGCTGGCTAAGAAAATAGTCAATGGTGACGTCGGTATCGACGGGCTTTACGGTCCCAGCGAGGTGATTATCGTCGCCGATGAAACTGCCAGCGCTGCTTACGTTGCTGCCGACCTCCTGGCGCAGGCGGAGCACGGTGCGGCTACCTCGGTCTTGATTACCGCCTCGCGTAAGCTGGCTGACGCCGTTAATCTTGAAATCGATAAACAGCTTCAAGACCTGCCCCGACGCGATATTATCGCGGAAGCTCTGGAGAAGCGCGGATTTATAGCCTTAGTCGATAGCATTAAAGAAGCCATTGAGCTGGCTAACCTCTATGCCCCGGAGCATCTGTGCCTGGTGGTTAAAAACGCCGACTCTTACGTTGATAAAGTGCGTAACGCCGGCTGCCTTTTCGTGGGCGAGGGTGCTATCGAGGCGCTTGTAGATTACACGGCGGGGCCGAGCCATGTTTTGCCCACCGGGGGCACGGCGCGCTTCGGTTCCGGACTTAATATCCTCGACTTCGTTAAACTAATCAGTGTTGTTAAAACAGATAACACTGACCTGAAGCGGCTGGGCAGGGCGGCATCGGTCATTGCCCGGGCGGAGGGACTCGTCGCCCATGCCCGCGCTGTGGAAAAACGACTTGAAAAAGGGCAGGGAGGAGCTTAAGTGGCTGATGATATTGAGAAGTTAATACGGCCGCATTTAGTGGGTTTCACCGGCTACAGCGCCAGCACTTCGCCGGATACGCTTAAGGGAAAGGTGGACGTGCCTCTGGCCAGCCTCGTCAAGATGAATGCCAACGAGAACCCTTACGGCTGCTCGCCGCGCGTGCTTAAGGCTCTGGCCGCCTATCGTACCTTTAATATTTATCCCGATGACGGCCAGCAGGAGCTACGTAAAATGTTGGCTGGTTATGCCGGCTCGCCCGCCGAATGCATCGTGGCGGGACATGGCAGCAACACACTTATCGATTCTATTGTTAAGCTGTTTGTCGGCCCCGGTGACGAGATTATCAATAGCGTGCCCACTTTTGATATATATAGTTTCAGCACCGAAATATGCGGCGGTAAGGTGATAAACGTAAACCGTGGCGACAGCTTTGCAGTGGATGTCAAGGGAATCAAGTCGGCCATAAGCCCCCGGACAAAGCTTATCTTTCTGGCTACCCCCAATAACCCCACCGGGAATGTCATACCGCCGGAGGATATCGTTGAAATAATCGAGACCGGACTGCCTGTCGTTGTCGATGAGGCATATTATGAGTTCAGCGGCGAGACCGTTATGCCGCTTACGACCAAATACAAGAACCTGATAGTGCTGCGGTCTTTCAGCAAGTGGGCCGGCCTGGCGGGCTTGAGAATCGGCTACGGCGTTTTTCCACCCCTTATCGCCCCTTATATGATGGCCATCAAGATACCGCATAACGTCAGCGTCGCCGCCGAGATTGCCGTACGTGAGTCCCTGGCCGATGTCGACTATCTCCAGGGCAGGGTAGAGGCTATCATCAAAGAGAGGTCCAGGCTGTACGATGCATTACAGGAGATATCATGGCTCAAGCCTTATCCCTCTCAAGCTAACTTCATCTATTGCGCCGTACAAAAGGGCAGCGCTGCTGAACTGCACCTGCAACTCCAGAGAAAGGGCGTCCTCGTACGCTACTTCGATAAGCCCTTGGTTAAGAACAGCATCCGCATCAGTGTAGGCAAGCCTGAACATACCGACGCAATAATAAAAGCTCTGCGCGAACTCTAGTAGTTATCTAGTAACTCCTTAACTCCGGCGATTACATGTAGCATTACTTGTTAACATATATGTTAAAATAAATAACATTATTAACATTAAATACCTTGACAAATACATAATACGTGTTATAATATATAACAGTATATAGATAGCGGGAGTTAATCATGGAGTCGGCAGAAACGGTTTTACAAAAGATAATACAGTTGCAAAAAGATAAAGGCTATTCCGACCAGCAGATGGCGGATAAAATCGGTTGCAGCCGGCCTCTATACCAGCGTACACGAACCGGCAAAATTCCCATGGGGGGCACGTTTATTAAAGGAGCATTAGAACTGCTGGCTTCTATTGAAAAAACTGGCCGAGTGTCATCCGTAGAAAGGGATACGGCAGAGACAAATATTAACCTTGAATTAAAGCTGGACGGAAGAGGTAGCCGGGATATCAAGACAGGTATAAAGATGTTCGACCACCTGCTGGACCAGCTGGCGAAACACGGGTTATTCGACATAAAGCTGTACGCTAACGGCGATGATGTCCACCATGTGGTGGAGGATGTGGCTATCTGCCTGGGCAGGGCTTTCGGTGAGGCATTGGGTGAAAAGCGCGGTATCGTACGCATGGCTGATGTCACCCTGCCGATGGATGACGTGCTGGCGACGGTGGCGGTGGATATCGGCGGACGTGGCTATTCCGTTCTTAATCTTGAGTTTAGTAACAATGACATGTCCGGCTTTCCCGCAGATTTAGTGCGCCACTTTCTTGAGTCCTTCGCTGTTGAAGCCAGGATGAACCTGCACGCCTCTATTGTTTACGGCACAAACGATCACCATAAAGCCGAAGCGCTTTTCAAGGCATTGGGAAGAGCGCTGGATAAAGCCACGAGGATAGATGAACGTCTCGCCGGAGAATTGCCCAGTACCAAGGGTTATCTCGAAAGCTAGCCGATTTACTCCAGGATAGCCAGCTTGCGGCCGGTGATTTTCTCGTAGGCCATGATGTATCTCTCGGAGGTGGACTTGATAACATCCTGGGGTATTTCAGGGCCGGGGGGTTCTTTATTCCATCCGGAGGCCGTCAGCCAGTCACGGAACGGTTGTTTATCGAGTGAGTCCTGCGGTTTTCCTGCCTCGTACTTTTCGGCATCCCAGAAGCGTGACGAATCGGGAGTACAGGCTTCGTCAATCAGTGTTAGTCTACCGTTATCGATGCCGAACTCGAACTTGGTATCGGCGATAATGACGCCCTTTGTCAGCGCGTATTCCCGCGCCGACTCATATAGTTCCAGGCTTCTTTCTTCTATCTCCCGGCTGATGGGAAGTCCGAATATCTTGATGATTTTTTCTTTAGATAGAGGCTCATCATGGCCGGTTTCGGCTTTGGTGGTCGGCGTGAACAGGGGCTGCTCCAGTTTGGTGCTCTCCTGAAGACCGGCCGGCATGGTCATGTCTGCTACCGTGCCTTTTTCCTTGTATTCTGCCCACGCTGAACCGGAGAGATAGCCGCGCACCACACACTCTATCGGCAGCCTCTTGACCTTTTTGACCACCATCGAACGACCTCTAAGGTAGGGTGGATAATTGAAGCGCTTTTCTTCTGGCAGGTAGGAGTCGATGCTATGGACGTTATCGACGGCTTCGGTCATGTGGTTGGGCATGATATCGGCCAGACGCCGGAACCAGAAGGAGGAGAGACGGTTTAATACATGCCCTTTGAGCGGGATACCGTTGGGCAGCACCACGTCGAAGGCTGAAATGCGGTCGGTGGCCACGATCAGCAGGTGGCTGCCGAGGTCGTAAGTATCGCGTACCTTGCCGCGGATGAATAGCGGCAGCGGCAGTTCCGTTTCCGTCAATACCGGGAATTCGTTTGTATCCATTGACTGTATACCTTTCCTGTGAGTAAATTATAAGTCTACGGTGTCCGGGATGCTGGTTTGCCACTGGCTCTTGGTCAGCCCTAGCCTCAAGAAAATATCGTCCACGTGCTGCAGATAGTATTTGTAGTCGAAAAGCTTTTCCAGTTCCGCCGCAGCCAGGACGCTTTTAACTTCACTATCGGCTTTTAACAGGGGCAGGAAACCCTTCGTCCCTTTCCATGCTTTCATGGCGTTCCTCTGCACTATCTCGTAGGCAGTCTGCCGGCTTAGCCCTTTATCGATAAGGGCTAGCATGACCCGCTGCGAGAAGACCAGCCCCCGCGTCATTTCCAGGTTCTTTTTCATGCGGTGGGGGAAGACCTGCAGACGCCTCATCACCGAGGCGAAAAGCGCCAGTATGTAGTCCAGGGCAAAGCATGAATCCGGCAGTGTAATGCGTTCGTTGGACGAGTGGCTGATGTCTCGCTCGTGCCAGAGGGCTATGTTTTCCAGCGAGGTAACGGCATACCCGCGTAGCAGTCGCGCCAGCCCGCATACCCTCTCCGTGAGTTCGGGGTTGCGCTTGTGCGGCATGGCCGACGAGCCTGTCTGGCCGGAGCCGAAAGGCTCTTCGACCTCGTGGACCTCGGTTTTTTGCAGCGCCCTGATTTCCATGGCGAATTTTTCCAGTGAGCCGGCTATGATAGCCAGAGTTGTAATGAACTGGGCGTGGCGGTCCCGCTGTAATACCTGGTTCGATATCGGTGCGGGTTCCAGTCCCAGCTTACGGCAGGCTTTTTGTTCTACCTCCGGCCTGACCGTGGCGTAGGTGCCGACGGCCCCCGATATCTTGCCTACGGAGATAATTTTTTTTGCTTCGGTGAGGCGGTGCAGGTTGCGTCTCATTTCCTCTACCCAGAGCGCCAGCTTAAGCCCGAACGTAATGGGTTCGGCGTGTATGCCGTGCGTGCGGCCTATCATGAGCGTGTTTTTGTGCTCGATGGCGCGCTGCGCCAGTGTCGCCGTGAGTTCCTTGACATCCTGAATAAGTATGTCGGACGCCTCGACCAACTGCAGGCTGGTGGCCGTGTCCATGACGTCGGAAGAGGTAAGCCCCAGGTGGATATAGCGTGATTCCTCACCGATGCTTTCCGCCACCGAACCCAGGAACGCGGTCATGTCGTGGCGTGTTTCCTTGAGGATTTCTTCCATACGCTTAATGTTGCACTTGGCCATCTTTATCTTGGGGATGGCCTTGCGCGGAATCACTCCCACCTCTGCCCAGGAATCGCAGACGGCTATTTCCACATCGAGCCACTTGTTATACTTGTTCTCGTCCGCCCAGACCCTTTTCATTCCGGGACGGGAATAACGCTCAATCATGGCACTCTCCTCATTTCAACAACCGGGTTTTTGCTTCTATCTACGTCTGTAATCCTTCGCGGTATTTCTCATAAGACCGTCTAATTGTAGCATGTTTCAATCCGAGAATCTCGGCGGCAAGGTAAGCGGCGTTCTTGGCGCCGGTGCTGCCTATCGCCATGCAGGCCACCGGTATACCAGCCGGCATCTGGACGATGGAATAGAGGGCATCCACCCCTTTGAGTTCGCCGTTGGCCATGGGCACCCCGATAACCGGCAGCGTCGTCCAGCTTGCCAGGACCCCCGGCAGGTGGGCTGCCATTCCAGCCGCGGCGATAATTACCTCGATGCCGCGTTCATGGGCCGACTGCGCGTATTCCCTGGCTTTTTCCGGGGTGCGGTGCGCCGATATTACGTTTACCTCGTGCTCGATACCGAGTGCAGTAAGCACTTCCAGCGCCGACTGCATTACTTCCGAGTCAGATTTCGACCCCATTACCACGCCGACTAATGGCATGACAAGTACCTCTCTTGGCGATTATTTTACTAAAGCTATATCCTTACGATAATAGCAATCCTCAAAATTTATCCGGGTGATATTGGAATATACTTTCTTCCGCGCTTCCGCCAGGTTTTTGCCCGTTGCCGCCACGGTCAATACCCGCCCGCCGCTGGTCAGCACCAGACCTTCCGGACTGGTTCTGGTGCCGGCGTGAAACACCATGATGTCTTTATCAACGTCATCCAGCCCATTCACGGGGAAGCCGGTCTTATAAGAGCCGGGATAACCGCCGGAGGCCATGACCACCCCCACACAGGCGTTGTTATCGAATTCTATGTTTATCTGGTCGAGCCGATTTTCCACCACCGCCAGCATGATATCGACTAAATCCGTCTTTAGCCGCGGGAGCACTACCTGCGCCTCCGGGTCGCCGAGACGGGCGTTGAACTCTATTACCCTGGGCACTTTGTTGGTAATCATCAATCCGCCGTATAACGCGCCCTTGTAATACCGCCCCTCGTCCGCCATGCCCAGGATTACCGGCTCCATGATGGTCTTCATGATGATATCGCCCAGTACTTTGTTATAGAATTCGGGGGGACTGTAGCTGCCCATGCCTCCGGTGTTCGGCCCCTTGTTCCAGTCGAATATCCGCTTATAGTCGCAGGCAGGCACGGTAGGCGCTACTGTTTTACCGTCGGTAAAAACAAAGAAGCTCATCTCCCGTCCTTCTAGGTGTTCCTGTATCACCACGCTATCGCCCGCTTTCCCGAAGGTTTTGTTTTGCATGATGCTGGTGAGGGACTTCTGCGCTTCCTCCAGAGAAAGGTCGATAATAACCCCTTTGCCCGCCGCCAGGCCGTCGGCCTTGATCACGAAAGGCGGCTTTTGCAGCTTGAGGTATTCGCTGGCTTTTTCAAAATCAGTAAAAGTGGCGCTGTAGGGGCAGGGAATGCCGTGTTTCTCCATCAGTTCCGTGGCAAAGACCTTGCTCGACTCTATTTCGGCGGCTTTCTGGTTGGGCCCGAAGATGGCCAGTCCGTTTTTCATAAAAAGGTCGACGATGCCGTTGGCCAGGGGCTGTTCCGGTCCCACCACTGTAAGGTCGATGCGGTTGTCCCGCGCGAACTTGAGCAGGCCTTCGTTATCATCGGCTTTGATGTCTAAAATTTGCGCTACTTTAGCCATGCCGGCGTTGCCCGGCGCGGCGTACATTTCCTTTACTTTGGGGCTTTGCGCCAGCTTCCAGGCCAGCGTATGCTCCCTCGCCCCGCTCCCGATAACCAGTATTTTCATTTATCTAATATCCTTATTAAGATTGACACACAATTATCGTGTAATACGTAATAAATGTCAAACCACCGCCTCCTCTTTGCCCAACCGTATAATGAGTTTGTTTTATTTATTCAAAGCCAGCACGATAGTTCCAATGACGCCGGTCAGTAAGCCCAGCGGACATACTATCACGGCGAGTATGAAGAAGACCGGCTCGTCGAAGTTTTTACTGACCTTAAAGAATTTTATGAGCATGGCGGTAATAAGATTGTGTAGTATTACGAAAACAGGCATTCCGACCGCAGAAGCTCCGGTTAATAGTAAGAATACCCCGGATGTTCCCCCTACATCTTTTTGGATGGTCAGCACGAGCAATATCACGCCCAGTATCATGAGGACGGCTATAACACCAAAAAAAACGTAGGGCTTCAGTAATTTCCGAGCTCGTGGAACTAACATTAAGGAGACCATCGCGATAAATACCGCCACTGATGCCCAGAATATTGACCATACTAGCGTATCCAACATTTACCCCTCATCTACTCCCACTCAATTGTAGAAGGAGGTTTGGACGTAATATCATAGACCACCCGGTTGATGCCGTCGACCTCGTTGACGATGCGGTTGGAGACCCTCGCCAGCAGGTCGTAGGGCAGCCGCGCCCAGTCCGCCGTCATAGCGTCGTCGCTGGTAACGGCTCGGACGGCCGCCAGGTAGCCATAAGTCCTGAAGTCTCCCATCACCCCCACGCTCCTCACGTCGGTAAGCACGCAGAAGCTTTGCCACAGCTGGCGGTACAGCTTGGCTTTCTTAATTTCATTCATCAGGATAAAGTCGGCCCCGCGCAGTATCTCCAGCTTATCTTTCGTCACCTCCCCGATACACCTGATTGCCAGGCCGGGACCGGGGAAGGGCTGCCGCCAGACCATCTCCTCCGGCAGCCCCAGTTCCTTACCGACCAGCCGCACCTCGTCTTTAAAGAGGTAGCGCAGCGGCTCCAGCAGCTTCAGCGTCATGCGGGCGGGCAGGCCGCCGACGTTATGGTGGCTCTTTATCTTGGCGGAGACGTTGCTGAAGGAGGACACGCTCTCGATGACGTCCGGGTAGAGCGTACCCTGCGCCAGGAAGTCCACCTTGCCTATCTTGTCGGCTTCCTCCTCGAAGACCCTGATGAATTCCTCGCCGATTATCTTGCGTTTTCCCTCGGGGTCGGTGACGCCCTTGAGTCGATTTAGAAACCGGTCTACGGCGTCGACGTGGATGATGTGCATCCCCAGGTTGTTCTTGAATACCTTGAGCGTGCGGTCGGCTTCCTCACGGCGCAACAGCCCGTTATTGACGAAGATACAGGTAAGCTGGTCGCCGATGGCCCGGTGGATAAGCGTCGCCACCACCGATGAGTCCACCCCTCCCGATAGGGCGTTGATGACCTTGCCGT
>JAFGOC010000066.1 GCA_016926705.1 Dehalococcoidales bacterium | reverse complement strand
GGTATGTTTCTGTGGCACTTTCCGTAGGGTCGCCCCTCCTGGGTGTTACCCAGCATCCTGCCCGGCGGAGCTCGGACTTTCCTCCCCTTCCAAAGAAGCGGCGGTCACCCGGTTTACTTGACCCGTTTACAGTGTAGTGGAGCAAGGCAAGAGTGTCAATGGGTGATTTGAATTTGGTTCCACTATACCTCTCCCCCTTTAGTTCCCCCTCTCCAAATGGAGCGTCTGTGTAAATTATTGATTCGTTTATTTGGAGAGGGGGTGGTTTTTTGAGAGGGGTTGCGCCCCTCTTAAACACCCCGTTTTGGGGTATTGGCGTCCCTCTTTGAAAAAGGGAGATAAGAGAGGGATTTTGTCCCCCCTTTTAAACACCCCATCACAGAGGTAAGCGAATCATCCTCCCCCTTTGAAAAAGGGGGAGTTAGAGGGGGATTTTACCTGCCGTCCAGCGCCTTGTTAGCCAGCGCGTCCGCCTGCCGGTTCTGCTCGCGGGGGATGTACGTGATAGAGAAGCTTTCCAGCCGCCCGATAAGCTGCACCACCTTTTGATACAGGGGACGCAGGGCGGTATTCTTAATCTTGAACTGCCCGTTGATTTGATTGACCGCCAGCTCGGAGTCGGATTTCATGCTAACGTTCTTCGCGCCCAGGTTTACTGCCTTTTCCAGTCCGGCGATAATCGCCTGGTATTCCGCCTGGTTGTTGGTCGTGGGACCTAAACGACGTGAAATAGAGGCGACTGTTTTACCCGTTTCGTCCTTAAGCGCCACCCCGATAGCCGCCGGGCCGGGATTGCCCCGCGCCGCCCCGTCCGTATAAATAATTAGTTTATCTGTGTTCACTTTAAGATATGAATAATATTCTGCCGCATGTTCCGCACAGCACCGGTTGGCCGCCACGTGCTTTCTGGAGGACGCTCGCCGAGAGCGATATGCGGCAGGCGCGGCAGATGCCCTGTTCTACCTTGGCCACCGCCTGTTTCTTCTGCCGGCGCACTTTTTCGTATAAATCCACTGCCTCCGGCTCGATTTGAGAGACCAGCAGTTGTCGCTTCTCGATGAGGTCGGTGAGGGCCTTGGTCAGCGACTCTATATCGGCTTTTAGCTGCGTTTGCTGCTGCTGCCACTCGGCTTCGAGCTTATGGAGGTCCTCGGTGGCGTTAACCAAAGCTTTCTCTGCCTCTTCCATGCTTTCGATGGCTTCCAGGGCTTTGGTCTCCTGCTGGTCGCCTATGTCCTTCAGGGTGTTCACTTCGTGCTGGAGGTTGCCTAGCTCCTTGGGATTGTTGATTTTGCCTCCGTAAAGCTGCTCCTCGACGGCTTTTATTTTGCTGGTCGTGTCATCGAGTTCTGCTTCGGCCTCGCGCCGCTTGTGCTTGAGTTCCTCCAGGGCTTGCCCGTCGACTTTTAGTTTGTTCTGGACGGCGTCCAGTTCTTCCCGCTTGCCGACCTGCCCGTTCTTGAGGTCGAGCGTCTGGCGGGTATGCTCGATTTCGGCATCGATTTCTTGGAGTTCGTAAAGCTGCTTCGTGACCGGCATGGCTGTCCTATTCTATAACGGGCAGGGTAGAAAGGCAAACAAGAATAATTTCCCCCTTCCATGTCTTCCTCCTTGAAAAGGAGTGATTAAGGGAGATTTTTAAGGGGCAAGGGGGTTTTCCCAGCTTCAACTTAAGTTTTTCAATCTGAAGGTTCCCATACGAAAGCAAAGTTCTCCCCGTTTAGCATCGTTCCGTTTACAGAAATTGCATATGTGATACCACCGCCCCAGCCTCCTCCGATGCACCTCCGTTCGGAACTAATTCGCTCGTTTGGAAACAAAGGATTGGATGTATTAACATCAAAGTCATAGTCGAAGCTTCTCGGTCCGCCTTCTTCGAGAGTGACGTTCAAAGTAACTATGGGTTCCTCGGATATATTCTTCAGAGTGATTTTTATCGTCGGGCCTCCAGGGGCTACCGTTCCACCGTTTTCGTAGGTAATTTCTGATATCGATACAATTTCAATCGGGTATTGTGTTGCTAGAGGTTGTGTTGATAAAGATGTCGTGGTTGATGTACATCCTGCAATAAATACAAGCATAATTGCTAATATAATTAACAGCCCCGGTGCGGCATGCAAGTTCATTCGCAATAAAAAAGCTCCTTTCTTTAAACATAGCACATTTTACTTTTCATCATTATTATATCACCTGCGACAAAATTCGCTTTCCTAATCAGAACAAATGTGCTAATATCTTTATTATTAGTGTACGGGGGGTGAGTATGAAGCTCTTAAAAACAGCTATAAAAAAGCAAAACTGGGACCTGGCGGCGCATGTCATCGTGCTGGCTACCGTCAGGGTCCTGAACAAGGGGGTGAAGCCGGATGCAAGAAAAACTAAAGAGAAAAAAGGGCGGCCAAAAGGGTAACCGCAACGCCGCCAGGAAAAACTTTTATTCAAAAATTTTCGATGAAGCGGAAAAACTCGACCTTGATGATGCTGCCGGTATTGAAGGCATTGACGAAGAAATCGCTCTGCTGCGTATGGAAATCAAAAAAGCTATCACCGGAGGCGATGAGAGGAATCTGTTATTGCTGGTAAAAGCCGCCGCCGCCCTGGATAAGCTCATCCGCACCCGCTACCAGATTACAGCCTCCCAGCGCCATGGACTCAAAGAGGCTATCGAGAATGTTATCAATAATATCCTGGTGCCCATGGGCGTTAGTATCGGCAGCGCCGTCATCTCTAAGAAATTCACATAACGATTTAACATAATATTAAAAAGAGGGACAACGAATCAGCTACGTCTTAAAGCTAAAACAACAGAAAAATTTTTCCCCTAAACGAATAAAACGAATAATAGCAGCGCCATGAGAAAGATAAAACTTTTAGATCACCTGCGTCCCTACCAGTACGAAATCGGCAACGCGGTACTGGCCAGCGTCCTGGCGCATCAGGGCCTGACCTTCTCTGTCGAAGTCGCCCGGCAGGGCGGTAAAAATGAAATTTCCGCCTGTCTGGAAATCGGACTCCTCGTTTTGAGTATCGGCGAGTCTAAGAACATCGTGAAATGCTCTCCCACCTTCCGCCCGCAGACGTTGATTTCCATGATGCGTCTTAAGGAAAGGCTCAACGATGCCGGGTTCGCCGGCGTCTGGCAGTCGGAGCTGGGCTACATCGTCAGGCTCGGCAGGGCCCGCGTCATCTTCCTCTCGGCGGACGTGTCCTCCAACGTCGTCGGCAACACCGCCCACTTGCTTCTTGAAATCGACGAAGCCCAGGACGTAAGCAGGGAGAAATACAGCAAGGAGTTCAAGCCGATGGGAGCTACCAATAACGCCACCACGGTGCTTTACGGCACCACCTGGGACGATACCACGCTGCTCGAGGAGGTAAAGCAGACGAACCTGGAGCTGGAACGGCGCGACGGACTGAAGCGTCACTTCCGCTATGACTGGCAGGAGGTGGCGGAGTACAACTCCGACTACCTCGCTTATGTGGAGAGGGAAAGAGAGCGACTGGGCGAGAACCACCCGCTCTTCCTGACCCAGTACCGCCTGTTGCCGATACGCGGCGGGGGCGGCTTCCTGGACGCGGCGCAGCGGGCGCAGTTGCAGGGCGAGCACGAGAGAATGCATCGGGGCGGGCCAGGCAGGATTTACGTGGCCGGCATCGACCTCGCCGGCGAGGCGGAGGAGGTCGAAGGGGAATACCTGGTGCGGCCTGATGCCGGGCGCGACGCCACCGTGGTGACCATCGGGGAGCTTGACTTTACTGGATTCGACGAGATACACCGGGAGCCGGAGATAAGAATTGTTGAACATTACCGCTGGGTGGGTGTCAGGCACCCCGCCCTCTACGGCCGGCTGGTGGACATCCTCAAGAACGTCTGGAAGTGCCGGAGAATCGTCGTCGATGCCACGGGGGTCGGCGAGCCGGTGGCGTCCTTCCTGCGTAAAGCACTCGGCTCAAGGGTGGTCCCGTTCAAGTTTACGGCGCAGAGCAAGAGCGAGCTGGGGTTCAACCTGCTGGCGGCTATTAACTCCGGCCGGCTCAAGGTCTATAAAGGCGACGGCAGCGCGGAATACCGGGAGTTCTGGCACGAGATGGAAAAAGCGCGCAGCCAGTACCGTCCCAGCCGGACGATGAACTTCTACGTGGACTCCTCCCGCGGCCACGACGACTTCCTGATGAGCATGGCTCTGCTGGTTGAGGCAGGTAGAGAGTATATCCCAAGGGGGGCGAAAGGGAGTGGGGATAAGATAGTCTAAAGCGGGGTGTTTAAGAGGGGCGCCAGCCCCTCTTTTTATTCCTTCCCCACGTTGACATTGGGCTGTTTTCCCGCTAAAATTAGAACTGCATTGCGGGAGTAACTCAGTTGGTAGAGTTCCTGCCCTCCAAGCAGGCTGTCGCGGGTTCGAGCCCCGTCTCCCGCTCCATATAAATCTTCACCCTTTCTCCCCCATCCAATTCCCCTCTCCCTTTATGAGAGAGGGACAAAGGGTGAGGGTTCATGGAAGATGGCCAAAGAGCCTGCCCATATAAGATATCGGGATTTTACCCCGGCGCTTCCACAACAATCGTGGTACCCTTATCGGGTTCCGACGCCACGGAAATCGTCCCCCCGATAAGTTGGACTCGCTCCTGCATGCCTACTAGCCCCAGCTTGCCCTGCTTGGCCAGCTCGCCGACCTTGCCGGCCAGCACGAAGCCCTTGCCGTTATCGCTTACGGTGATTTTCGTCTTGTTTGCAGTGAATTCAAAAGTGATTTCCGCGCTGCTGGCCCTGGAATGACGCCAGATGTTGCGCAGGGCTTCCTGGATGATACGAAATAAAGCTATAGCTACCTCCTCCGGCAGACGGTGCTCTTCACCGATGATATTTACTTTGGTAGCTATCTTCGAATGTTTAGTCACCTCCGCTGCCAGCCACTGTACCGCGGGCAGCAGTCCAAGTCGGTCGATAGCTGCCGGTCGCAGGTCCTGGCTCAAGCGGCGTAATCCCTGCAAAATATTATCGGTCTGCTGCCACAATTCCTCTAAATGCTGCTTCATCTCATCTGTAACACCATCACCGCTTGTAGCCAGTGCGTCAAGCTGCCGTGAAAGCACCACCAGCGCCTGGATGGTTTCGTCGTGGAGTTCGTGTGAAATGCGTTTTCTTTCCTCCTCCTGCGCCCTGGTAGCCTGCTTGAGATAAAAACGCAGGTTTTCATTCATCATCTTCTGCTCGGTAATATCACGGGCGATGTGCTGAAAGCCTGCTGGTTTTCCTTTATCCCAAACGACGCTGGTAGCCAGTTGCATATAAACCACACTGCCATCGTCTCTGGAAAAACGCTGCTCGTAAGGCTGTTCTACGGCCTCGTTGTTCAACAGCTTGTTTCTTATGCGATGGGCTAAATCGAGGCTCTCTTGAGATAGAAATTCCTTCACGTTCTTCTTATAAAGCTCCTCACGACTGCACCCTATCATTTTTTCGGATGCTTTATTGGCGGTGATGAAATTCCCCTCGAGGTCATGCATCCAGATGGCATCGATGGCATTTTCAAAAAGATTGCGGTATCTTTCTTCGGATGTCTTCAGGTCCTGCTGTATTGCCTCCAGGCGGTTGCGGTACTGCCTCTCCCGTCGCAGCGCTGCGAAACCCATTGAAATAATACAGCCGATGACGACGACAGCCCCGATTTCAAAAGCCGACTGCACCGGGGAATTGGAGTATATAACAGCATGCGGCACCATACAGGCAATCGCGGCTAAAGACGTAATAAAAGCCCCCCGCCAGCCGAATAAAAAACCGGCCCAGATTATCGGGGCCAGATAAAGGATTCTCTCAAAGGTATGGCGCGTTATATTCAGGTCGGCCATCAGTTGGGAGATAAATCCGGGATGCTGGAGGCTGGTGTTATAGTGGGGGATGGTAATCAATACCATTACTGCCAGAATAAGCCAGAAACCCGGCTTACACAGTATTGAAGTCATTTTGCCGGTTAATGTGCGATGGGCCAAAGCAATACCTCGAATAATTGAGGGAAGCTATTTTTTAAGGGATATCCTCTAGTGTTACCCAGCCTTCTTTCAAAGCGCGCACGACCGCTTCCGTTCTCGAGCTTACCTGGAGCTTGTTAAAGATATGGCCGAGATGTGCCTGAACGGTACGCAGGCTCAAGCAGAGTTCATCGGCGATATCCTGGTTGCTGAAGCCGCGCGTCGCCAATTTCAACACCTCGATCTCTCTATCGCTTAGCATTTCCGCGGGCTTTTGCCCCGCTGTCTTGCTGGCGGTGGGTACAAAACGGTTTAATACCTTCCTGGCGATAGCCGGGTGCAGCACCGATTCGCCGGCATGGACCTGGCGTACGGCATCGATAAGCTCGCGCCCGCGAACGCTTTTCAGGAGGTAGCCGGCCGCCCCCGCTTCCAGCAGGCTGAATACAAACTGGTCGTCATCATAGGCGGAGAGTATCAAGACCGCCACGCTGGGGTAGAGCGACTTGATTTGACGGGTGGCTTCTATGCCGTCGACACCGGGCATGGCGATATCGATAATGGCGACGTCAGGCCTGGTGGAGCCGGCCAGTTTTATAGCTTCGTTGCCGTCGGCGGCCTCGGCGACGACGTCCATATCCGTTTCATGCTCCAGTATCTGGCGCGTCCCGTCCCTGACGACGGCATGGTCGTCCGCAATCAGTATTTTAATTTTACTCATATAGCACTCATATTCATTTTATCATATTTTAGGTGCATGATGCACTCACCAAGGCCTCTTATTACACCTGTATGTCTAAGTAATTATACCTAAAAGCCAGACGCTGAAATTAGGTATCGGAGCGGACGCAGCTTGGACTCCATTTTTGCTATTCTAAATATAGAAGGCGAAATATACGCATTGCCGTGTATTAGTTAAAAGGTTAATCAGGAGAAACATACAAGATGGAATGGCAGATAATAATCGCGATACTCATCGCTATACCTATCATCATATTCCCGGTAGCTTTGATATGGTATCTGAACCTGGGCGGCATTGTAACGGCCGTTAAAGAAGCCAGGATGAAGAGGACGCTTAGGGAAAAAGAAGGGGAAATCTAATAATATAACCAATCCGTATATTAGCGGATTAACTAAAGGATGCGAACCGTAGAGTGAATCTACGGCTCGCTTTTTTTATTTTCCAGTTTACCCCGGTGTTTACCAGGGACTTTCTTTGTTTTTCAGAGTATGAATAAGGTCATCGATGGGTATGGCTGTTAACGTAAGTGTTTGTGTGGTGCCCTTGGCGCTCAAGCGTATTGCCAGCTTGGCGATGGCTTCATTGCTGGGGGCTTCCAGGATATTGACAAAGTCGTATTGCCCGAGTAGGGCGTATTGCGTAAGAATTTTCGCCCCCATAAATTCGACTTCCTTGTTAATTTCCTTGAGAATTTCCGGGTCTTCCTGCAGGGCTTTGCGGCCCGCATCGGTAAGGGTGGTCAGCATAAGATAGACAGACATCTCAACCTCCTTCCGTTATCGCTTCTGGCACATATTATGAAGGCATTAATACCCCGTTTGTCAACCTGATGATGTTTTATTTACAGTTTACAGAAATTTTAATTACGGCGGGAGAGGAAAAAGAGAGGAGGCTTCACGCCCCCTCTTTGCTAAACAATATCCTTTTTAGACAACTAGTAATAGAAAGCGGTGCGGCGGCCTACCCAGAGGCCGAGCAGGAAGAGTATCACCCCGCCCAAGCTCAAGGTGAGGTAAAGTGGCCAGCCGGTGAACTCGAAAGGTTTAATCATCGTAAACTCACCGGCGCCGGTCCACCCACTCTCATTGAAGGCGGCATCTACGGACTTCTCCCTCCAGTAGTAGGTCACTTCGGCGGAGAGTTTAAGCTGTTCCGCTTCAGTAAGCGTATATTCGGATGTGGTGATGCCGGATAAATCGAGTACTATTGTTTCCGCTTCGAAGGTATTTGAAGTGGCTATCTGCAATTTATAGGTAACCGGAGCGCTGATATCGGTGACTGGGTCCCAATCGAAGTAGGCGGGTGAGGGTATAGCTTCACCCATGGCAGGCGATATCGGCTGCGGTATGGCAGGAGCGGTGGACTCTATGGAGAAGTTGGCGCTGGCGATATTGGTGCCGTCGCTGGCGATAACCGTATGCTCGCCGTACTGAATAGATGGTACTTTAAACGAGATGACAACGAAGCCGCTGGCATCGGTAGCTTTCTGGGCAATCTCGGTTCCATCGATGGTCACTGTTACGGTGCTGTTGGGGAGGAAACCGCTGGCGCCGACACTGATAGTACCGCCGACGAAATCGCCTTCCTCCTGGTCGATGCTAAGAGGGAGGGTGGTGGTGGGGGTGGTCGTAGGAGGCGTGGTGGTAGATGTCGTGACGGTAAATGTGGCAGTAGCGGAGGTGGTGCCGGCGGTAACGGTGATTGTGTATGCCCCGGCAGTCGTTCCGGAAGGCACAGCGATAACACTGGAGAAACTACCGTCACTGCCTGTCTGCGTGCTGCCGCTGGACGGTGTAACCGTAGTTGTGCCGAACTGGAAGACGAGGGCGGTGCTGGCGGCAAAATTGGTGCCGCTGATGGTTATACCCGTGCCTGGGGGTCCGGAGGTGGGATTGAGGGTGCTCAATGTGGCGCTGACGCCGGTGACGGTAAATGTGGCGGAGGCGGTTGAAGTGCCGGCGGTGGCTGTAATAGTATGTGCACCGGCAGTAGCTGTTGTTGGGATATTGATTGTTGAGGTAAAGAGACCGCCGCTGCTGGAAGCAACATCGCCAGATGAAATGGTTATCGTGGTAGTATCAAATGTGAACGAAAGCGCAGTACTGGCCGGGAAGTTCGCTCCAATGACAGTTACACTCGTACCGGCAGACCCCGTTACCGGGAGAAGATTAATTGTAGGACTGGCTGTTACGGTAAAGGTAGCTGATGCTATACTGGTGCCGGCGGTAACGGTAATAGTATGGGCGCCGACGGTAGCGGTGGAAGGAACGTTAAAAGAAGTTAACAGCGTTCCGTTAGGATAAGTAGTTGTTCCCGATACAGGTAGTATGGTAGTAGTATCAAATTTTAAAGTTATGGCGGTACTCGCGGGGAAATTGGAGCCGGTTACCACAACACTGGTACCGGCAGGTCCGGACGCAGGGGAGGGGGTGTCGAGCGTAGCCGTGGCTACGGTAAAACTTGCCTTGGCAACAACCAGGCTATCAGCTGCGAGGAAGGCGGCATAAACGTAATATGTCCCGGAGGTTACGTTTTGAGCAATGGAGCCATCGTTCAATATAGCCGGCACAATAAAGTTAACTGTAATGTTATCGGCCAATATATCAGGATCGGGTTCATTATCAAACGATTGGACAAGTTCATATGTACTAGCCGTTGATATAACCACGGGAGGAGTGAGATTATTCGGTGAGAAATAGTATCTTATGATACGTGTTGACCCGCTATCATCAAAAGTACCATAAACAGTAACCGTGTCGCCAACATTACCGGAAGTAGGTGATAAAGAGACGCTGTGAGCGGCAAAAACCGGCATTACCGGAAGAACCATGAGCAGAAGAGAAAAGATGATTAAAACACCGAGTATCCTGTATGTTTTTATATGTTTCATGATGTCCTCCCGATAAGTATAACGTAATTTTGGCGTTAATGATAGGCCGTGCGTCTGCCGGTACGGAAAGCCAGCAGCACGGCAACGATAAATCCGAAAATAATCAGTATAACGGTCGCCCACCCGGGAAAGCCGCCCGTGGAAGTGAAAATAAAGGAACCGGCCGCCGACCAGTCGCCTGCATTGCTGGCATTATCGATAGCTTGTACTCTCCAGTAGTAGGTAATGTCCTTTTCCAGCGGCAGGTCTTCCTCTTCTGTAATGAGGCATTCGGTAGCCGAAAGGCCGGTCTTGTTGAGAAGCGGGGCGGTAAAATCGGGGGTGGCGGCTATTTGCAGGGTGTAGGTTATTGGCGGTGAAAGACTGGTGGCCGATTCCCAGCTGAAGCGAATGGGAAATTCGACTTGCATGTCGGCAGCAGGCAATAACAATGCGGGTGACGAAGGTACACTGATATAAAAAACCCAGGGTTCGGCATATTCACTTTCGTTGCCCGCGCCGTCGACGGCCTTCACCCTCCAGAAATATGGAGAGTCTTTAAATACAGCCGAGAGTATTTCATTATGCGTGAGTAAATACTGGGAAATTTCAATGCCTGTTTTATAAAAAACAACCGAGGCAAAATTAGGGTCGGAGGCAATTTCTAAATTATAAGTGACCGGCAAGCTGGGGTCGACGACATCCTCCCAGTCGAAAAAGGCTTCGGCTTTAGTCATACTTTCATCAATGGGCAGCGAAAGGACCGGTACCGGGGGAGGTTCTCTTTCCAGTGTGAAGCTGTAATTCTTGGTATTGGTACCGTCGGTGACGCTGATTATATGG
>JAFGOC010000065.1 GCA_016926705.1 Dehalococcoidales bacterium | reverse complement strand
CTCGATTACCTCGAAAGCGCTGCAAATACACGGCGGCTATGGATATACCAAGGATTTCCCTTTGGAGCGCTACTTCCGCGACGCTAAAATCACCGAAATCTACGAGGGCACCTCGGAAATTATGAGAATGACCATCGCGCGGAGCATATTAAGGGAAGGATAGTTTATACCAGCAGGGCGTTTTCCAGTCGTTTAACCAGACTGTCTGTTGAACCCATCGACTCTAAGTAACCGGGTATCGAGCCATATTCCTGGCGCAGGGTGGTTAGGAAAATTTCCATGGACTCCGGCGCTGCCTTCCAGAAATAGTCCGGCACCTGCGGCACGTTTTCTGCCGCTTTGGGGTTGTTTTTTATCTGCGCCAGCAGTTCTTCCATGTAAGGGCCTGACAGCGTGTAGTCCTCGATGATGTCTTTATCCGGCACCCCTACAAGGCTTAAAAGCATAGCCGCCAGGATGCCCGTTCTGTCCTTGCCGATGGCGCAGTGGAACACCAGCGGGTGGTTTTCTGCCCCGGCGATGATTTCCATGGCTTCGTTGATTCTATTGCCGTAGCCTTTGTCCCGTATGATGTCCAGATAAAACTGCCCCATGTTATTGAAAGTACTGAACCTCCGCACGTCCGCCTCCAGGCTGCTGCCATCGGGGATGAACGGGACATTGAGATATTTGACCCCGGCTTCTGCGAGGAGACCCAGTCCCTGTCGCTTAACTTCAAAATCGCTCCTTAGGTCGATAACGGTGGCGAGCTTAATTTCTTCCTTGAGCCTTTGATAGTCTTCGCGTGTTATCCTGGAGAACTCGCCGCTGCGGAAAATACGCCGCCAGGCTACCGTTCTACCGTTACGGGTGCTGTAGCCGCCCAGGTCGCGGAAGTTCATGACCGACCTGAATCTAAGGTGACGGGGATATTTTTCCTTCATTTAATTCACCAGACTGAATACCGGCCGGGCGGTCTCGCCGGCGGAGTATTTGTCGCCGGGGAAAACTTTGGTGCTCATCTTTACCTTTTTCCCGATAAGCTCTATCGACACAGCCTTGGGGTCGATGCCTTCCAGATTGCCCATCAGCCAGGGGCCTTCCTCCAGTTCCACTATAACCACGGTGTAGGGCACCTCGCTCTCACGCCCCTCCGCCCCCACGAATATCGTGGTAAAGGTGATTATTTTGCCGTCGGTCTTGACCTCGGTGACCTCCATGTCGGGACTGCCGCACTGACGGCAGGCCATCTTGGGCGGTACCGTTATCGTCCCGCAGGCGCGGCACTTTAAGCCGAGTAGTTTGTTCTGTTTCAGGGCTTCATTGTAGTCTTTAAAATAGAGTTTCTGTTCCATTTTTACCAGCCCCTTTCCAGAATTATATTCACTATCGTAGCGCAGTCGCCGCCGAGCGTATCGGTCATGCCGATTTTGGCGTCCGGCACCTGGTTTTCCGATTCCACTTCCCCTCTTAGTTGTCTGGCCACTTCATAGACCTGCCCCGCCCCCGTCGCCCCGATGGGGTGCCCCTTGGCTTTGAGTCCGCCGGAGGGATTAATGGAGACCTTGCCCCCGATTTCCGCCTCGCCCTTTTCCCAGGCCTCGCCCGCCTTGCCGTATTCGAAGAAGCCGAGGCTCTCGGAGGCAATCAGGCTGGCGATGCTGAAGCAGTCGTGCAGCTCGCACAGGTCGATATCCTCCGGCTTGCGTCCCGCCATTTTATAGGCCTGCTGCGATGATATCTCGCGCGACCTGATGCGCGGCAGGAAGTCTTTCTGGTTGATAAGCGGGCCGCAGGACGATTGCCCCGTCCCGGTGATATAGACCGGCTTGCTGGTAAGCTTTTTAGAGACCTCTTCCGAAGCCAGTATCACGGCGGCGGCGCCGTCGGAGAAAGGACAGCAGTCGTGAAGGGTGAGGGGCGTACAGACCATGAAGCTGCCGAGCACTTTTTCCACGGTCATGTCCGCGTTTTTACCGAAGAACTGTGCCCTGGGGTTGACGCTGCCATGCCTGTATGACTGTATGGATACTTTTGCCATCCGCTCCCGCAGCTTCTGGATGGGGACATTATAGGTTTTAGAATAGAGGTAGGTCAGCATGGCGAAGACTCCCGGGAAGGTTATGCCCGAAGGGAACTCATAGCGGGAGTCGCTGAACATGGCGAAGGTGCGCGTCGCCATGCCGGTGCCCATGGTGGCCGCCCGCTCGATGCCACCCGCCAGGACGATATCGTAATAGCCGGAAGCCACCCACATGAAGGCGTCCCTGACCGCCATGCTGGCGGAGGCGCAGGCGCCCTCGTAGCGGTTGGCCGGCACGTACATGCAGCCGATATTCTCGGCGGCGTAGGACGCCAGCATCCCCTGCCCCTCCTCGAAGTCGCCCAGCGCGTTGCCGAGGAACAAAGCCTTGATGTTCTTCGGCTTCAGGTTGGATTCTGCTATCGCTTCGGTTGCCGCCTCGGCAAAGAGCTCGACCTGCGTCTTGTCCTGGGGCCCGCTGAACTTCGTCTGCCCCACGCCCACCACAGCCACTTTTTTCATGCCTGCCTCCTCATTATAATACCGGGAAACATTTTTAGATTACCGTTTTTCAGCTATGGGTGTCAAACAGGGGGTGAAAGGGTGAGTTCAAATCTCAAAGCTACAATATAAAAGTCAAAAATACTAACAATACCGATGAAGGCATGCCCGCGGGGGAGTAGCCTGCGGAGAGGGGCGCCAGCCCCTCTCACGTAAAATCCCCCCTCTCCAGCCAGATAATGTCCGGATGTGTAAAATACTTTAGGCTGGAGAGGGGGAAAGGGGGTAAGGTAAAATAGTGACAAAAAGCTCTTTACAATTCTTTCTCTTGCCCTTTATACTGCTAATGCCAGCTCGATGAATGTTGCTCGGTGTACCTTAACAAAGGCAATTCAAAAAACAAAAAATAAGGAAAATGAAGCTGATTTACCATAAATTGAAAAACGAAAAATTGAAGCTATTTAGATAGAAAATAACCGCCGTAAAAAAGGATTCTTTAAAAACGAATATCGAACCCTTGCGCCCCCAGCCCTATTCCCTGCTCCCTAATCTTAAAAATCCGGTATCGGCGGCGTGGTGCACTTGTGCGTGCTGGCGGCCCGCATCCCCTCGATGCGCTTTTTCAGTTCCTCCGGCGCTCTGCCCGTTAATATATACTCATCCAGCGTTTCGTAGGTAAAGCCCATCTCCCCCTCGTCCGTTTGCCCCGCCCACAGCCCCGCCGACGGCGCTTTTTCGATGATTTCCCCCGGGATTTTCAGGGAACGCGCCAGCTCCCTGACCTCTTTTTTCACCAGGTTGCCCAGCGGCAGGATGTCCACGCCGCTGTCGCCGTGCTTGGTGAAGTAGCCCACCGTCATTTCGCTGCGGTTGCCGGAGCCCACTACCAGGTATTTCAGCTGGTTGGCGGCGTAATAAAGCGTTATCATCCTTAATCTTGCCTTGAGGTTTGCCTGCGCCAGCTGCGTTAATGATTTTTCCGGCTTGAAGTCCGGCAGTATCTTTAAATATTCATCAAAAATATCGTCCAGGACTACTAACTTCGTAGGAATGGAGAATTGTTGCGCCACCATCGCGGCGTGCCGTTTATCCTCTGCATTGCTGTGGCAGGGCATCAGCAGTCCCAGCGTGTTCTCGGGAAATGCCCTGATGCACAGCGCCGCCGCCACCGAGGAGTCGATGCCCCCGCTCATACCCAGCACCGCCCCTTTACATCCCGCCGCCAGCACCTTATCTCTAATCCATTCCGCCAGTCTTTTTGCCGTTAACTCCGCGTCCATGTAGCGCTCCTTTTTCCTACCCCGGTCTCCCGTAGTATACTTACTAATAGTTTATAGTGTCGCGGGTCTTAATACAATGCCTACCGACCTTATCCTGAAAAACGCCAACGTTGTTACCATGGATGCGGCCAGGCCGCGAGCCGAGCTGGCGGCCGTCTCCGGCGACTCCATATTTTTCACCGGCGGTAATACGGAACTGGAGAGATTGACCGGCCGCTCCTCAAAGGTCATCGACTGCGCCGGCAGGACGGTCGTACCCGGTTTTAACGACGCCCACCTGCACCTCTTTTCCTTCGTGAGAAAGCTATTAAGCATAGACCTTTCTCCGGCGTCCGTCCGTTCCATTGAGGATATCAAGGAGGCCGTCCGCAAGAAAGCACAGGCCACCCCGCCCGGCACCTGGATTAGCGGCACCGACTATAACGAGTTTTACCTTCAGGGAGGACGTATTCCCACGCGGTGGGACCTGGACGAGGTTACTCCCGATCACCCCGTTGTTTTAAGCCACCGCTCCCTGCATGAATGTGTGCTTAACTCGCTGGCGCTCAAGCTGGCGGGCATCAACGCGGAAACACAGGAGCCTCCCAACGCCCGTATCGAGCGCGACCTTGCCACCGGCGAGCCCAACGGCATTCTGATTGATATGCTTAGCTATATCCGCAGCGAGGTCATGCCCCCTTTTTCCGATGAAGAGATGGCGGAAGGTGTTGCTTTGGCGGATAGATATTTCCTTTCGCACGGCATTACCTCTTTCCAGGAAGCGACAGTCAGCAACGACCTTGCCCGCTGGGAGAAAATTTGTTCTCTTAAGTTAAATGATGACCTGCGCAGTCGCATTACCATGATGGCCGGCGCGCCTTTTTGGAAGGACTTTAAGCAAAAGGGACTTAAAACCGGCTACGGCGATAACCTGATGCAGCTGGGTGCTGTAAAGGTGATGCCGGCAGTCCGGCCCGAACAGTCGGAACTAAACCAGCTGGCACTGGACTGCCATAAAGCGGGTTTTCAGCTTGCTTTCCACGCCGTCGATGAAGCTACGGTAGATGCCGCTATTACCGCCATGGAATACGTCAGTGAACATTCTCCGGTGAAAACCCGCCGACACCGTATCGAGCATTGCGGCGAGTGTACCCCCTCCCTGCTGGAACGTATAAAAAAGCTGGGACTGGTTATCATCACCCAGCCGCCTTTTATTTACTATAACGGCGAGCGTTACCTGGCGACCGTCCCTAAAACCCAGCAGCCCTGGCTCTATCGCATCAGGTCGCCTCTGGAGGCGGGTATAGTGGTCGCCGGGAGCTCGGATAGCCCGGTCGTCACCGCCGACCCCCTGGCGGGCATTTACGCCGCGGTGACGCGCAGGGCGGAAAACGGCCAGGTGCTTCTACCGGAAGAACGTATCACGGTAGAGCAGGCGCTCGCGCTTTATACCGTTAATGCCGCTTATTCTTCCTTTGAAGAGAAGACCAGGGGCTCGATTGCTCCCGGCAAGCTGGCGGACATGGTTATCTTGAGCGGCGACCCCACCCGCGTGCCCCCGGAAAAGATAAAAGATATTAAGGTGGAAATGACCATTATCGGCGGGGAGGTGGTCTGGGAGGGCTAAGTGGTCCCTATAGCCGTAGCGATGGCGTTCTCGCGGGAATGTGACAGGCTGACGTCGATTTCTTTGATTCCCAGCTTTTCCGCCTGCTTTTCTGCCCGTCCGTTGAGTTTTATCAGGGGCTTGCCGGTGGGTTGGTAAAGTGTCTCTATTTCCCGCCATGCCACTCCTCGATTACCCGTCCCCAGCAGCTTCATTACCGCCTCTTTGCTGGCAAAGCTGGCCGCCAGCGAGTGGGCGTGGTGACCGTACAGTTGTAGTTCATCTCTGGTAAAGACCCGGTTCAAAAAGCGGTCGCCCCAGCGCTCGATAGCTTTGCGGATGCGTTCGATTTCTATGATGTCCGTGCCGATGTGGTGCTGCATATTCACGGTCTATCTTACCCTTTTTTCAGCTCATTGAGAAGGTCGGCAGTAAGCTTTTTCAGCAGGCGCTGCGACGGTTTATCGAGGAGGGAGGTGTAAAGGGGAGTCAGGGAGATATGGCCTCGCAGGACGGCCTGTATATCCGTGCCCTCGGCATCGGTCCCGACGAGCCTTTCACGCACGAGGCGGTACTGCTTGACGGAACCCTCCGTCTCTTCCGTAACGGT
>JAFGOC010000064.1 GCA_016926705.1 Dehalococcoidales bacterium | reverse complement strand
TCTTTAGCTCTGGCGGCGGCCTGGGCGCGGTGACTGATGCGGTTTTTCTCCCCTAAAGTGAGTTCTGCCATGGTCTTGCCCAGTTCCGGAACAAGGAAAACGGGGTCGTAGCCGAAGCCGCGGGAGCCGCGGGGCTTGCTGACGATGATGCCGGGACAGGCGCCGGGGCAAAGCTCTACTCTGCCACCGGGCTCGGCAATGGCGATGACGCAGCGGAACTGGGCGAAGCGGTGTAATTCCGGTACGTTCTTGAGCTTTTCCAGCAAGAGGGCAATTCTATCTTCATCGGAGGCATTTTCCCCGGCGAACCGGTGTGAACGAGGGCCGGGTTCGCCGCCGAGGGCGTCGACTTCCAGTCCGGAGTCGTCAGCCAGCGTCAGGTTGCAGCTGATGGCAGCCATAGAGGTAGCCTTTAAGATGGCGTTTGCCTCAAAGCTATCGCCGACCTCTTCCACCTCGTGGGTAATGCCGCAGTCGGCGGGGGTGACCATTTCAAAGGGGATGCCCTGGAGCAGGTACTGATATTCGCGCAGCTTGCCCTTGTTGTTGGTGGCCAGCAGGAGCTTTTTCATCGGGCTAGAACTCGATGCCTTTCCTGGCTTTGATGCCTTTATCGTAGGGGTGCTTGATTTTGACCATCTCGGTAACGAGGTCGGCAGCAGCGATTATTTCTGCGTCGGCTTTACGCCCCGTAAGGATAAGCTCGACGCGGGGAGGCTTATCCTTGATGAGCTGGAGAACTTCATCTACAGAGAGGAGATTGAAGTAAACGGCCACGTTGATTTCATCCAATACAACAAGGTCGAATTTGCCGCTCATAACGTCTTCTCGGGCGGCGGCCAGGGCGGCTTGAGCTTGGGCTTTTTCGGCGGGGTTGATGACATTGTTTTTATGAATAAACTGGCGCAGGCCGAAGCTGGCAACCTTAACATCGGGCAGGGCGGCGAGAGTTTTATACTCGCCCTGTGAGGAATGGCCCTTGATAAAGAAAATAATTGAAATTTTGAATCCATGGCCGGCAGCGCGGAGGACAGTGCCCAGCGCGGCGGTGGTCTTGCCTTTGCCTTCGCCGGTAAAAACCTGCACCAGTCCTTGAGTCTTTTTAGCGGTCAATGGAGCTCCTCGTTGCTAAAATAATTAAAGGTCTATTTATTGATGTCCCAGTTTAACAATCCGCCAGTAGACTGTCAATCATTACATGTGCCATGCTTAGATTCCGGCATCATTACTCAAACAGCGCATCTATTTCGGCTACATCTTCCGGATGAGTATCACGGTAATACTGGCGGTCTTCCCGGATTTTTTGCAGGACGCTATCTATGTTAGCTGAATTCAGCAGCACACCAAAATCCGTCCGCATGGTGTGCGACGGCCCGTAATAACCGAAAATGCGGTCAAGGATAAAATCGCCGAGTTCTTTATTATAATGACGAGGGTCAATCCACCAATGCATCATGGTTTCCGTATCACCTGCGACGGGTACGGCTTCAATCGTAAATTCATTGTAGCCGGAGAAGTCCCAGAGAGGGAAAGGCTCACTGCCGTAATTGCGGGCCTCTTCTTCATTGATGGCGACCAGGATGCGCTTCCACGCTTCGATATCCGGCAATAAACCGAAATTATCGAAGAGCTCCCACAGGCGAGCGTGAGACGGCGAGATAAACAGCCTTAAGTCTATGTTATTACTATAAGCGAATTGGAGCATTTGCCGATAATAGGTAAATGGTGGAATATCCGTCGTCGCGTTACTAAACCGGAAGTCATCGTGAAAGGAACTATCGTTAGCGTATGTTCCCTCTTCATAACTAAAGATGCCGTGATAGCTGTTGATGCCGTGGTAGCCATTAAGGTTGGTAGGGTCCTGCTCGGCAATTTCGTACATGCCATTATCTTTGATTCTTAGAGTCCCTTTTTGGTGAGTTACGGTGTTGATTGATGAAATCAGCGCATCCAGAGAGAACAGAGTGGCGATGATATCATCAAATCTTCTTAGAGAAGAATTCTTTTCCCCTTCATAAGAAACGGAAAGGCGCACTTCGGCATCGGCAGCCATGGCGAGGTGATGGATATTAAAGCTATCGAAATCCAGGCCAATCACCACCTGCTTTAGCGGCTGTATATCATTGGCATGTTGAAGATACCTGAACATCGTGTATACATTAGCCCCGGGAAGACCGAGGTTGTATACCGGCTGATATGACCATCCTTGATGGTCCGGGTCAATGCCCCACTGTGCCGCAGAAGTGCCTAATATAATACCCTCCGACTTTAGTTGCTGTACCGCGTAGGCCTTGGTCATTAAGGTATGGGTTATCTCCTCGGGTTTGAGGGCATTGAAGCCGGCTATTTTGGGTGAATAGTATATGTCGTAAGGGTCAACCAGCCAGTTGAAACCGCCTATCAAGACCAACAGCAGCAAAGTAATGATTAGCAGGCGTATCAAATATTTTTTAAATTGTAACTGCATCGGGTCCTCTAAAACCTGAAATAAATGAACTGGGTGACCTGGTTTAATCCTAAGAATGCCAATGCTATGATAATACTTACCACAAGCGCACTGGCAAGCGATGGTTTCCATCTTAGCCAGGAGAAGCGCGGTTTTTTAGACTCGCCCCGGAAGCCTTCCAGAGCGGGCTGGAAATCAGACATGTATTCCTGAACGTTGGGTAAAAACCAGCAGATGAAGAGGGCGATTAATATCCAGATGATGGCGAGCGGTACGAAACCGGGCAGCGGGTACTGCAGGTCAAAACTCACGCCGATATTGTTTAAGAATTGGCCGACGGCGCCTAAAGGAGCATAGTAAGTAACCGGTAAATGAAAACCGTAGACGCCGAACATGCCCTTGAACATCTCTACCGCGGCGCTTAGAGAATCGGCGCGGAAGAACACCCAGGCTATAGTGACCGCAATGAAGGTGAAAAGCGTTGACGGAGCGCTACTCCACCATGGACTCTTTTGAACATCGCTCTCTATGCCAAGGGCTTTCTTGAGCCGTCGCCAGCCATGATTGACGGCGAGGTAGAATCCGTGCAGACCGCCCCAGATAACAAAGGTCCAGCCAGCGCCGTGCCAGAGTCCGGCAATAGCCATCGCCGCTAAAAGGTAAATTACCTGACGCGCAAAACCATGGCGATTGCCGCCCATCGGGATATAAAGATAATCGCGGATAAAAGTGGAGAGGGTAATGTGCCAGCGGCGCCAGAATTCAATAATACTTTTGGATTTATAAGGGGAATAGAAATTTAAAGGCAGCTTTATGCCGAACAATAAACCCAGACCGATGGCGATGTCGCTATAGGCGGAGAAATCGAAATACAGCTGGAAAGTGTAACCGAGCGCACCGGTCCAGGAATTGAAAAAACTGATGCCGCTGCCCCGGGTGGCAGCATCAAAGACCGGAGCGACATAAGTTCCAATTTGGTCAGCGAGGACGACCTTTTTAAAGAGTCCTAAAAACAAAATCGTCAGCGCTATGGATACGACCTGGGTGGAGAGGCGGGGTCGAAAGTTTTTGCCGATTTGCGGCATCATTTCCCTCATCCGCACGATTGGGCCGGAGAGCAGCTTCGGGAAGAAGGTCACGAACAAGCAATAATCCCAGAAGCCGTGTTCCTGCCATTGGCCGCGATAGATATCGACAAGATAGGTTATCTGCTGCAAGGTGAAGAACGATATCGCCAGGGGCAGGACAACCGTTTCAAGGTGGAAGCCGGTATCGAACAGGGCGTTGATATTATCGATGAAGAAGTTAGCGTATTTAAAGTAGCCAAGCAGCAAGATATTAGCGGCGACGCCTAAAGCCATGATAAGCGTCCGGCGTTGTATCGGCTTAACCAGTATTCGTCCATAAGCGTAATTGAAAAGCACGGAAGCTGACAGAAGGATCAGGTAAATGGGGTTGGACCAGGCAAAAAATACCAGAGACGCTGCTACCAGCCAGATAATAACGGCACGAGAGCTATATCGTTTACCGATGAAATAGTAACCTAATAAGGTGACCGGCAGGAAAATGAACAGAAAGATATAGGAATTAAATAACAAAGGCTAATACCCGCTATTCTGATAATAAAAATTTTGATTATGCTTCCGGAGTTTTTTATGAGTCAACGAAGCTCCTTGAGTTATAAAAGGTAGTATCAAACCTGCTTGAGCGCCCGGGGACGGGTGCGGAAGAAGGTAGTAATGCCGACCAGCGCGGGCAGAGCAATGCCGTAAACGATGAGGAGGGGCGGTATCTTAAAAAACCAATCGACGAGGGGTAGGGTGATAAAGAGGAAAGCCATGGCGGGGGTGACGTTACGCTTGAGGATGAGAATAAGCAGGGTGGGGAGGGTAAGTATCAGCATGGGGATAGTCACCAGAACATACAGAATACCGAGGGTGGTGCTGACACCACGGCCGCCGCGGAAGCCGAGGAAGACCGGCCAGTTGTGACCGACGACAGCGGCAACTCCGACCAGTAGGACAATCGGTGTAGACATTTCTACGGCCTGGGCAATGAGAATTACTGCCGAACCTTTGGCGGCATCGATAACACCGACGAAAATGCCCGCCCGGGGGCCTAACTCGCGATAGGCGTTGGCAGCGCCGGCATTTTCGTCGCCCATGCGGCGGATGTCGCGACCGGAAGTAAAGCGCCCGACGATGTAAGAAGTAGGAATCGAGCCGAGGAGGTAGCTTAAAATAACAATAAACCAGGGCATATAAAAAACTCCAGTGCCGGGAGAGGGACTCGAACCCACAAGGATTGCTCCGGCGGATTTTAAGTCCGCTGCGTCTGCCATTTCCGCCATCCCGGCCTACGCCAGGGCTTCGGCCGGCAAGCCGACCTTTACAGAGTAATTTTAGGGGGCGGGGGGCGGAGTGTCAAGGCGGGTGCAGATATTTGCAGCAGGTAAACAATAAACTGAAGATACTTGATAGAAAAGAATCTGCACGGCAGGGCAGTTTTAATACCGACTGCCGTGCAGGCTATATCTTTTATAAGCACTATTTTATTGCTGCGGAGGCGAAGGTTGAGTGGGAGGCTGTGGAGCAGCTGGAGGTGGAGTAGGAGACGGGGGCTGAGGTGCAGGATGAGGCGTAGGTTGAGGGAGGAACTCGCGGTACTCGATGATGCCGATATAGACAGCAACCAGAGAAACAATGAGTTCAATGATTAAGCCGTAGCCAACAGTAAGTCCGACCCCGCCTAAACGCGTAATAAATACTATACTTCCAATTAATGCCAGCACACCGACAAAGATAAGGACAATCGCCCTTAATTGCTTGGAAGTAAGGAAAGAAAGAACGATACCGATGATGGCGGCAATAGTGGCCATCGCACCCCAGTCGCTGATCCCTACAGCGTAGGCGAAACCGGCGGTCCCCCAGGGCAAGAAAATGGCCACGAAGAGCAGTATGGCGCACACTATCAGCATAGACATTTGTGGCTTGGATGTGAATTTAATTTCCAAAATTTCCTCCTTTTTAAAACAAAGTATCGTAAATATATCAACAAAACCAGCCTGATATTATAAAGCGAATATCAGGAAGTGGATTCAATATTCAGTTTTATTTGTTTATTGCTGCGGAGGTGCAGGGGGTGGTGGGGGGCTTGACGGTGGAGGAGGTGGGGGCTGGAGGGGTTTGCCTGTAAGGCTTAATTGGCGGTAGTCTATATATCCTACATAAATCAAACCCAGAGTCGCAATTAAAGCG
>JAFGOC010000063.1 GCA_016926705.1 Dehalococcoidales bacterium | reverse complement strand
GTAAAGGATTAGAAAAATGGGAAGAAAAGCCGAAAAACAAGCACAGCGCAGAAGCTACAAGGAAGCTTTCAAGCACGTGAAGCACGGCCACGGTACGCGTGCCGTGAAGAAGAAGCAGGAATCGGCTCTGGGCAAATAATCTATCCGATACCGGGGCCTATTCCCGAAGGGAGGGAATGGCATGACTACTGGTGTTGTGAGACGTCTGGTTGGCGGACATGGTTATGGCTTTGTCTCCAGCAATGCTGGAAGAGATATATTTTTCCATCACAGCCAGCTGGAGGGTATTAAATTCCAGTCGCTGAAAGAAGGCCAGAGCGTGGTCTATAAAGTGGGACTGGGCGAAAAGGGATTTGTTGCCAAAGATATAAAGCCGGCGGATGGCTAAACCCGCCGACTTTAATAATCTCAACTGAATCGTTTTATTAGTCTTACTTCTTGGCGCGCCATTTATCGATAGATGCGCTGCCGCTATAGCTGTAGTTCGAAGCTTGAAATAGGGGGCTCGTTTCTCCGCCCACCACGACGATATTGATGTTCTCCGGTATATTAAATGGAGCTATCAACGCATCATCGGGGAGTTTCTTCCAGGAGGCGTAGGGTTCCACGCCCTTGTATGCTTCGGAGGCAACCAGCATATCGATTTGGTCGGTCTTCCAATATTGCCCCGCAGGTATTCTGATTTTCTTTGATAGCATTTTTACGAAGTCCTGCTTCGTACTAAAGCCTTCGTTCTCCTTTAAGTTCCTGGCTACCAGCGGGTCCATGACAATAGTGGCAGAAGAATTCAACGGAGGCATTACCGCTAGCTGGATATTCAGTTCCTCTATGACCGACCGGTGGGAAGCCGCCCCCGAGGTGCTGAGCATGGCCCACCCGCGGAAGATGCTGACCATGCTATCGTCTGCTTTGTAACCTTTCGTAACGTGGAAAGGCTCCCAGACGCTCCTCTCCTCGTTCTCGGCGGTGCACATATTATTGTAGGTATAATTATTGCCCTGGGAGCTCCAGAAAGTCTTATCGGGTTTGGCCTGTCCCTGGCAGAGGCTCATCAGTGTCCATGCCCGCCCGATGACCGAGTTTGCCTTGTTTATCGGGCTGAATGCCCCGATGCCGGAGTTCATGCCTATTTCATTGCGGATGGGGCCGTTTACCAGGACCATTGTTCCGAAGGCTGTTGTTGACCCCATCAGTGCCGGCTGTCGGGTCGATGCTATAGCCAGTATCACGGGAAAGTATTCCGGTTTGGCGCCGGCCATCACCGCGATAACGGCGATATTGGAAACGGTGTACTTGAGCATTTCCATAGAGCCGAATTTGAATGATTCCGCTACGACATCGTCCGGCGAGGCGGAGGTGCCGGCGAGCATTTTCTTCACCCTCTCCTCGGTAGGGAGTATTATCGGTGAGCCGTCCGTCCACCCTTTTTCGTAGAATAATTCCTGTAGATTGTCTTCCGTGTCCGGCTCCAGGAACAACTGCGGCGCGGCGACTTTTTCTGGTTTGGGTGGCTCGGATGCAGGTTTAACCGTTTTTACAGGCTTGGTCAGTGTGTCGATTATTCCCTCGATGACAGGCTTGCCTGTATCAGGGTCGTTACTGACGATATACTTATCGAGTGTTTCAGGAGACATGCCTACCACCGTCGAAGGCGTATATACGAAAGGTAAGGAAGCAAATCTCGGACTATCCTTGGCGACCCCTTCCATCGTGTAACTTGAAACAGGAGCTACCGGGATACCATAATTCTGTTCAAGATTTGTACTGCCTGCAGCGACCGCTGCAATACAGCCAGGTCAGCCCGCTACCCCGATGACGGCGGCATTGCCTTTTTCCTTGATTTCTTCCCAGAGCTCGTTCTTGTCGTCCATGAAAACATTCCCCGGTTTACGCTTCACTAGCGTGGTAACGGACGGCATGTTCGCTTTAAACCACCCCTGCAGCTGTTGCATGAATTCATAGCCGCCCCCGAAGCCGATATCAACCAGGTAAACCGTTTTGTTATCCAGCTTGTCCAGTCGCTTGGCGAAGGAAGGCGCAGGCGGGGATGCCCCAAAACCGGGTGGCTGTCCACCTCCCGGACGTCCTCCTCCCCTTCCTGGTGGCGGCCCTCCCATGCCGGGCGGAAATACGGCCGGACCGGTCTGGACTCCTCCTTCGGGGCTCATCACTTTATCAACTAGCTGTTTCGCCATGTTGTTCCTCCATTTATAAGCTCAAGGTTTGCTGCTATTTTAAGTTTGAGGGCCTTTGTTTTTAACCCATGTTAGATCTTCCTTGGCTCTGCCCCATCCGGCTTCCGCGGCGCCTTCCATCATGGGGTTAGGGTGTTTCCTCATTTCTTCCATGCGCTTTTTATTCAATTCTTCCTGCCGCTTCATGCCTTCGGGAGTGGTGTAATTGACCATCCGCTCCATAATTCTCCCCATCATCTTTTCTGGCTCCGGCATCGGGACTACATAGAGCACATCGTTTTCAATACCTTTCTTGAAGATGTGCGCCAGCTCCACGGGGTCGATGCCGTAGGAATAATGCTTGTGCATAAATGCAATAGTCTTTTCATTGGTGTTGGAGCCGGTGTTGGCCAGGTGCTGCGGGCGTGTGTATGAGGACTCGCCGATGTTCGTCCTTATACCGCCGGGGCACAAGCAGGAAACGCCGATATTATATGGCTTGAGTGCCTGGTAGTAGCTTTCCATGAGGTTTATGACCGCGGCCTTGGCGGCAGAATATGGGGCGCACCCCGATGTTCCCATGAGTCCGCCCATAGAGGCGGTAGTAGCGATATGGCCGCCCTTGCCGGCTTTTATCATGCGGGGCACGAAGGTCACCATGCCGTTGATGACGCCGCCCAGGCAAACGCCCATCACCCAGTCGTAGTCCTCGAAGGTTGAGGCTTCGGCCGGCCCGAAGGCGTTGACACCTGCCGTATTAAAGAGTAGCTGCGGTGGTGTGCCGAACACCTTTTCCACCTCGTCGGCTGCAGCGGTATATGCCTTGCGGTCGGTTATATCCAGCTTGATATAATGGACTTCGGCGTCTTTGTCCTTGAAATACGCCTTAGCTTCATCCAGGTGGTCATCGCGGATATCGGCGATGACTATTTTACAGCCCGCTTCAGAAAACACTTTGGCCTGTCCGAAACCAGCTCCGGAAGCGCCTCCGGTGATAAAAGCAACCTTATCGGCGAAATCTTTCATGATGTTCCTCCGTGATGTAGTTCGTTTATTTCTTGGGGGGTGGCGCGCCCGGCATCCGGGTTTGTTTGACCCATTTCAGGTCCTTCCTAGCTTGTGCAAATCCAACATCTTCAAAGTTCATTGAAGGACCGGGCCCTTGAGGCTGGCGTTTCGCCATTTCCTCGAACATTTTGCGCATCTGTTCTTCTTGTCTTTTAATGCCTTCGGCGCTGGCGTAGTTCACAATTCGCTCAAGTGTATTTCTCAACATCTCCTCCGGGTTCGGGACGGGAACTACGTACAGTACCTCATCCTCAATCCCTTTCTTAAGTATCTTTGCCAACTCCACAGGCTCAATGCCCTGCGCGTGGATGGAACGCAGGAAATTGATTGTCTTTTCATCAACGTTATAGCCGGTTTTTTCCAGGTTCTTCGGCCGTGTATAGACCGCTTCGGCTATGTTCGACTTTATATTGCCCGGGCACAGGCAGGTAACACCGATATTATAGGGCTTGAGCGCCTGGTAATAGCTCTCCATGAGGTTGTTGACCGCGGCCTTGGCGGCGGAGTAAGGAGCAGTGGTGGCGCCCCCCATAAAACCGCCCATTGAAGAAGTGGTGGCGATGTGACCGGGCCGGCCGGACTTTATCATCCTCGGCACGAATGTTATCATGCCGTTAATAACCCCGCCCAGGCAAACGCCCATCACCCAGTCGAAATCCTCATAGGTCGAGGCTTCAGCCGGACCGAAGGTATTGACGCCTGCGGTATTGAAGAGAAGCTGGGGCGGGCCGCCGAACACCTTTTCCACTTCATCGGCGGCAGCGGCGTACGCCTTACGGTCGGTAATGTCCAGCTTGATGGCGTGGACCTCTGCTTTTTTGTCTTTGAAATACGCAAGGGCTTCGTCCAGGTGGTCCTGGCGTATATCGGCAATCACGATTTTACAGCCTGCTTCAGAAAACACTTTTGCCTGGCCGAAACCAGCCCCGGAAGCGCCTCCCGTGATAAATGCTACTTTACCTGCGAAATCTTTCATAATTACCTCCGATATATTGTTATATAGCGTAATATAATTGACGGCGCAATGCAAATTCCGGTTGCTGCGGGTTTGGCAGCTGATTTTGGTCTCAAATGGCGTCCCTGGCAGGATTCGAACCTGCGACCCGCTGCTTAGAAGGCAGCCGCTCTATCCAGCTGAGCTACAGGGACGCGGCCTGTTTACCTAAAAATGTATCATGAATTTAGATTGGCGGTCAATATATTGGTCATGCTTCGTTGGTACTATCCTAAGACGTGAATACCCCGGCCACCGCCCAGCCAAGCATCGTGGCACTGGTAACAATTGCTCCGGCAATAAGCACCCCTGCTACGACGGCGGAAAAAGCATACTTGAACTTCATTCCCAGCAGGGAGGCCAGTATCGAACCGGTCCAGGCGCCCGTGACCGGCAGGGGAATTGAGACGAATATCACCAGGCCGAACCAACCGTAGCGCTCGATAGACTTTGACCGGCGCTTCGTCCAGTTGAAATACCACTGCATCAGCCTGTCGAGGAAGCGTACCCGACCTAACAACGGGGTGAGTTTATTGAACAGCAGCAGAATAAACGGCACCGGCAGCAGGTTCCCGATGACGCCGAACAGGTAGGCATAATACCAGTCGAAATGGTAAGTGCTTATAGCCAGGGGGATGGCGCCGCGGAGTTCCGATATCGGTAAGACTGCAGTGCCGATTACTTTCAGGATATCGATGGGGTCCATTCAAAAAAATCCTCTCGTGAGTGTAACAAAACTGCCTCCGTAGCGTCAAGCCAGCTTGGGTGAATACTTACATTCGAGGCTGTTTGCTTGACAACCGTTCTCCCGCAGGACTACTATTTTAGTAAATGCCCCTCCACCCAGATTAAAAAGATATGCCGAAACTACTGGAAAAAATCGATAGTCCCGCTGACTTAAAGAAATTGCCCCCGGCGGCGCTCGAGGAACTGGCGGCCGAACTTAGACAGGAAATCATCAAGACGGTGACCGTTACCGGCGGTCACCTGGCTTCCAACCTCGGTGTCGTTGAGCTTACTATTGCTCTTCACCGCGTGTTCGATAGTCCCAGGGACAAGATAATCTGGGATGTAGGCCACCAGAGCTACGTTCACAAGCTCCTGACGGGACGCAAAGACAGGTTCGATACCCTTCGCCAGTACGGAGGGATATCCGGCTATACGTGCCGCGACGAGAGCGAGCACGACCCCTTCGGGGCGGGGCACGCTGCTACCTCCATTTCCGCCGCCATGGGGATGGTTGTCGCCCGCGAACTTGCCGGCGACGACTATGACGTGGTGGCGGTCATCGGCGACGGCGCTATTACGGCGGGAATGTCTTTTGAAGCGCTTAATCAGGCAGGACACTTGGGCTCCCGGTTAATCGTCGTGTTAAATGATAACGGCATGTCGATATCGCCCTCGGTAGGCGCGCTGGCGAAACTTTTAAGTCGCGCTCGATTGAACCGGCCAATACGCAGGGTGGAAAAGAGTAGTAAGAAAATCCTCGCCGCTTTTTCCTGGGGCAGAAAACTGGCCGAGTTCGGTGAATTCCTCGTCGGCAGGTTTAAGGGTCTGGTTATCCCCACGCCCCTGTGGGAGGCGCTGGGTTTTACCTACATCGGGCCGATTGACGGACATAGCATTCGCGATATGGAGCATTTTCTTACCCAGGTTAAAAATACCCGCAACAAGCCGACCCTTGTCCACGTGGTTACTACAAAGGGCAAGGGGCATATGCCGGCGGAAGAAGACGCCGTTTATTTCCACGGCGTGACAGCTAAGGGTAGAGGCAGCAACGGCGTACCGACCTACAGCGAGGTCTTTGCCCAGACGACGCTGCAACTGGCCCGCGAGGAGCCGAAACTGGTGGTTATCACGCCGGCCATGCCGGAGGGCAACTGCCTGAATATCGTCGAGGCCGAGTTCCCTAATCGCGTGTTCGACGTGGGTATCTGCGAGCAGCATGCCGTTACCTTCGCTGCCGGCCTGGCAACGCAAGGCTATATCCCCGTTGTGGCTATATATTCCACGTTCCTCCAGCGTGCTTTCGACCAGATTATTCATGACGTATGCCTCCAGGAACTGCCGGTGGTCTTCGCCATCGACCGCGGCGGAATCGTCGGCGATGACGGCAAGACGCACCAGGGCACATTCGATATTTCCTACCTCACCCTCATCCCCAATATGGTTGTGGCCGCGCCCAAGGACGAAAATGAGCTGCAGCACCTGCTCTATACCGCGGTCAAATCCGGTAAGCCCATGGCGGTGCGTTATCCCCGCAGCCCCGGACTCGGCGTGCCTCTGGATTCAAATTTACATGAGATACCCCTGGGCAAAGGCGAGGTAGTCAGGCAGGGGTCGGACGTGGCCATTATTGCCCTGGGCGCTATGGTATCTCCGTCACTTGAGGCGGCACAGCAACTGGCGCGTAAAGGCATCGAGGCTGTCGTGGTCAACGCACGCTTTGCCAAGCCCTTAGATAAAGCTTTAATTTTAGACTTAGCTAGTCGTGTGAAGAACATCGTCACCGTTGAAGAAAATGTCATGAACGGCGGCTTCGGGGAAGGCGTGGACAAAGTGCTGGGAGACTCTGGACTTTGCGATATTAAAGTGAAGAATATAGGCATCCCGGACGAGTTCGTCGAGCACGGTACGCAGTCGATATTACGCGCCAAGTACGGACTGGATGCAGATGGTATCGTGCGGCAGGTCATGGAGTTGCTGTCTGCAAATAAAGGTGAGTTTCTGCTAAAGAATAATCAGAAAGCTAGAACCATGCAGCAGGGCAGGGGGATGCCGACGGCTTGATACGATAATATGTAATCTGTATAATAACACAGAAAGCTGATGCCGACTGTGTTAAGTATAGAGCAATGATATCAGGTGGCCGGATTGGCGCCTGATATTTCTTTTTATAACTTATTTTTCAGGAGCTGTGTATCAGTGAATAAGATGACCGTCAGGGATGTTGAAGTTGCCGGAAAGCGTGTCCTGGTGCGTGTGGACTTTAACGTGCCGTTGGACCCTGCAACCAGTGCCATAACCGATGACAGCCGCATCCGTGCCTCGCTACCGACTGTTAAATACCTCCTGGAACACAATGCAAAGGTCATCCTGCTTTCGCACCTGGGGAGGCCCAAAGGAAAGGTCGTTGATGGTATGCGGCTGGCGCCGATATCCAGGCGTCTTGCTGAAATACTCGGTAAGAAAGTCAATACAACCCCAGACTGCATCGGGCCTGAAGCGGAAAAAGCCGTAGCGGCCCTTAAGCCCGGTGATGTCCTGATGCTGGAAAATCTCCGCTTCCATCCGGAAGAAGAAAAGGGTGATGAAGGCTTTGCTAGAGCTCTGGCATGCCTTGGCGATGTCTATGTCAATGATGCCTTTGGGACTTCGCACCGTGCCCATGCCTCGATGTACGGCATAACGCGTTATCTGCCGTCAGTGGCAGGCTTCCTGCTGGAAAAAGAAATCGATACCCTCGGCGGTCTTCTGGAAAGCCCGGAACGCCCGTTCGTGGCACTTTTTGGTGGGGCTAAGGTAAGCGATAAGGTCGCCGTGCTGAAAAATATCATGGACAAGGTAGATTTGCTGCTTATCGGGGGTGGTATGGCGGCAACGTTCCTGAAAGCTAAATCGTTTGGGGTGGGAATGTCACAGGTCGAGGCGGAAGCTATTAGCACCGCTTCGGAACTGATGCAGGCGGCCGAAAAAAACAACTCGCGCTTACTGCTGCCGTTAGATGTAATGGTCGCTGATGAGATCGACATCAGCGTTCTGGGAAAGATTGTAACGATAGATAAGGTGCCGTCCGATATGATAATTGTCGATATCGGCCCCGCGACTATCGAACTATTCAGTCAGGAACTGAAAAAAGCCCGGACGGTCTTCTGGAACGGTCCCATGGGCGTTGAGGAGATACCGCAGTTCGCTGGAGGCACCCACGAGCTGGTAAAACTGCTGCCGCAGCTTCAAGCCAGGACAATCGTCGGCGGCGGTTCCACGGCTGAAGTGATTACGGCACTGGGGCTGGAGGATAAGGTAACGTTTGTGTCCACCGGCGGCGGCGCCTCGCTTGAATTCCTGGGCGGCAAGGATTTGCCCGGCGTAGTTGCACTACGTGATAAAATATAATCGTAAGCGGTAGGAAAGAAAAGATGGACCTGAAAATAATTGAAGAGCTGTCTGTTCAATCTCCGGAAAAGGTGGTCATGCTGGTGCTGGATGGCCTCGGTGGCCTCCCTGACCCGGAAACAGGCAGGACGGAGCTTGAGACCGCCGTTATCCCCAACCTGGATGCCGTCGCGGCTGAAGGTATCTGCGGTCTCGCCGACCCCATTGCCCCTGGCATTACCCCGGGCAGCGGCCCCGGTCACCTGGCACTGTTCGGCTACGACCCGCTTGCTTATCAAATAGGGCGGGGGGCTTTAGAGGCGGTAGGCATCGGTATCGAGCTTGGGCCGGATGATATGGCGGCGCGCGGTAATTTTTGTACCGTTGATGATAAAGGCATCATCACTGACCGGCGGGCGGGGCGTATCTCCACGGAAAAGTGCGCCGAGCTGTGCAAATTGCTTGATGGTATGACGATAGAAGAGATTGACATAAAGTTACATCCCGTCAGAGAGCACCGCTTTGTGGCAGTCTTCAGCGGCAGGGACCTACAAATAGAACTTACCGAGTCCGACCCTTCGCGGACGGGCGTCGCACCGCTGGAAATAAAAGCGGAACATGCTATCGCCAGAAATACGGCAACTATTATTAACAAGTTTATAGCTAAAGCTAAAGAAGTCTTGTCGGCGCATCATCCAGCTAATATGATTTTGCTACGAGGATTTGCCAAAAGACCTCAACTGCCTTCAATGAAAGAAATCTATAAGCTTAACCCGCTGGCCATTGCTGCGTATCCCATGTATCGAGGGCTGGCAAGTCTGGTAGGCATGGCGGTGGCTGATACAGGAGCGGGAATTGAAGAGAAAATAAAGACACTGCGGAAAAACTACCTTAAGTACGACTTTTTCTTCTTACACATCAAGTTGACCGATACCGCCGGAGAAGACGGGGATTTCTCACGTAAAGTAAAGCTGCTGGAGCAGGTCGATGCCGCCTTGCCCGCGCTTGCTGCTCTTAAGCCGGACGTCCTGGTAATAACCGGCGACCATTCCACGCCGGCAGTGTTTGGCGGGCACAGCTGGCACCCGGTGCCGGTAGCGATATTATCTAAGTACTGCCGCACCGACGGCGTAAAAGAATTCTCCGAGAAGGCCTTTATCTGCGGTGGTATGGGTAGGATTCATGCTACGGATATTATGCCCCTGGCCATGGCTAACGCAAGGAAATTGACCAAGTTTGGAGCATAGGAGTTATATTATGGCGCGCACACCTTTGATTGCCGGGAACTGGAAAATGAACACTACGGTCGAAGAGGCCGTCACGTTAATCAAGACCATGCAGTCGCCCCTCCATAAGATACAGGGCGTGGAAAAGGTTATCTGCCCGCCTTTTGTTTCTCTGGTGGCGGCTAGGGCTATCGTCAGGGGCAGCACCGTCAAGCTCGGCGCCCAGGACGTTTATTTTGAGGAAAAGGGCGCCTTCACCGGTGAAATCTCGCCGTCTATGCTGGTTGACCTCTGTGAATACGTCATCATCGGGCACTCCGAGCGTCGGCAGCACTTCGGCGAGACGGATGAAATGACAAACAAGAAGGTAAAAGCCGCTGTCACCGTCGGTTTGAGGCCTATTTTGTGCGTTGGTGAGACGCTGGATGAAAATGAAGCCGACCAGACACGGGAAATTATCGGCCGGCAGCTCATGGCGTGTTCCGATAGGCTTTACCTGATGAGTGGCATGGTCATTGCCTACGAGCCGATTTGGGCTATCGGCACCGGCAGGTCCGCCTCCGCCGACGATGCCAACCGGACTATCGGCTTCATTCGCCAGTTTATCTCGCGTCTGCACGGCAGCGGCATCGCCAACGCCGCCCGTATTCTTTACGGGGGCAGCGTTACCTCCAATAATATCTCTGATTTTATGCGTAAACTGGAAATCGACGGTGCTCTGGTGGGCGGCGCCAGCTTAAGGGCCGATGAGTTTGTGAGTATCGTGAAACAGGCCTCCGATATCAAGGGCTTGTAGCGCTGGCATGAAGTGTCTCATCGCCATCGTTGGCCCCACCGGTGTCGGTAAAAGTCGCCTGGCCCTGCATCTGGCTCGAGTCTTCGCGGGAGAAATAATCAGCGCCGATAGTCGTCAGGTATACCGTTACATGGATATCGGCACGGCCAAGCCGTCGCCGCATGAGCTTGCCGCTGTGCCGCACCACCTGATTGACATTATCAATCCCGATGACGATTTCAGTCTGGCAGCTTATCAGGAATTGGCCAACAAGGCTATCGATGAAATTCACCGGCGTGGACGTCTGCCGTTCCTGGTGGGGGGCAGCGGTCTATATGTCAAAGCCGTTTTGGAAGGCTGGCAGGTGCCAAGGGTTTTACCCGACCTGCAATTCAGGTATAATATTCAAAGGAAAGCTAACGAAGGTAAAATAGATGAGTTATATCAGGAACTGCTCGCTGCCGACCCCGACGCGGCAGCTAAAATTGACCGCCGCAATGTGCGCCGTGTGATTCGCGCGCTTGAAGTGTATGCCGGCACAGGGCAGGCGTTTTCCCGGCTCGGGTGTAAGAAGACCCCGGCGTTTACCCCCTTTATCATCGGCTTGACCGCCGAGAGGTCGGAACTGTACCGTATAGTAGATAATCGTGTCGATAGCATGATTGAGCGGGGACTCGTCGGGGAGGTGGAAAACCTGCTCAAAATGGGTTATGATTTGAGCCTCCCGGCTATGTCTGGCATTGGCTACCGGCAAATCGGGCAATATATAAAGGGTGAGTTGACGCTTGAAGCGGCGGTGCGGAAAATAAAGACGGAAACACACCGCTTTATCCGTCACCAGTATGCCTGGTTCCGACCTGACGATGAAAAGATACACTGGTTTGAGATCGGGCGAACAAAGGATTCGGAGATAGAAAGGACTCTGCGGGAGTTCCTGAGCTGATTATAGAACGACTGGAGTGTAAGATAACGCAATGGACTTTACCAAGATGCATGGCGCGGCTAACGATTTTGTAATTGTTGACGGGCGTAACATGGAGCGTGATTGGCCCGGGTTAGCAATAGCTGTTTGTGACCGGCACCGTGGCATCGGGGCGGACAGCCTGATAATACTGCTGAATTCGGATAAGGCTGACTTCGCTATGCGTACCTTCGATACCGACGGCTCGGAAGCGGAGACCTGCGGCAACGGCATCAGGTGTGTGGCTAGATATGTGATAGAAAAAGGCCTGGTCAGCCCTGATATTAAGGAGATGACAATCGAGACTTTAGCTACCATCAATAAAATCAGGATTGAGAAGGACGATGGTCGAATAACTAAATTCTGGGCCAAGATGGGCAAACCCCGGCTAACCGCCGCCCAGATTCCGGTGGACTTTAAGGCTGGTATTGGGGAAGTAATTGACATAAAGACTATGCTTGCCTATAAAGTCGTTGTTGAAGGTACAGAACTTACCCTGTATCTCGTCTCTATGGGCAATCCGCACGCCGTCCACTTTACGGATAAACCGGTGGCGGACTTCCCGTTGTTAACTATAGGTCCGCTGGTTGAGAATATGTCCATCTTTCCCAACCGGGTAAACTTTGAGGTGGCGCGGGTATTGAATAAAAACACTATCGAGGCAAGGGTCTGGGAGCGGGGTGTTGGCGAGACGATGGCCTGCGGTAGCGGTGCCTGCGCCATAACCGTAGCCTCGAAAATACGCGGTTATACCGTACCTAAAGTGGATATTAAGCTTCGCGGCGGCGTGTTGAACGCCGAATGGGACGGCGCCGGCGAGGTAGTATTAGGCGGGCCGGCAGAGATGGTCTTTGAAGGCAAATGGCCGGATTGAGGTGTAATTATGAAACCAGCCAGGCGAATTACGGCATTGAAGCCGTACCTGTTTGTTGAAATCAATAAGAAGATAGCTGAAAAAAGAGCCAGGGGCGAGGAGGTCATCAGCTTTGCCATCGGCGACCCCGATATCCCCACACCCACGCATATTATCGATAAGCTCTGTGAGACGGCAAAAGACCCCGCTAACCACCGCTATCCGGAATCGGAAGGGCTGCCGGAACTGCACGATGCCATCGCCGCCTGGTATAAGAAGCGCTTCAACGTTGACCTCGACCCGGCTAATGAAGTACTGCCGCTAATCGGCTCCAAGGAGGGCATCGGCCACATCGCTTTTTGCTTTATAGATAACGGCGATATCGCCCTGGTGCCAGACCCCGCATATCCCGTCTATGCTATCGGCACCCAGCTGGCGGGAGGCCGGCCGTATTATCTGCCGCTCAAGGAGGAGAACGGCTTCCTGCCTGATTTAAAGAGCGTCAAGGCTTTCATTCTTAAGAATACCAAGGTCCTTTGGATTAACTATCCCAATAATCCCACCGGCGCGGTGGCTGGACTGGACCTATTCGAGGAGGTCGTGGAATTCGCCAGGAAGAACAATATCCTTGTTTGCCATGACGGACCGTATTCCGAGGTGGCTTTTGACGACTACCAGCCGGCGAGCTTCATACAGGCGGAGGGGGCAAAGGACGTGGGGGTGGAGTTCCACTCGCTTTCCAAGACCTATAATATGACCGGCTGGCGTATCGGGATGGTGGTTGGCAACGCCGATGCCGTCAGGGCTTTGAGGACGCTGAAGTCGAACCTGGATTCGGGGATTCCCCGGGCGATTCAGCACATGGCTATTGAGGCACTGAACGGGCCGCAGGACTGCGTGGCGGAGCATAATGTCACTTATCAGCGCCGGCGCGACCTGATTATCGAGGTGCTGGAAAGAATAGGCCTCAAGGCAACGCCGCCAAAGGCGAGCCTCTATATCTGGGCTAAGGTCCCGCAGGGCTATAACTCGGTGGACTTCACCGCCGACTTGCTTGACCAGGCAGGCGTGGCAGTCACCCCCGGCGTAGGCTACGGGCCCAGCGGCGAGGGGTACGTGCGCCTATCCCTTACTATTCCCGATGCCTCACTCGTCAAGGGTCTTTCTCGTCTTTCCGGGTGGCGTAATACCCGCCGCCTGACCATGAAGAAATAACCTCATATAATCATCTACTCGGGAGAATAAAATCGCCAGGAACACTATAATCACCAGGACGGCGCCGGAAAAAGCGCTTTTACTGGCAGTCAGCCGCAAGGGGAGTCGGGAAAGGCAGGCCGCCGCCGATTCTCTGGAAGAACTGGCCCTGCTGGCGGAGTCTGCCGGTGCTAAAGTCGTCGGGAAAATCATCCAGCAGCTGCCGCAGCCTTCGACGGACTGCTATGTAGGCCGCGGCAAGCTCCAGGAACTGTCGACTTTAAAGGATACAAAAGACTTTAACGTGCTTATCCTCGATGACGAGTTGACGCCCAACCAGCAGCAGTCCCTGGAGAGGGAACTCGACATAAAGGTCATCGACCGCGTGGCGCTGATACTTGATATCTTTGCCCGCCGCGCCCGCACCCACGAGGGACGCCTGCAGGTTGAGCTCGCCCAGCACCGCTACCTTCTGCCAAGGCTGGCCGGACAGTGGAGCCACCTTGAACGACTGGGAGGAGGCATCGGCACGCGCGGACCCGGCGAATCGCAGCTGGAAACGGACCGCCGCCTCATACGCCGCAAAATCCAGAGGCTCGAGGAGCAGACGGAAGAGGTGCGGCGACGCCGGGCGCAATACCGCCAGCAGCGGCAGAAAAGCGGCGTGCCCGTCGTGGCGCTGGTGGGCTATACAAATGCCGGCAAGAGCACGCTGCTTAATACCCTCTGCAAAGCCGACGTCCTGGTGGACGACCGCGTCTTCGCCACTTTAGACCCCACCACCCGCCACCTGGCTCTGCCGGGCACTGGCAGGGTCGTCCTGTTCACGGATACGGTCGGGTTTATCCGCAAGCTGCCCCCGGATATCGTCCATGCCTTCCGCGCCACGCTGGAGGGGCTGTCCGAGGCAAGTATGCTGCTGCATGTGGTTGATATATCTTCTGCGGAGGCGGCGGAGCAGTGCCGCACGGTGGAGGAAATCTTAAAGGAACTGGACCTTCAGGAAAAGCCGAGGATTACCGTCCTCAATAAAATCGACCGGCTGCTGCCGGATGGGCCGGCGCCGAATGAACAGAATATTGAAGACCTGCTGGTTGGGCTGGACCTTGCCCCGGACGAAAACACCGTGGTCGTTTCCGCGGTAAAGGGGTGGGGACTACCGCGCTTGCTGGACCTGGTGGGTAAAAAGGTTACCGCTGGACCAGCACCGACATCGCCGGTTGACTAAAAGGTCGGGGAAGTCTTAAAAAACCCCGCCGTATTCCTAAAAACCCCGATTTAGCCTGTTTTCCGTAGCTGGCACGCGCCAGAATCAAAATCTGGGCGTTTTCTGGCCCCTGTGAATGTCTTTATACCTTTGAGACATGTTTTCAGCGACTTTTTCCCCTTAAAATCTCCGGTTTTCGGACTTTTTGGGGGTATTGTAAAGAATTCGGGATAATACCCTGAAAAAACCCTGCCAAGAATTGCGTGATATTACCGATATTATTTCAATGGCTATCCCCATCACAAATCCGCGGGAAAAGGGGATAATGATAATACGTTATCTTTCATCGGCTAAAACTCCTTATCTACCTGGGAGCAGGTCCGGCCGCAGAACCGGGCCTGCTTTCTTTATTGGGGGAGTATTTCCCATCCTGTCATTCCTGCGAAGGCGGGAATCCATTCCTTTTTACCCCCGTTGTCATTCTGGAGCGTAGCGAAGAATATCAGGGTGGAGCGGCGCTTTGCCTCACCCCCTTTGTCCCCCTCTCCAAACGAGGCATTTGATAAGCCGGTTGTTTACCTGTTTGGAGAGGGGGGATTTTGTTGAGAGGGGCCGGCGCCCCTCTTAGACACCCCCTTTTGGGGTATTGACGTCCCTCTTTAGCAAAGAGGGATAAGAGGGAGATTTTATCCCCGGTAGGGTAAGGGGAATTGACATAAAGAGCAAGTGGGGTATAATGGTGGTATGGACAAGAATTGGTGGAAGAAAAATTATCTTAAAATGATATTGCTGGTTATAGCTGTGATTATAGCCGGGCTTATTGGTAAGTTCATTTTAATACTTAAAGATGATCCTGGCTGGGCTCAATCATACACAGCGGTAGGTACATTAATATTAGCATTTTTTACGATGGTATTAGCATTAGCTACCTTTGGAGTAATATGGCAAAACCATATTTATAAAAAAGAAGAACGGAAAGAGCGATTACTAAATGAGATTATTGAATGGGCGATTGATGTCTCTAAAACGATTAATGAACATATGATTTCTATGGATTTATATAATAAAAGGGACAAGGGGTTAATTTCGTTTATTTGTAATGGAATTGATCAATTATTGAGTAGGGGGCGATATATCTATTTATATGCTAATATTTTTGGTGGAAAATCGGAGAAGGCAATAAATGAAACCAATGAAAACTTGAAGGCTTGTCTTGATTTATATATTAATTATAAATATCAAAAATATAATGAAGTTTTTAACATATATAAAAATATAGGGGAAAATACGAATACCATTATTGATGAAGTAACAAACATTAAAATCCAGGACTTACAATAAACCCGCAATTCGCCTTTCCCAACTTATATATAATTTATGTAAACCTTAAAAGTCATGTTCTTCTGGGGCGCACAATATTTGTTATGTCGTGTAGTGTTCGTAGAGAGTAGATGTTGACATAAGTAATATTGTATGCCCTGCCGCGTCAAGTTCTAATGAAGGCTATAACATTAGTTTAATTATTTCACACCGAGTTTTTTAAGCATGTCGATAATTTCTTTACCGGTGTTGCGGCATTCTTCCATCGCCGTGATGTTAATGCCGCCGCCAACCCCATCCCGCACCTCGCCTTTGCCCGGACCGTACCCTACCGCCCCGCGGACCGGCGCCATGCCCTGGGACATGAACCAGCCGTAAAGCTGCACGCGGGTCTGCCCGGCGCCGATGCGCCGCAGGGAAAGCACCGGGGCGGCCACCTTGCCGGCCAGCTTGCGACTGAACAGGTAGCAGAAAGTCCTGTCCATGACGGCCTTGGCCTGGGCGGTAACATAGTTGAAATAGACCGGGCTGCCGAAGACGATGGCGTCCGCCCATTCCATTTTTTTATAAAGCGCCTGCATGTCGTCCTTGATTTTGCAGACGCCATTGTTCTGCGCGCAGGAATGGCAGCCGTCGCACCCATGGATGTTCTTATCATAGACGAGGTAGATATCGGTTTCCGCGCCCTCCTGTTTGGTCGCGGCGAGGACCTCCTCAATCATAATCTGCGTATTGCCGTCCTTGCGCGGACTCCCCACGATGCCTAAAACTTTCATTCTGAATACCTCTTTGAAAAATGGTCTGGTGGGCTCGGTAGGGATCGAACCTACGACCAACCGGTTATGAGCCGGCCGCTCTGACCGCTGAGCTACGAGCCCTCTTAAGCGCCTCCGCCCCTTCCATCCCCATTATTTTACCTGTATAGAACGCCAATATCAAGCTTCAACGATTGAATTACCGCACGAATAATTGTAAGATAGAGGTGACTTTAAAAACGATTGGAATTTGCTATGGCTCCCGACTGGGAACTGACCGCCACGACGATATTATGTGAAGACGTCGATGATGAAGTTACCATCATCGTTAATGGCGACGGCACGGCCAGGTGCACCGGCAGCCGGAAATACGCCAGGCCGGATAAAGCGGCGGCCAAAGAGCTTAAGGACAGCGGCAAAAAGCTCGGCAGGAAGCTGGCCTGCAAGGACCCGGGCTGCCCTACTGTCGCTAAATATTGTGAGGAACTGCTGAACAAGAAATGACAACATCCAATAACGTCAGAATAAAAATACAGGACCTGTCCCTGTCATTCGGCGGGGTAAAGTCGCTGACCGATGTCAGCGTGGACATCCGCGACCGGGAAATCCTGGCCGTCATCGGGCCCAACGGCGCCGGCAAGACCTGCCTGCTTAACTGCATTAACGGCTTCTACAAGCCGCAGTCCGGCGAGATATACTTCGACGGCAACAAAATCACGCGCATACGGCCGGACAAAGCCGCCAAACTGGGACTCGCCAGGACCTTCCAGAACATCGAGCTATATACCGGCTTGAGCACGCTGGACAACATCATGGCCGCCCGGCACGTCACGATGAAGCAGAACCCCCTGGCCAGCGCCATTTACTACGGCTGGGCGCACAAGGAGGAAATCAAGCACCGCAAGACGGTTGAGGACATTATCGACTTCCTGGAAATCGAGTCGATACGCAAGCAGACGGTCGGTATGCTCCCCTACGGCATGCGCAAGCGGGTGGAACTGGGAAGGGCTTTAGCCCTCGAGCCCAGGGTGTTGCTCCTTGACGAGCCGATGGCCGGCATGAACCTTGAGGAGAAAGAGGACATCGCCCGCTTCATCATCGATATTTTCGAGGGACAGGGCGCCACCTACCCCGATACGCCGGTGTTGCGGGACGGCGTAAGCTGTATCGTGCTGGTGGAGCACGACATGGGGGTGGTCATGGATATCGCCGACCGCATTGTGGTGCTGGACTTCGGCAGGAAAATCGCCGAGGGCACACCGGAAGAAATCAAGAACAACCCGGAAGTGATTGCCGCCTACCTGGGGGAAGAGAAAAGATAAATGAGATATCCCTTGGATAATTAAAATGATGCTTAATTTCAATCTGAAACACGAATAAAAATAGAAGTTTGCCCTGACGCTGTTACTGTCATTGTGTCACCTGAAATACTGTATTGCCAAGTATCACCACCGAATAATGAAATCCAAGCACCGCTTAAACCTTCAAGTTCGAGTTTAATAACATCACTACCTATGAGTTTATAACTACCAGTAATTATGTAACCACTACTTTTTATTATCACGTCTCCGGTTCGAGTAAATTCAATTGTATCTTTAGTTCTTGGCTCTTGCCATTTCCCTACCACTGGAGAGAAAAAAGTACATCCAAAAATAAAACTACAAATTACTATGCTAAATAATAAGTAAATTAATATAATAGTGATTTTTTTCATATGCTATCTTCTATCTCTGTTTAACATTATTAATTATATTATATTATCATTCCCACTTGCGCTCGTCTTTTATCCCCTGCTCTTTATCGGCAATCGTGCCGGGAGAAACAAACTCTATTTTATCTATCTTGATGCGGCAGATGTCCTGGAACTTATTATTTATGTCAAGTGCCAATTTATCTTTATTGATGTCAGTTTCCTTCAGCTCCGCCTTGAGCGTCATTTCGTCGCGGTGCTGGCGGCGTCCCACGACAAGCTGGTATTTAGAGACCTGTTTAAAACCAAGAATCGCCTGCTCCGCCTGTTTAGCGACGATGAACATGCCCC
>JAFGOC010000062.1 GCA_016926705.1 Dehalococcoidales bacterium | reverse complement strand
GGAGGCCTTGCCTGGCTGCATTCCGGTATTGCCAACTGGCAGCGGGGGTGGAAATGGCATCCTGGCGGAGGGGCAACCGGACTGGGCACCTCACCCTTCAATACGATGCGGGTGCGGGTCTTTTCCGCTATCGGGTCGGGTATCGGTATCGCCGAAAGCAAAGCCTTTGTGTAGGGATGCAGTGGATTTTCATAAATCTCCCATGAATCGGCAATCTCCATGATTCGGCCCAGATACATCACTCCCACCCTATCGCTGATGTGCTGCACTACCGCCAGGTCATGAGCGATAAAAAGATAGGTCAACCCCAGCTTTTCCTGTAATTCCTCAAGAAGGTTGATTATCTGTGCCTGGATTGAGACATCCAGAGCGGAAATGGGCTCATCGCAGATAATCAGTGACGGGCTGCAGGCTAAAGCGCGCGCCACGCCGATACGCTGCCGCTGCCCGCCGCTAAATTCATGGGGAACGCGGCCCATCATGTCAGGGTCCAGCCCTACAAGCTTGAACAACTCCGCCACTTTATCCTTGAGCTCGCTTTTATCTGCCATATGGTGAACCTTCAGCGGGTCACCTACGATACCTCCGGCAGACTGGCGAGGATTCAGCGAACCGAACGGGTCCTGCCAGATTACCCCCATATCCTTACGGAAACGCTTGATTTTAATTTCCGGCATCTTGGAGATATCATGCCCTGAAAACATAATGCTCCCGGAAGTCGGCTCATAAAGCCGCAGAATACAGCGGCCGGTGGTAGTCTTGCCACAGCCGCTTTCTCCAACCAGACCAAGCGTCTCATTCCTGCTTATTTCAAAACTTATATCATCTACGGCTTTAATATCAGCAACCTTGCGCCGGAGCAGCCCCCTGGTAATGGGGAAATACATCTTGAGGTTTTTAACCTGCACTATTTTATCATTATTCGATGTTTCCATTACTTCCCCTTTATGTCAACGTAACATGAAATATAGTGGTCGTCCCCAACAGCCCTTAACTCCGGCCAGGGCTCTTTCTCACATCTGCCGATTTTCTCGGTGCATCTGGGTAGAAAAGCGCAGGTTGGTGGCATATTTATCAGGTCGGGAGGTAATCCGTATATCGGTATTAGCTTCCTGGTCCCATGCCTTTCACCCAGCTTGGGTACGCTATGCAATAGCCCTATAGTATATGGATGCCGGGGATTACCGAATATATCCTCGGAACGACCGGACTCTATGATACGTCCGGCATACATAACATAAATTCTCTCCGCGTAGCGGGCGACCACTCCCAGATTATGCGTCACGATAACTAGAGCGGTATTCAACCTGGTTACCAGGTCCTTCATAAGTTCCAGCAGCTGCGCCTGTGTCGTTACATCCACAGCAGTGGTCGGCTCATCGGCAAAAATAATGGCCGGATTACAGGATAACGCCATCGCTATCATTACCCTCTGCCGCATCCCGCCGCTAAATTGATGCGGATAGTCATCTACCCTATTGGCGGCATCCGGTACGCCCACCATTCTTAGCAGTTCTATCGCTCTCTCCTTGGCAGCGCGCTTATCCATGTCCAGATGCAATTCCAGCGTCTCCGTAAGCTGCCGGGATATAGTCAATACCGGATTTAATGAACTCATCGGCTCCTGGAATATCATCGTGAGTTTGCTGCCCCGGATAGCCCTCATCTCACGCCCGTTAGGTTTGTATTTGAGAAGGTCCTTTCCGTCAAAAATCACCTTCCCGCCCACCGTTTCTCCGGGAGGCGATGTTATCAGCCGCATCACCGAAAGTATACTTACCGACTTACCACAGCCGCTTTCCCCCACTAAACCTATTATCTCCCCCTGATTCACGTGGAAAGTCACTCCATCAGCGGCTTTAACCAGGCCGTATTCCGTGTGGAAATAAGTCTGTAAGCCCTGTACGTCCAATAAAGCCATATTATTTACCTGCCAATTGTTATTTTACCTTTAAATTACACCGCGTAACCTTGGGTCGATGGCATCCCTGACACCGTCACCGACCATATTAAAGCCGAACACAAGAAACATAATAGCAACACCGGGCATCAGGGAAAGTAGCGGGTTGGTTAATAAGAAACGCTGGCCGTCCATAACCATGCCTCCCCATGAAGGAGTTGGGGCCTGTACACCGATGCCAAGAAAGCTTAAACCGGCTTCTCCAAGAACTACACCGCCTATACCCATCGTTAGCCCTACTATCAGGGGCGGATAGGCGTTGGGAAATATTTGCGTAAACATGATACGCCAGTTGCTCATACCGACAGCGCGCGCGGCCATTATGTAGTCATTCTGTTTAACGCTTAATGCCTGTCCGCACATCATACGGGCCATGGGGGCTATACCGCCAAAGCCGAGGGCGAATACAACAATCCAGATGCCCCCTCCCTTTAACATACCGGCAATAAGCATCATCAGGATTATAGCCGGCAAGGCCATTAACACATCGGCTATCCTCATGATAATAGCAAACACCCACCCGCCGTAGTGCGCTGCCGCGAGACCCATGATAGTGCCGACTATAGTTGAAGCAAAGACTGCAGAAAAACCGATAATCAAAGATACCCGTGCACCGTAAACGATGCGGGTAAGTATATCCCTGCCAAGCTGGTCGGTCCCAAGCAAGTGTTCGGCATTAGGAGTCTGCAGCCTGCTGGTTAAGTCATTCTTTTCAGGGTCGTAAGGTGTTAATACGGGTGCGAAAATGGCTGTGAGAATGATAATCACCACGATGATAAAACCGACGAGGTATAATTTACGCCCGAAAAATACTCTGGCAAACCTCCGCCACTCGCTGCGACGCGGTGGTGCGGGCTCAATGCTTATGATATCATTTGGTGTTGGTACTACTGGATTCTCGGGCATCTTAGCCTCCTCATCCATATCTTATCCTGGGGTCAAGCCAGCCCCAGGCAATATCCACTGCCAGGTTGGAAAAGATGACAATACCGCCGAATATAAGGGCGCTTGCCTGAACCACCTGATAGTCGTAGTCAAAAATAGCCGTGGTCATCATTAAGCCCATGCCGGGAATACTGAATACCGTCTCTATAAATACAGAACCGCCCAGAATCATGGCCAGGGTGCCTCCGAGGGACGTGACCACGGGAATCATCGCGTTTTTAAGCTGGTGCCTGACTACAATTACCCTCTCTCGTAATCCTTTGGCCCAGGCAGTGCGTACATAGTCTGTCCTCATGACCTCGAGCATACAGGACCGGGTAAGGCGGGCCATACCGGCGATACCCCCCAAAGCCACGGATGCAATCGGCAATACCACATAAGTGCAGCTTTTCCAGAAGTCATCCCACGGATTTACCCATCCGTACATGGGGAACCAGCCCAGCTTGTAAGAAAAAAGATAAATCAATAAGATTCCCAGCCAGAATACCGGTACCGTCATACCTATATTGGCAATGGTGGTGAGGGTGTTATCCAACCACGTGCCGCGCCTCAAAGCGCAGTAAATGCCGACTAATAGTCCTCCGAATGTACCGACGACAAACATCCAGAAGCCGATATATGCCGTTCTCGGCAATACATCGGCAATCAGTTTACTTATCGGCTGTTGTACTCCTAATGATTCGCCCAGATCACCCCTGAAAACTTTGGATATCCAGTCCCAATACTGTACGGGTATGGGCCTGTCTAAACCTAATTTTACCATCATGGCATCGTGTTGTTCCGGGGTCATGACATTCTGTTGACCGGTGCCGGTGAAATTGGCCATATATCTCATTACAGGGTCACCCGGTAACAGACGCACGAGTAGGAATACCAATATAGTTACCAGGATGAGGATCATAAAACCGATAATGATCCGGCGAATTATATATGCTGTCATGTTTACTCTCCCTTAACCTGGGATAAATCCGTTATATTAAGGATAAAGTAATATTTATTAAATTTTCGCTCGTTATTCTCTGTATCTTCTATAACAAAAATTAACGAGCTTATATTTCTGGAACGAAATCAGGAATACAAGCTCGCACTCAATACTTTTGTATAACGGGTATTAAGAATCACTTTCGCGATTATCCTCGAAAAATAAAAACATGATTTTCGCAGAGTTTAGCATTATTTCAAAAATATGTCAAACTCATATTAGAGCGATTTAATTTCAATTTAACAATTATTGAACTAAAAATCAACCCCCCGGTCTGCCATTTGTCATAACACTTGACAATCCAAGCATTCAGGTGTAATATTACAGTCCAACTTTAAAAAGTAGTTTTTTCGTTAGTAATACCTGTAATGGCGGGTATTATTGCCATGACCAAGAAAAGCGGGAAACATACCTTACTGGTGATTGAAGATGAAAGGGATATCCAGAACTTCATCTCGCGCGTCCTGGAGCTTGAAGGTTACCGTGTCCTTAGGGCCTTTGACGGCAATAGCGGACTCGATATAATCTCCTGTAATATCATCGACCTTATCTTGTTGGACCTTCGCCTGCCTGGTCTCGACGGCTGGTCGGTGCTGCGTGAAATTAAAAGATCTCGGGAGTATTCGCAAATACCGGTGGTTGTTATTACTGCCGTGGCTGGTTCGGAAGAACGAAAGCAAAGCCTGTGTATGGGGGCCATACAGCACCTTGTGAAACCCTTAAGCGCCCGTAGACTTAAAAGAGCAATAGCTGTAGCATTGAATTAGAAATCCAGACATTCCTTGATTGCCAGGGAAAACGCCCGTCATTAGTTATTAATTACGTCCCCTTTACCCCCCCTTAACAAAACCCTTTATCCTGCGTTCTACAACGCTTCTCGGCAGCATAATACGCCGCTCGCACGTGGTGCATTTCAGCCCGATATCCGCCCCCACCCTCACTACACGCCATTCGTAACCGCCGCAGGGATGCTTTTTCTTGAGTTTTATAATATCGCCGGGATTTATCTCCAGGACCATTTTATGTCATCTTTATCTATTTTAACTCTTTAAGATACGCATTGATGCGGTCGCGCAGTTCCCGGGTGGCTTTCTGTGCCGCTGTAGCAAAGTCATTATCCCTAGAAGCGTATATAATCTGCCGCGACGAATTGATAATCGTCCGGCTTCTTTCTTTATCTACGCCGTATTTCACCACCCGTGCAAGCTCTCCCCCCTGCGCCCCCACGCCGGGTATCAGCAGCGGCATCTTCGGGTAGTACTCCCTTATCAGTTTGAGTTCCTCCGGATAGGTCGCCCCCACCACCAGCCCCAGGTTGCCGTGTTTGTTCCATTCATTCACCTTCTCGGCGACAACCTCATAAAGCGGCTTCGGTCCTTTTCCTGTCTCCACTGAAAGCGACTGGAAGTCTGCAGCGCCTTTATTGGAAGTGCGGCACAGTATAAAGACTCCTCTGTCCCGGTATTCTATAAAAGGCTCCAGCGAATCGTAGCCGAGGTATGGACTGGCTGTCATAGCATCGAATTTATAATATTCAAAAAGGCTTCTTGCGTAGGCCTTGGCCGTGTTGCCGATATCCCCCCGCTTGGCATCGATGATTACCGGAATATCCTGTGGTATATAGTCTCTGGTCTTTTTCAAAGCCTCCAGGCCTTCATTACCCATCGCCTCGTAGAAAGCGATATTAGGCTTGTAGGCGCATACTAAGTCGGCGGTGGCATCTATAATCGCCTTGTTAAACTCAAAAACCCCCACCCCCTCCGGCATCATCGCCGGGTCGGGGTCCAGCCCTGCGCATACAAGACTACGGTTCTTTTGAGAGGCTCTAGCCAGTTTGCTGATAAAGTCCATACTATCTTTACTGCCGTTATTTTTAGACGCACTAACCCCTTAAAAACAACCAATGCCTGATTCTAGTCGCCCTGAATCCCCGCGGCATCTAGCTGGACTGCGCGGGCTTCCGGAGGCAGCATTTTTTCAAGGATTTTCTCCAGGGCCATCGTATGGCTGCAAAGCCCCCACTTGGAGAAAAAACTACAGGTGCAGCGCCACTTGCCGTCTTTTAGACCTACTTCGTAGTCGCTGTTCTCACCGTGAAACTTCACCGAAAATTCCTGGAAGGTAACCCGGTCTGTTTCCTGCGCGTAGCGCTTGGCTTTTTCGATTTTTCCAATTAAACTCGACTGCATTGCGTTACCTCCTTAAATTAAAAAACACTGGTTTTTCAGGTCCCAGTGCTTCATTATTAATATACACCGCCTTTTGGTCTGTGGCAATGGCTCATGTCCTGTCCTTCATATGCCTCAAAATTCTACTCCTTTTTTGCCGGAAAGTCCAGTAAAACTCCATAAAATTTTGCCGGATATTTATCATCTTTTGCCCCGGCGCCTCTGGCGTTTTGACATCGTTCCCCGCTGATTTTATAATTCCTTTTAGAGCGATATGAAAAAAAGCCGCATCGGCGTGCTTACCGGCGGTGGCGACTGTGCCGGCCTTAACCCCGCCCTCAAATGGGTGGTCAAGACCGCTATGGACGAGCGCCTCGAATCTGAACGAGGCGTCCGCTACGAAGTCCTGGGCATTCATGACGGGTGGAAGGGCCTGGCTGATGTTGACCCCGCCACCTGGGACGGCACCGGACACATTACCCCCCTCAACCCCGATATCGTCCGGACCTGGGATAGGTACGGTGGCACCATGCTCGGCACTTCACGCTTCAGCCCCTACGACCCCAGGAACGAATGCTCCAGACTGGTCGCTGATAATATCCGCAAAATGGGATTTGAAGCTATTATCGTCCTCGGCGGCGACGGCACGCTGGCTATTGCCGCCCGCATGGCCAAGGAAGGCATCAACGTTATCGGCATCCCCAAGACAATCGATAAAGACCTGCCGGAAACGGATTACACCCTCGGGTTTGAGACCGCCCTCAACGTAATCGTTGAAGAGGTCGACCGCCTGCGCACAACCGCCGGTTCTCATAAAAGGATATTCGTCATCGAAACGATGGGCCGTACTGCCGGCTGGCTTGCCCTGGAAGGCGGCGAGGCCTGCGGCGCTTATATTATTCTCATACCGGAGTGCGACTTCTCCTTCAAGCGAGTGAACGAGCTGGTCATGGAAGGCCGCCAGGCCGGCACCCGCTATGAAATTATCATCGTCGCCGAGGGTGCCAAGCCTATCGGCGGTCAGGAAATCGTCAAGAAAAAGGGCACCGATAGCTTCGGCCGCAAGGCCCTCGGCGGTGTCGGTGAGTTCGTCGCCCGCGAAATAGAAAAAGGCACCGGACTCGAGACACGCAGTATCGTGCTTAGTCATCTCCAGCGTGGCGGCGCCCCCTGCGCTTACGACAGGCGTATGGGGCGCTATTTCGGTATCGCTGCCGTCGACCTTATCGTTAGCCGGCGCTTCGGCACGATGGTTTCCTTTAAAAACGGAAAAATAACACACGTGCCTCTGGCGGATATTTACGGCAAGTTAAGCCGGGTCGACCCCGCTACCCAGTACGACGTTGAAAGATATAATGGGCGCCGCACCATTTTAAGAAGCGGTAAATAGACGGACGGAGGATAATATGCCTGATACAAATAACATCGATACGCTTATCCGACAGGCGGTCTTCAGCACTGACGCTTCGCAAAAAAAGGAACTCTTTATGACCATACGCCAGACTGCCCTCGACAACGGTATTTACCCTTCAAGCATCCAGAGTTTTTATGAAGCCGCCGGTAAAGGGAAGTTCAGCGGTATTACCGTGCCGGCTATCAATATCAGAATGATTGCTTACGACGCCGCCAGGGCGGTCTTTCGCGCGGCCATTAAGGACGACGTCGGTGCCCTCATCTTTGAAATAGCACGTTCTGAAATCGGCTATACCAGTCAGCGTCCTGCGGAATATGTTGCCTGTGTACTCGCCGCCGCTGTTAAAGAAGGCTTCCGCGGGCCGGTCTTCATCCAGGGCGACCATTTCCAGGTCAACCGGGCAAAATATCAGGATAATCCTGAAGCCGAGTTGAATACCATCAAAGAACTCATCAAGGAGTCTATTGAAGCCGGCTTTTATAACATCGATATTGACGCCTCCACCGTGGTCGATATTTCTAAAACCGACCTCATGGAACAGCAGGAGAAGAACTCGCAAATAACCGCGGAAATGACCCGCTACATCCGCTGTATCGAGCCAAAAGGTGTTACCGTATCCGTCGGCGGGGAAATCGGCGAAATCGGCAAGGGCAACAGCACCGTGGCAGACCTCCGGGCTTTCATGGACGGCTATCTTCAACAGCTGCCCAGGGGCACCAGCGGTATCTCAAAAATCAGCGTGCAGACCGGCACGACGCACGGCGGCGTCGTCCTCCCGGACGGCTCCATCGCCAAGGTGAAAATCGACTTCAACACACTTAAAGAGCTCTCCAGGTTGGCACGCGAGGAATACGGGCTGGGCGGGGCGGTGCAGCACGGCGCATCCACCCTCCCCGATGAAGCCTTCGATATGTTCCCCAGGATGAATACTCTGGAAGTCCACCTGGCTACCGGCTTTCAGAATATCGTCTACGATAGCCCTCGATTTCCGAAGGACTTGCTGCAGCGTATTTACCGCCACCTTAACGAGCATAATATTAACGAGAAAAAAGAGGGACAGACCGAAGAGCAGTTCCTCTACAACACGCGTAAGAAGGCCCTGGGACCCTTCAAGAAGGAAATGTGGGGCTTGCCGAAAGCCGACCTCCAGGCAATCATGACTGAACTGGAAGAACGCTTTACGCTGATGTTTAAAAAGCTTAACGCCGTTAATACCGTTAAGCTCGTTCAAAAATACGTTGGTAAATAATTAAGCCTTACTCTAATGCGCAAATTGAAAGGCTGGATACTCTAAAGAGGAATATCCAGCCTATTCTATATCTATAAATCCTAAGTTTAATGTCGGCCTTATTTCTTGCCGATTCTGAACATTTTCGTGCCGCAGGT
>JAFGOC010000061.1 GCA_016926705.1 Dehalococcoidales bacterium | reverse complement strand
GATAACAGCAACCCGCTCTTCACCATCGACCCCAATAAATGTGTCATGTGCACGCGCTGCATCCGGGCCTGCAAGGACCTGCGGGGGGTGGGGATATTAGTTGAAAAGACTAAGGGCGAGGAAAGGTATATCGGCACGGAAAACGGATTGCCTTTGGCGGAGGCTGGCTGCCGGTTTTGCGGGGCCTGCGCGGAGGTTTGCCCCAGCGGGGCCATCATGGACAAGGAAGAGCTGACCAAAGGTAAAAACAGGAAGCACGCACTACTGCCATGTCGGTACACCTGCCCGGCAGAGATAGATGTCCCCCGCTACCTACGCCTCATCGGTGAAAAGGACTATAAATCCGCGGTGGCAGTGATAAGGGAAAAGGTGCCGTTTCCCGGGGTGCTGGGCTACGTGTGCGACCGTCCCTGCGAGGATTTCTGCCGTCGCGGAGAAATCAACGAGTCGATTTCCATCAGAGAACTGAAGCGCTACGCAGCGGAACATGACGGAAGCAGTTTGAAAACGGACACGAAACCAGCCACCGGCAAGAAAGTAGCGGTTATCGGGGCGGGACCGGCAGGGCTGACGGCCGCTTATTATCTGGCTTTGCAGGGACATAAAGTTGCGGTGTTCGAGGCGCTGCCCTTTGCCGGAGGCATGCTACGCGCCGGCATTCCGGAATATCGCCTGCCCCGAGAGGTACTGGACAGGGAGATAAAATACGTCGAAGATATAGGCGTGAATATCAAAACCAGCGCACGTGTAGAGTCCGTCGATGAACTTTTAGAAGCAGGTTATGACGGTGTCGTTACGGCGCTGGGGACGCATCAAGGGCAAAAACTCAAGATTCCCGGCGCCGATAATGTTGGGACATTGATTGGTGTCGATTTTTTAAAGGAGATAAATCTGGGGAAGAAGGTGGAAATCGGCAGGAAGGTGCTGGTGCTGGGTGGAGGCAACGTGGCTTTCGACTGCGCCCGGGTGGCGCGGCGGCTGGGGGCGGAGGTCAAGCTGGCCTGCCTGGAAGCAAGGGAAACGATGCCAGCCACCAATGACGAAATACAGCAGGGGGAGGAGGAGGGGATAGAGATTTACCCCGCCCGGACCTTTACCCGCATTTTAACGGAAAACGGCAAGATAACGGGAGTGGAATGCCTGGAGGTCACATCGCTGACCTTCGATGAGGAGAAAAATCCGCAAATAGAGACGCGGGAGGACTCCCAGCACGTCATCGAAGCCGATACCGTAATATTCGCCATCGGGCAGCGGCCGGATATACAGGAGGGCTTCGGGCTCAATACCATAATAGGAAGCCTCATTGAGGTGGATGAATTTACTTTTACTACCAGCAAGGAAGGGGTTTTTGCCGCCGGAGACGCGGTCAACGGTACCTCGTCCGTTATCAAAGCCATAGCCTCCGGCAGGAAAGCGGCGGTTGCCCTGGACAAATACCTGGGGGGCAACGGGGATATCAGCGAGATACTGGGGCCTGTGACCGAACCGGAGAAAAAATTAGGTCGGCAGGAAGGTTTTGCTTCCCTGAAACGCTGTAGTGATGCGTATGTGCCGGTTAACAAAAGAATAAAAAGCTTCTGCAAGGTTGTGGACGACCTTGATGAAGAAATAGCAGTTTGCGAGGCAAAGCGCTGCCTCCAGTGCGATTTGCGACTCAAGATAACGCCGGTCAAGTTCTGGAGCAGCTACCAGTAATATTTGGAGGTGAAACATGAACGATTTACCCGCGGAAACCGATGTTGTAGTGATAGGCTCCGGGGCAGCGGGGCTGGCAGCGGCCCTTACGGCGGCGGAGGGTGGTGCTAAAGTCATTATTTTTGAAAAAGAGCGTTCGCCCGGGGGCACCTCAAATTTCTTCGAAGGCACCTTCGCTGTGGAAAGCGATATGCAGCGCGAGAGATACATCACCTACACACGGGACGAGGCGTTCAAAAACATCATGGAGTACAGCCACTGGCTGGCCAACCCGCGGCTGGTGCGAGCGATTGTCAATGAGTCCGGCGCGACCATAAGCTGGCTGCAGCAGGGCGTGGTCTTCACCGACGCCACGATTAACATGCCGGACTCGCCGCGTACCTATCACGTCATTAAAGGGAAAGGTGAAGCGGTAATCAAAGCGCTGATAACCAAAGCCAGGGAAAAAGGGGCGGATATCAGGCTGGCAACACCCGTAAATAGAATCGTTAAGCAGGGCGAAAACATCAGGGGCGTTGTCGCCGAGATAGATGGCGAGGAGACGCCTTTTACCGCTAAAGCGGTGGTCATCGCCAGCGGCGGTTATTTGAACAATAAAGAGTGGATTAAAAAGTACACTGGATTCGACTTAGACGTTAATCTGGTAGTTATCGGCAACGTGGACAAGATGGGCGACGGCATACGCATGGCGTGGGAAAGCGGGGCGGAGGAGGAAAATATAAGCCTCCTCGAGTTATACCGCGCCGGTCCTATCGGGCCCGACTTCGCCATGGGCTGCCAGCTGGAATGCGCCGTGGTCCAGCCCGACCTCTGGGTCGACCCGCGCGGGGAGCGCTTCTGCGATGAAAGCGTCGCTTTTTACGACTCGTCGGTGGGCAATGCCAACGCAAGATTTAAGGAAGGTTTTACCTACAGCATCTTCGACGATACCGCCCTGCAACGGATGATTGAAAAAGGGATTACCAAGAGCGTTAATGTCAACACCCTGCCGGGTACAAAGCCGACCGACATTTACCGTGAAATCAACGCCGCCCTGGAAAGAGGAACGAAGGAGCTTTTCACGGCGGATTCCGTTGAAGGGCTGGCGGAACAGATGGGGGTAAGCCCGGCAACCTTAAAGGCGACGGTTGATGAGTATAACTCTTGCTGTGAAAAACGACACGACGACCTTTTTGCCAAAGACCCCGAGTACCTCCACCGGCTTAACGGACCCAAATATTACGCCGTGAAGGCGCGTACCGTCTGCCTGGGGACGATGGGGGGCATAAAAATCAACGAAAGAACCGAGGTAATCGATAAAAAAGGCGCTGTCATACCCGGACTTTATGCGGTGGGGTTCGACGCTGGGGGGATGTACGGGGACAGCTATCCTATAAAATGCTCCTCCGGGCTGGCTTCCGCCTTTGCCATGAACTCCGGACGGATTGCGGGGAAGAACGCTTTGAAATATATAGGGAAATAATTAAGGCTGTTGCGGCTCCAGGGGAAGTCCGCCGCCGGCATTGATGGCCTGGCCGGTAACATAAGAGGAAAGGCCCGAGGCCAGGAACAGAGCCACGCCGGCGATTTCCTCCGGCTCGCCCATGCGGTGCATCGGCACCTTATTTTCCAGCATTTTAAAGAAAGCCTTACCATCGGCAGCGGTCATTTTCTTCAGCATTTCGGTGAAAAATTCCGTGCGTATCGGGCCGGGCAGAATAGCATTGACCGTGATATTATAAGGGGCCAGCTCAAAAGCAAGGTCGGTGGTCAGCCCAAGCACGCCGCCCTTGGCCGAATGATAGTGCACAATCGGCGCGGGCGGATGGATGGCGCCCATCGAGGCAACATTAATAATTTTGCCGTATTTCTTTTTTTTCATATGAGGCACCACGGCACGGCAGCACAAGAACTGGCCGGTCAGGTTGACGCCGATAACCCTCTCCCAGGCGCCATCTGTGGTATCCTCGATTTTAGAGTCGCCGGAGACGCCGCCGGCGTTATTCACCAGGATATCGATTTTCCCGAACTCCCTGATAGTATGCGCCACCATGCCGTTCACCTCGGCACTTTTAGAAACATCGGCGGCGATGGCCAGCGAGCGGCGTCCCAGGGCCTTGATTTCCGCGGCGACCTTCCGCGCGTCATCGATATGACGAGCATTGACAACCACATCGCATCCCTCCTGCGCAAATTTCAAGGCAATGCCCTTCCCGATTCCCTTGGTCCCGCCGGTGACGATAGCAACCCTGTCCTTAAGCAGCATGACGGCCTCCCCGATGGTCGATAATAACCGCTTTTGACGTTATTATACCAGTTTTATTAATATATAGTATCCTGTATAAAGAAAAAGATAAGGAGAACAAACACATTATGAGCAGCCTTAAGGGAAAAGTCGCCATGGTAACCGGGGCCGCCAGCAAGAGAGGCATGGGACACGCCGTGGCGTTACGCCTGGCGAAAGAAGGGGCGGACGTGGTAGTGGCGGACAAGTTCGCCACGCCGAAGAGCATGTTCCCCGGCGACGAGGGGTGGGGCGGCCTGGATGAAATAGTCAAGGAAATAGAGTCGATAGGCAGGAAAGCCCTGGCTATAACGATGGATATCAACATCGGTAAAGAGATAGACGCCGGTATCGATAAGGTCGTGAAAAAATTCAGGAGATTAGATATACTGGTACACGCCGCCGCCATACGCGGCCCGGTGGGCGTGCCGGTCATCGACCTTTCGGAAAAGGACATCAGGTCGATTATCGACATCGATTTAGTGGGGTCTTTCCTCGTCTGCAAGGCGGCGGCCAAACAGATGGCGTTGGGGGGTAAAGGGGGGAAAATCGTGGTATTCTGTTCGCTGGCAGGGACGCACGGCGTGGCAGGCAGCGCGGCCTATTCCGCCGCCAAGTGGGGCACCATCGGCCTGACAAAAAGCCTGGCGCTGGAGCTGGCTAAGTATAAAATCAACGTCAACGGCATCAACCCGGGCATGATAGTGACCAACCTGCGGGACGAGGCTTTCCAGAAAATGGCGGAGGCGGAGGGCATAACCTGGGAGGAAGCGCGCAAGAAAGACCAAGGAGGATTAACCAAGATTATCCCGTGGGGTCGGTTAGGCACACCGGAAGAGGCCGCCGACCTCGTATATTTCCTCTGTTCCGACCAGTCGGACTACATCACGGGCGAAGTAATCGCTCTGGGGGGCGGGGTGACTTAAGGGGGGAGGAATAGTGGTATATCCGATAGACAAAGAGTATTACATTAAAAGAAAGCCCGAACTGCTGGAAAAGTTCGAAGAGGACGTGAAACGGTGGAACCCGTTACTCCTCAAGCAGTACGGGGAAATACAGTCGTACAGAATCATACAGGAAGCACAGCATATTTTTAACAACCTGATACCACATATTCCTTATATCGGCGGGGATGAGAACCATTTTACAAAGCACCTGGTTAATTCGGTACGATACCTGGCTCTTTATAAAGCCATGAAAGGATACGGTAAAACAGCGGAGGAGACAGGCAGGATAATTTATTACGGCTATATTAAAAAGGCCAGTGAGTTCCAGCCAGTTATCCCGCCTTCCCAGTGGCTAACGCCGGAACAGAGACTGGAACAAAATCGCCAGGGCGCTATAAGGTCGCAGGAACGGCGGTATCCCGGTGATTACGTATATACATTCGTCGAAGGAGACGGCAAAGAATTCGACTACGGCCTCGATTTTATGGAATGCGCTTCTCAAAAGCTGTATCATGAACATGACGCCGACGAATTTTTACCCTACTACTGCTACCTAGATTTCGTCGCCGGCAAAGTACGTAAATTTGGTTTTACCCGTACGATGTCCCTCCCCGAAGGACATGATAAATGCAATCATCGCTTCAAGGCAGACGGAAAAACCGAAGCCGACTGGCCGCCGCCGTTTTTAAAAAGGAAATAAGCCATGACAGCCATAAATGAACTGGTGAAACACATTGTCAGTACCAGGTATGAAGATGTCCCACCCGACGCTGTGGCGGCGGTAATGCAAGAAGTGCTGGACAGCCTGGCGACGGCACTGGGTGGCTCGTCGAAGGCGGGAGTTAAAGAACTGGTGGACATGGTTAGGGAGTGGGGAGGCGCCAGTCAGAGTACGGTTATCGCTTACGGCTTCAAGTGCCCCGCCCCCAACGCTGCGCAGGTCAACGGCACCATGATTCATGCCCTTGATTACGACGACGGCCACCAGGTGGCGTTAGTCCATATCGGTTGCGTGGCGGTTTCAACTGCCTTTGCGGTAGCAGAGCGGATGGGCAAGATAAGCGGCAAGGAATTAATCACGGCTATCGCACTGGGGGGAGACCTTACAGCGAGGCTGGGACTGGCCAGCAAGCCGGGGGGGAGCGCCATGTCCGCTGGCTGGCACCCGACAACGCTTTTCGGGTTTCTGGGCAGCGCTGCGGTGGCAGGCAGGATTATAAGACTCGATGAAGATAGAATGATAGACGCGCTGGGTCTGGCCTACCACCAGTGCGGCGGCGCCGGAACCGGTGTGGCGGACGGCGCTCTGGCAAAGAGAATGGGTCCGGGACTGGCGGCAAAGGGGGGCATTACCGCCGCCCTGATGGCGGAAAGGGGCATTACCGGCGAGCGCGACCCGCTGGAGGGGAGGACGGGACTCTATAAGACCTACATGGGTGGAGACTACGACCCCGCCCTGTTGACCACCGACCTGGGGAAAAAGTGGGAGGTGGTGAACATCGGGGACAAGCCTTATCCATGCTGCGGGCTGACCCACGCCTGCATCGACGCGGCGCTCGCTTTGAAAACGAAATATAAAATAAACGCCGATGACATTAGAGAAATAACCGTCTACGGCGGTGATAAGGTCTACCAGCATGCCCAGCCGCCGGAAATCAAGAAAGCGCCGCGGACGATTATCGACGCGCAGTTCAGCGTGCCCTGGGTGGTGGCCACAGCGCTGGCCCAGGGAAAAGTGACCGTGGACGATTTCACCGATGAAGCCATAAAACGACCGGAGATACTCAAGCTGGCGCAGAAAATAGACACCCGACTGGAGCCCTCGATGAACCGGCACGGGGTGGAGCCGGGAGGGGTAACGATAAAAATGCAGGATGGGCGGGGATTCACCGAAGAGGTAGAAAACTGCCTGGGCAGCGTGCAGCGGCCGATGACTTTCGAGGACGTGACCAGGAAATTCCGCGAGTGCGCGCCCTGCTCCATCAAGCCGCTAACCAAAGATAAAATAGAAAAAGTTATTGATATGGTGGGGCGGCTAGAAAAATTGAACGACGCCACCGAGATTATCAGGCTACTGGGTTAACAACGCGGGTGCCGCTGTTGACAGTACTACCAGCACCCGCGCTCATTAAACAATACCAAAAAATTACTGGCTGTCCCTTAAGACTTTACCCGTGGCTTTGTCCTTCCAGTAGGCGCGCTGCTGTACCGGCCAGTTAAAGGTGATGGCGCCGGGTCGTGGGCAATCGTTGACGCAGCAGCCACAGTACCAGCATTCGTCCGGGTGTAAGATTACCGGCGGCTTGCCTTTTTCCGGGTTTGGAATATAGACATCCACCTGGCAAACCTCCACGCAGTGATTACAGCCGTTACAGACCTCCGGATTGAAAATAACCGGGTTGGCGGGGGTAATAATATTAGGCAACGCATATGTTTTCTTAGCCATAGCAGTCTCCTTATTTTCCTTTATAAACGCCCGTGTAGTCCTTGTTTCGGGCCTCGTAATTTGCCTTCATGTCACCATAGTAATCGAGGGGAAGTTCGCCGGCCTTTACTTTATTGTTTTCCAGATGGACGGTAACGAACTTAGTCCACTCCGGCGGGTCGACCTTTGGATAATCGATTCTGAAAAAGTTGAGCATCCGACTGCTGGATTGACGCGCCAGGGAGGCATTGATGATAGCCTGGCCGTGGGTCAGCAGGCTCAAGTCCTCGATACTGCGCATCAGTTTGTGCGGGTCGAGGGCGTAAAGGCGAGGGACGAACACCTCCTCGATTTCCTTAAGGGCGTCCAGCCCCATCTTGAGCAGTTGTTCCGTCTTGTATTCACTACAGAAGTACTGCATAGCACGGGAGATACCGGCGTGCAGCTCCTTCCAGTCGATGCCCTCAGTACGCCTGACAGGGGCGTAGATACGGGCTTTTTCCAGCGTGACCTGATCCTTGGACACCTTAGTCTCCCCTGTTTGCCGGGAATAATCAGCGGCCTTGCGGCCGGCATAGCGTCCCGTGGCCGCAGCATAAGAGTGGTCGCCGGCGGAGAAAGTCTGCTCACCGGCAACATACAGGCCGTCGAGGGTTGACTTTAAATCCCAGTCGATGACAGGCCCGCCGCCGGCCGTACGCCACTGGGCCGGGCTGTTGCCTTCAATAAAGCTGTAGTTCTGGAGGAGGTGCTTGGCGGGGTCGAAGCCGCCCTTTTCGTAGGAATCGATGATATTCCTCGTGGTGGATTCTTCGCCGAGCATCATTCTCCAGGTGGTCCTTCTTTCAACCTCCGGCATGGCAGGAAAATCGCCGTAGAAAGGCAGGGCGTACTCACCGCTCTGGATGCCCTTGATGATTTTCTCCATATTCTCCGGGGTCGGCCTCATGGCGCCGGCATCCTCCCAGCCCTGTGTGGGCCAGGGGAGCTTTTTGCCGTTGGCATCCACGAGGGGGACGTTCTCATAGCTGGCGTCCCCGGCACCCCCGTACCAGGTATGCTTGAAGCCGGTACTCAACATCATGATGCCCGTTCTCTCCATGACAGTCAGTGCAGCACCGGCCCGCCAGGCCATAGCAGTACCGTCGCCGGTAGTGGTGCGGGAGCGGAAGGTGTTGTAGCCGGCCAGCTCGGTGTTCAGGAGGAACAGCGACCAGTTGCCAGCGGTGGCCAGCACGGCGGCTTTCGACTTGAATACCATGAACTCACCGGTGCGGTTATTAAATCCCGTAGCTCCGATAACCCTGGCGCCCTGTACGCCTTTTTCCGTCAGGAGACTGGTAACCATGACGCGGTCGAAGATTTTGACACCCAGCCGCTTACATTCTCTCTTTAGTATGGGTTTAAAGGTCGAACCCCACACCCGGATGACCACGTTATTGAGTTTTCCTTCCGGATTGCTTTTAAAGGTCACCGGCTTTTGCATACCGGGGATGTAGCTATGCACTCTTGTATAGCGCGGGGATATCATCAGTTTTGTCTTTTCGTCGCGGCCTCTGGCGCCAACGTACTCATCCTTGGTGTCCCTGATTTTGCCCCCCATCTGCTCCATTTCCAGCAGGGTATCCCAGTCCTCGCGGCACTGGATTTGGGTACCGATGCCGTTAGAATACGGGGCCTCGGCCATATGCTGTGCCCACTCATCCGGGTCGACATTGGATAACGGATTTGCCGGGGCATTACACCAGTGGTCGCAGCCTGGTCCACCCGCCCCGCTCCTGACCGTGTCCCCCTTTTCCACGAGAGCGACACGTACGCCTTTTCTGGCAGCGCTGATGGCCGCCCAGCAACCGGCAATACCGCCGCCGATTACCAGGACATCGGTATCGATTTCCTGCTCCTTATCATAGTGAATCGGGTAAGGCCAGACGGGCGGTTTGCCGTCTTTTTCAATGAAATCATGCCATCGGGTCATGTTTTACCTCCTTAAAAGTTGATGATTGATATATACGAAAGGTGATTATAGACGCGGCTGTGATAGATTGTACCCCCTTCTGCAGAATTAATTCAACAAGGAATCCAGATAATACCAATGTGAACTTGACATAGCCCTACGGGTGATGTAAATTTTTCTAGGCTGTCTGAATAATCTTAAAAACAGATAAAAGGAGGAAGACATGTCACAAGCACTAAAGGGCAAGGTGGCCATTATTACTGGCGCCAGCCGCGGTCTCGGCAAGGCTTTTGCCTTGAGGTATGCCGAGGAAGGGGCCGACCTTCTGTTGACCACCACCAATCTCGAGAGAGCCCAGGACACCGTCAAAGAGGTAAAGGCAAAGGGCGTTAAGGTAGCGATAACAAAGGCCGATATCTCCGTGGAAAGCGACTGCCAGAAAATCGCTGACGAAGTTATGAAGCAGTACGGTAAGGTAGATATTCTTCTTAATAATGCCGCAATCTGGTACGGGGTTAACGTTACTCCGTGGGACGGCTGGAAGGTAGAAGACTTTGAACGCATTTACAGAGTGAATTTAATCGGCACGTGGTCGGTCTGCAAGGCGGTTGTGCCGCTGATGGCCAAAGCCAAGAAAGGCAAGATAATCAATATCGCTTCCAACGTGGCGCAGGTGCCAGCGGCAATGGTTTTCATGCCTTATTCCTGCAGCAAAGGCGCAATGTATACGTTTACACATGCTCTGGCAAGGGCGTTAGGTCCTGCCGGAATCAACGTTAATGCCATCGCCCCCGGGTTCACCGCTTCCGAGGCAAGTCTGGCCCAGCCGGGCAGCGACCAGACATTTGAATTAGCCACCGGCGAACAGACTTTGCGGCGCCGCGGTCAACCCGAGGATATGGTGGGGGCGGCAGTGTTCCTGGCCTCCAAGGACTCCGACTTTATTACGGGTCAGGTGTACTACGTCGACGGCGGAACAGTAATGCTTTAGTCCCCTATTGAGGGGTAAAAAGAGAGGGGGGTTCTCACACCCCCCTCTTTCTTTATGCTTTTCTGACGCTCCAGGTTCTATTTATAGACGCCCAATTCCTTGGTGGCATCTATGAACATTTTCATATTTGCCGGGGGCGCGTTTTCAATTACAGCCCCACTCATCATGATGTAGCCGCCGCCCTTGGCACAATTATCAATCAGTTTCTTAACGGCATTCTTGACGTCTTCCGGGGTGCCGACACTTAACGTAGCTATGGGCATGTTGCCGGTGATGCAGCAGACATCGCCCAGTATTTTCTTCGCTTGAGCCATATCGGTGGTATCGAAGCCCCAGATAACCTTGCCCTTGGGAGATTCTTTAATAACCTTCAAACGCGAATTATATCCACCTTCAGCCCAGGGGAACGGCACACAGCCTTCTGCAATCAGGCCGTCCATGAGGTCCTTAAGCGCCGGCCAGTAGAACTTCCTGTACTGCTCGTCATTGAGGAAGCCATCGGCACCCTTGTGCAATGGGATGAAGACAATGGGACAGCCGTTTTGCTTGGCGCTGGCAACGCCCATTTTTACCATTATCGGCGTTAATTGTTCCATGGCACGCATGATTTTCTGCGGCTGGCGGTACATATCCATGATGATTCCTCTGGTGCCGCGGAGGGTATCACCGATGGTATCGAATGATACTTTAGTGCCGCCGCCGAAGAACCCGGGGAATCCAGCCGCCGCCATCGCCCCACCGAAAGCGGCTACAGTGCCGATCCATTTTAAAGCTTCGTCGCCAGCGTCCATCAGCGCTTTTAGAGCTGCCTTGACCGGCGGCAGTCCAAAGGGAACGAGAGCCGCGCCGGTAAATCCACCGTACATTTCCGTCATATTAGTGAAAGGCGAAAGCATCTTCAAGCCGTCAAGAGCACCCATAACACGCGGCAGCCAGCCCGTCAAGAAGAAATAGGTAGGGTCATCAATTAGAGCATCGTATTCATTGGCTTTCATGTATTCGCCCTCGATGCACTGATAGGAATGCTCCTTGGCGACGCCGTGGCCGGGGTAGCCGTAGAGTTTATAGTCGAGGATATCATGGGCCTTTCCCGGAGGAGAGTTGGTGACGCTAAGGTGCCCATCCGGCTTGTATTCCAGCACGAACTTGGCAAACGAGCTCATGAGTTTATCATAATCGTACATTACATCGTAGGGGGTCAAACCTGAAAGGTAAGCGGGGAAGAAGCCCACCATAGGGACTACCGGTACTCTATCCGGTTGCTTCATGTTAACAGCATCCAGCATTCTTTGAACCCTGGCTTTGTATTCCTTTTCGGCCTCGGCACTGTTATATTTCGCTTCCGGAGGAGACAGCCATTTGCTATCCAAATCGGCGCGTTTTTCTGCCGGGGTCATTTCTTCCCATTCTTTTGCCATTTTTATCCTCCTGATATTTATTTTCGATTAAATCTTTATTTTGCGGCCATGAATTTTCTAGCGAGAGCGACTGCCTCAATCGCATCTTTGCCGTAAGTGTCAGCACCGGTATATTTGACGATGTCTTGGGTTATCTGGCCGCCGCCAATCATTATTTTCGTCTTTTCTCGCAGACCGGCTGCTTTGATGGCATCGATGGTCTGCTTCATAGAGTCATAGGCTAAAGTCAGGAATCCGCTCAAACCGACGACCGGAGCGCCGGTCTCCTTTATCTTGTCGACGATTTTCTGTATCGGCACATCCACGCCCATATCATAGACCTCGAATCCGCTGACATCAAGCATGAAGACAACGATATCCTTGCCGATATCATGGATATCACCGGCCACGGTGGCGATAATTACCTTGCCACCGGTCTTTTTCCCACTCCCCGCGGTGAGTTTGGGTTTGACCAGCTCATTGACTCTCTTGAGGATTTCCCCGGAGTAAACAAGGTCCGGAATGAAATACTCGCCTTTGGAGAACCTTGCACCTACTACCTCCATGCCCTTCCCCGCTTCATTAAGAATACCCATGGGGTCGGCGCCTGCATCCAGCTTTTCCTTTGTGATTGCCACCGCCTCATCTTCCTTGAGGTCGGCCAGCGCTTTGGCTAAATCCTTGGCCATGCTTTTTTACCTCCTGTTCGTTAATCTCGACATTAAGCAGCGATTGCCGCGACTTTATATTATAGAGTAAATTGGCACACTTCAACAAATATTAGCCATTTAGAGGAAAAAATGCAAGTGTCCCTCCGCGAAATAGGACTTTTGAAGCGTTTTTGAGGATGATGTTAAGAAATTATATTCAGATTGCAATACAATTTTATCTATGATATTATAGAGAACACTCCCGCGCTCCTCTACACGGGGAACTCGGGAAATATTTGTACTTATTTTCACGGCAAGAGAAATATCCAAATCCTGGACGGGCAGGCTGGAAAAATGACACCTTCAAAATTAGACCTCCACAGCTTAATCGTCTTTTATCACGTCGCCAGCGAGGAAAGCATTACTGCCGCGGCGGGCAAGCTATGTCTTACTCAGCCTACCGTAACCTACCACATTAGGTCGCTGGAGAGGAATGTAGGACTCAAGCTTATCGAGGTAAAGAGACAAAAAGTGTCACTAACCCAGGCGGGGAAGGGGTTGTACAAGTATGCCAGCGAGATATACCGGCAGATGAACGACGCCGAAAAGTATCTGGAGAACCTCAAGGAAGCCAGCCTGCGCGTAGGTATTTCTACCACTTTTTCCACCTGTTTGGCTTCAGCTGCATCTGCTTTTGAAAAATCATATCCCGGGGTTAAGCTAATAATTAGAGGTGCTTCTTCCTTTGAGATTGCCGAAGCCGTCCAGAACTGTGAAGTGGACATCGGGATAGTGGTTAGCGCCGATTATGATAATCCTAAATTAAGGTCCATTCCGCTCTCCACCCAGGAACAGCTAGTGCTGGTGGCGTCTCCTTCCAGCACCATAGCGCAAAAGTCGCGCCTGGCATTCGCCAACCTGTGCGGCTACCCGCTGATACTTGGGCCGGAGACATCCGCCACGCGCCAGCTAATACTGAATAGAATCAGGGTGGGGGGCTGCCACATGCCCTCGCCCATTATCGTGGAAGTAAATAGCGCCGAATGGGGCATCAAACTTGTGGAAAACGGGGAGGGAGTGGGGGTCCATCACATCAAGAGCGTAGAAAGGTCTATCGCCGACGGCCGACTGAAGATATTACCTTTATCCAGCGATATTCTGGTGGGGGCGCAGGGGCTGCTGCGGGACGACGCCCCGGAACACCCGATGGCACGGAAATTCATCGAGCTGGTAAGAGAAGCACTGGACAAGAACGGCGAAAAATCCGCGATACAGGCCGCACGGAGCTAGGCCAGTAAATGGCTGTACTTTAAAGCCTCTTTTATATCCTCGGCAACCATTTTTCTCTTAGACTTTTCAATGAGGAAATTTTTACCTGCTGGGGTATATGATGGTATGACCCTTTTATCTTCGTAATAATATGCCTGCCCTCTTATCTTATATGTTGAGCCTGCGGGAATAACCCTTTTGCCGGTCTTTTGTTTCCAGATAACGTTCATCATCTTTATAGCCACGTCGCCGCCGAGCATGAACACTCTGACATTGGGGAATAGAGAAATTTCCTTTGCCAGCAATCGAGAGCAGTTTTTCATGGTGGCTGGGGAAACGGAATATTGCGCCTTGCCACATTTGATGGCCGTGGTGATATAAACGCCGAGGTCGAGGATATCCTGTATAGAAGACACATCAGCCCCGGCGTCTCTAAATGCCTGGAGGGTGGTCTGTAGGTAGAAAGGGCTGCCGGGCGTGTAAAAATAGTCCGCTTTATCATTAGGCGGGGCTTCAGTTATCATAATAATTTTTATTTTTTCGGGGTCGATATCCGCCGTTGGCATAGCGTGACTATTTTTATCAACGTCCGCGCAGGGAAAATCGGGGCATTTTATCTTTTCGCTGATTTTCACGATGTTCTATTTTAGCCCTAAAGGTGGATGATGAACTTGCACTCCTCGGCACCGGTGATAGCCGTCTCACCGAGTTCAACCTTGACCGGACGACCGAGCGCATAACTCCAGTGCTGTTCAGTAAAAGCTCGTGCACATTGGCAGTATGTGGGGGAAGCATTGAAGCCTTTGGGTAGAGCGTTTATCAGGGAACAATAGCAGCGCAAGCCCTGCTTATACTTACCGGGAGTGTAATATTGAAATAACGTCTTGCCCTCCCGTTCGTAACGGACACCATTGCCAGGTGGCTCCATCATAGCCAAAAAATCTTCTTCCGAAGCGCACAACATACGCAGCTGTCTGGCCTCTTCCGAATCCTTATGATTTACTTTATTGCAGGAGCAACCGCAGGCGGTCATTATCTGCTGTCGTGTGTCCTTGTCGATCAGGGTGTCCAGGCGGTCTATAGCTTCTTTCATCCACAAGGCGCCTTTCACCGGGTCTTTTGCGGCTATAATTCCATCTTTGCCACGCATTACTTTTTTACTTACATCCTCCCCGGCAAACTGTCCGATACGGCCGGCAAGTTCATTCATCGGCCCGGAAACGGTTTGCATTATATCGAAATTAGGGTCCACTTTCACAATCGGTACTAAAAACCCGACCACCGATTCAGGGTTATCGTTGCCCTTGAACCTCTTATCATATACCTCGATGCCAAAATGCAAACCATCCAGTAAGGCCTCTTTATAAGTACCTGTGTTATCTTCCAGCCATTTACTCATCTCGGCGTTGCTGCTTTCATAGCCTTTAGCAGGGTAAATCTCGAACTCGGCATATGTTGCCGCCGGCATGAAGAATAATTTATATTCCTTAGGAACGTTACTATCTTTTACCTGTACGCCGACATGTATTTTACCCATGCTTTCCTCACCAGGATACATCCGTACTTCGTAGCCTGCTTCACCGACCTGGTTTTTCAGCGGGTTCATTTTCTCCAGTTTCATATAAGTTTGCCAGACCTTGGCAGTCTCGTCGCCGCTGCCGGCGACACCGGCGATTAAAAAGGCTTCTTTTGTAATAATTTTAGGTTCCATAGCAAGACCTCTTTAAGTTAGCGCATACTACTTAGGCTCGAACATGTAGCAGCCGCCCTTGGCGAGTACCTCATGCCCGAAGCACTTGCCCAGGCCATCGCCCTCATCCTGGAAATGCTTGCAGCCGGCGCAGGTCTTGCCCTTTTTACCTCTATCAGTGTATTTGACTTCCATTTGACATACCCCCCATTTATCTGTCGTGCTACCATTTTAACAGATAAATAGGACAATAGTATGTCATATTAAGAAATTATTCGTTGTAATATTTCAGGGTTTTTTTCATTCTTTCGCGGATTACATCGCGGATGCGTTGCGGTTCGAGGACTTCCACGTAGTTCCCGAAGGACATGATGTAGCCGTAAACCCACTCGTCTTCGGGGAAGGTAACGGTAACATCGTAAGTGCCATCGGGATTGCGGGTGATACGCTGCTCATCGTAGTCGTCATAAACGCGGAACAGGTTTTCTGGACGAAACCTCAATTTCAGGGTTACCCTGTTTTTGGGCGCAGGGGCAGGCTCCTCTTCTTTCACACTTACCAGCGGACGTCTTGTGAAATTATCATCAGTTACCGTTATATTCCTGATTCTGGAGATACGGAAAGTGCGAAAACCGCGGCGCGTGGTGCAGTACCCCCAAACGTACCACGCCTGGCCCTTGAATGAAAGCAGCATGGGCTCTATTTTGCGGCGGCTTAAAATACCATCGGCATTAATATAGTCGAAGGTGATTATCCTGCATTCCAGGATAGCGCGTTTGATATCAAGGAACCTGTTTTCTTCGTTAGGGCCGCTGCCCCAGGGAGAAAATTCAATCTGGACCCAGTCCGCCGCCGCGGCTTTCCTGAAAACGGCACCGATTTTTTCCAGGATAGCGTCGATTTCCGGGTACCTGGTGGCCTGCAGGGTTTTGAGTGCCAAGAGTAGGCTGTCGCGCTCATGCTCGGTAAGCATGGCCTTATTGATAGCATAGTTATCCAGCAGCGAAATACCGCCGCCGCTACCCTTATTCGTAAATACGGGAACGCTGGCCGAGGAAAGCTCGTCGATGTCCCGGTAAATAGTCCTGGTGGAAACGCCGAACCTCTCCGCAAGCTCTCCAGCAGTGACCGATTTTTTGTTGAGGAGAATCAGGGTAATTTCCAGCAGGCGGTTGATTTTCATCTACTAAAATCTGCCTTAACGCGTTGACGATAGATGATATATTGTTTGCCGCTCTGACGTCAATTTCAGTACGGAAAAACAATGGGGAGGCTTGATTTTAGCCGGTTTATTCCGTAGAATTTAAAGGCAACCATCCTGCGGGCGGTTAGCTCAGTTGGTTAGAGCGTCAGTATCACACACTGAAGGTCACAGGTTCGAGTCCTGTACCGCCCACCATAGTGCCCTGTCTTTTCTACAAAAAATACATGCTTTTTTAATTTACTTTAGTAGACTTGACAAAAAGGTGGTTAGCTTATATCATTATTATGAACATATGCTCATAATACAGGAGGCAATATGTCCCGCCCGCGTAAATACCGCCGCGTAGAATATGTGCCTGATATAACCTACTTTAAACCAGCAGGAGCGCCGCTAAGAGATGTTGATGAGGTGCGCCTGTCTGTAGAAGAAGCCGAGGCAATTCGACTTAAAGACCTTGAAGGACTGGAGCAGGAGGAAGGAGCGGAAAAGATGAATGTCTCCCGACCTACCTTCCAGCGAGTACTGGCATCGGCGCGGCGGAAGATAGCCGATGTGCTGCTTAATGGGAAAGCCATAAGGATTGAGGGCGGTAATTTTGAAATGACCTGGCGACGGTTTCGCTGTCATCGGGGACACGAATGGGAACTGGATAAGCCGGTCGGAGTGCCGCCGGAACTCTGTCCTGTTTGCCGCCAACCCGATGTTCAACCGGTACCTTCGCCCGTAAATAGCCAGAGCATAAGGGGTCGAGGAAGAGGGCGCGGCAGACACTTGAAAGATTTACCACAATAAAAAGTGTATTAACTATGAAAATCATTAACGACATACTGGCAACGCTGGAATACGAGAACCCGGTCAAGGATATACGCATGGGGCCCTTCCAGACAGCGGTAGTAACCGGACGGTGCGGGCTGGCTTCCACACCCCACGACCAAGGACCGCATCATAAAAAGTCGCCTGTCGCCGATGCCGGCATGCTGCTGGAAAAAGATGCCCGTGAACTTGCCGGTATGGCTAATTCGCGCAGTCCTGTTGAAGCCTCTATCGGCATGGCTACTATAAACTCGCTGGTGGAAATAGATGAAAAACGCTGCGCTAAGCTAAACGCCGGCGATCTAATAGCCAGCAAGGGCGAAGGTAAAAAAGTTGCTATCATCGGGCATTTCCCGTTTGTGCAAAAGCTGCGGCAAACCACCAAGGAACTCTGGGTAATCGAGAAAAATCCGCAGGAAAACGACCTCCCGGAAAATGAGTCTGCCAAATATCTGCCACGGGCGGACGTTATTGGTATCACCGGGACTGCTTTTACCAACCACACCATCGAGTATCTGCTTGGATTATGCAGTCCGTCAGCTTATGTTATTATTCTTGGAGGGACAGCTCCACTATCGCCGGTCGTCTTCGACTACGGCATAGACGCCGTATCCGGAACCAAGGTAATCGATAGTGAAACGGTGCTCCGCTATGTCAGCCAAGGAGCGACATTTCGACAAATATCAGGACTCGAATTACTGACCATGAGAAAGGACCGCTAGAATCATGGAAAGTCGTTTTTTATGCAAGCAGTGTCTAAATGTATTCGACCACACCGTCCCTGATAGTCCTTCTCCAGATGAGAAGATACAATGCCCGGCATGCTGCGGCTTTGATGTTGCGGAAGCCCCTCCCTGGGTGCCTCTGGACTCCGGGACAAATATATTTGAAACTGATATGTGGGAATATGAATGTCAGGACTGTAAGCATAAGTTTAAAATGCCAATACCAAAGAGTCCCACGGAAGATAAGAACCGTAGATGCCCTGTATGCAACAGCGCGCATCTACATTTATTGACCGGCAAAGAAAATTTGCCATTATATTGCGGCTGATAAAGAATAAATTAGGCCGTGTGCCTTAAAATAAAGGAACTTGATAAAAATAAACCTTCAAGCAAGGAGTAAATGATGAAAATTATAATAACTTCGACTGCCCCGAACCTGGATGCAGAAATCGACCCGCGCTTCGGGCGGTGCCAGTATTTCATCATCGTCGACCCGGACACAATGCAATTTGAGGCGCTGGAGAATTCTTCAGCGACGGCGGGGGGAGGAGCAGGTATATCAGCGGCGCAAAGCATCGTCGACAAAGGCATCGAGGCACTACTTACCGGCAATTGCGGACCCAATGCCTATCAGGTGCTTTCAGGCGCCGGTATTAAAGTCATCACCGGAGTGACGGGCAAGGTCAAGGACGCCGTAGAAAACTACAAGTCCGGTAAACTGAAAGCAGATTCCCAGCCTAATGTGAGAGCGCATTTCGGTTCCGGTGGGGGCATGGGTGGCGGCAGAGGTATGGGCCAGAGATAACGAAACAAAGAACTAAACGGAGGTGTTGATTATGCCAAGAGGAGATGGTACCGGTCCACCGACCGGAGGGGGTCAAAGAGGGGGCAGGATGGGAGGCAACCGTCCCGGTATGGGGCCAGCAGGTGACTGTGTATGCCCCAGCTGCGGTACAAAGGTGCCCCACCAGAGAGGCACCCCCTGTTACAACATGAGCTGCCCCAAATGCGGCGCTAAAATGACAAGAGGATAAGATGATAATCTCCGTTGCCAGCGGCAAAGGCGGCACCGGCAAGACTCTGGTGGCGACCAGTCTGGCGGTATCGCTGAAGGATAAATGCAGTCTTCAACTCGTCGATTGCGATGTCGAGGAGCCGAACGACCATCTATTTTTAAAACCGGTTATCGATAAAAAGGAACCGGTAGCCATACCAGTCCCGAAAATCGACGAGACGAAGTGCACGTTCTGCGGCAAGTGCGCCGAGGTCTGCGCTTACAATGCCATCGCTGTTTTACCCAAGAATGTACTAGTTTTACCGAACCTCTGCCACGGATGTGGCGCCTGCAGCTACCTCTGTCCGGAAAAGGCAATCACCGAGGAAGATATGATAATCGGTGTGGTAGAGTCCGGGCATGCTGGCAACATTGATTTCATCCAGGGTCGGCTTAATACAGGGGAGGCTATGCCGGTGCCGGTTATCAGGAAAGTCAAGGAAAAGGTAAGTCCCGATAAAACCGTCATTATTGACATATCGCCGGGGACTTCCTGCCCGGTGGTGGAATCCGTCAAGGGCAGTGATTTCTGCCTGCTGGTGACCGAACCCACGCCCTTCGGGCTTAACGACCTCACCCTGGCGGTGGAAACGGTAAGGAAACTCGGGATTCTGTGCGGGGTGGTTATCAACCGCGCCGGCGATAATCAGGGGAAAATGGAGGCATATTGCCGTGAACAAAACATCCCCGTACTGATGACTATCCCGCTGGATACCGAAATCGCGCGACTCTATTCAAGGGGCATAACGCTAGCCGAGGGAATGCCCCGGTGGCAAGAAAAGTTCGAGTCGCTCTTCAGACACATAAAGGAGCTGGTAGATGAAAGAAGTAGTAGTCTTAAGCGGTAAAGGAGGCACGGGTAAGACCAGCATCGTCGGTTCTTTTGCCTCGCTGGCGAAGAACAAGGTGCTGGCGGATTGTGATGTCGATGCCGCCGACCTTCATCTGCTGCTCCGACCGGAAACGCAGGAGAAAAATGAGTTCTGGAGCGGACAGGCAGCAACTATCGACGAAGATAAGTGCACGCAGTGCGGACTTTGCCAGGAATTATGCCGCTTCAACGCAATTAAAGACTATAAAGTCGACCCCATTTCATGTGAAGGCTGCGGCTTTTGCTCGCACATCTGCCCCGCCGACGCCATAACAATGAAAGACAATATGTCCGGGCACTGGTTTATCTCTAAAACCAGGTACGGCGAACTGGTCCACGCACGACTGGGTATCGCCGAAGAAAATTCAGGCAAGCTAGTGGCCCTGGTCAGGCAAAAAGCCAGAGAACTGGCGGATAAAAAGAAGGCAGACTATATCATCAGCGACGGCCCACCCGGCATCGGCTGCCCGGTGATATCGTCGCTATCCGGGGCTGACCTGGCGCTGCTGGTAACGGAGCCCACGCTGTCAGGCATACACGACCTGGAAAGGGTATATGAGGTCTGCCGTCACTTTAATGTTCCGGCCCTGGTCTGCATCAATAAATATGACATCAATGAAAGCAATGCCAATAAAATAGAAGACTACTGCCAACAGCAGGGAATGGGGACGGTAACCAGGATTCCTTATGATAATGCCGTCACCGAGGCAATGATACATGGAATACCGGTAGTTGAGTACTCCCATAACGGCCTCTCCAGTAAAATTGCGGCGTTATGGGATAAAATTGTAAATAAGCTGGGAGGGTGAGGAGAAAATGCCGATTTATGAATATAAGTGCAAGTCCTGCGGGCATGTTTCCGAAGTTCTCGTGCAAGGCTTTTTCAGTCCCAGAGAACCGGAGTGCCCGGATTGCGGGCAGGAAATGGAAAGACTTATAACATCTCCCAGCCTGATAAAAAACACGTACAATTCCGACAAGACCTGCTGCGGCCGCGAAGAGCGGTGTGAGAAACCACCCTGTTCCAGCGGGGAAAGCTGCCCCAGACATTAATATGAGGCAACTATGCAAGACCTGATTAAAGAATTTATGGCCCAGAAGAAATTCGCGGTAATAGGTGCTACGGACAATCCGGAGAAATACGGTAACCAGATTATTAAAAATCTGAAAAAACGCAGCTATGAAATTTACCCTGTAAACCCAAGGCTGAAAAAGGTAGAGGGTCTTCACTGCTACCCTAACCTGGCTGATATTCCGGTTAAAGTGGATGTTGTTGACTTCGCTGTTCCACCTGGGGTGACCGAAGAAATTTTAACACAATGCAAGGAATTGGGCTTGAACCGCATCTGGCTCCAGCCCGGTTCGGAGAGTGAAGCGGCGATAGCCTATTGTAACGATAACAACATGAAAGTAGTGCACAGCGTATGCGTAATGATGAATTGAAAAAAAGCACAGCGGACTCTTTCGACCTCGAACCGAAGTACTCAAACAACGAAATATCGGGCAAATGCCTGAAATGCCTTAGCGAGCATGAATTGAACAGCTGTCTGATGTTATTGTTGCGCGAGGAGGGAATAGATAAGAAAATCCAGCGTAAATATGAAGCCCTGGTAAAATTTTTACAGTCTCCGGAGTCGGAACGACTCCGAATAGAATCGGAAAAATACCTGGCCGAGGGAAAGCAGGTATCAGTAAAAATTTCCATGAACAAAGGCCGGCCAAAATACGACTTGATAGTAAAATAAAGGAGTAAAACAATCATGAAAATTGCTGTAGTATCTGATGACGGGACCACTATCAGCCAGCATTTCGGGAGGGCGTCTCTGTACGTGATAGTAACGGCGGAAGACGGTAAAATCACCGGTAAAGAAACGAGAAACAAGGCGGGGCACCAAACCTTCACCGGTGGTCAGCACCACGAGACGGCGCCGGGCGAAAGGCACGGTTATGACTCCGGCGCGCAGTCGAGGCACGCCGCCATGGCGCAGAGCGTCGAGGACTGCCAGGTGCTTATCGCCGGGGGCATGGGTTGGGGCGCCTACGAAAGCTTTAAGAGTCAGGACATCGAGACGATAATCACCGACCTTATGGATATAGAAGAAGCAGTCAATCTGTACCTGCAGGGTAACCTGCCCAATCTGATGGAAAGACTTCACTAGAGATTGATAAGCCGGAGCTGATGAAAAGGTTAAAAATAGACATTTTATGGATAACACTCATAACGGTACTGGCGATTCTTTGCTTCCCGGCCAATCCCCTCGTCCTGACAGGTGTACTGGATACATATTTTCATCCCGCCCTGTTCATCATCGGCTGGGTTGTCTGGGCTTTCGGGTTTGCGCTGGTGCTAGCCCCGATAATTATGTTCCCGCGCTGGGGCGGTGTACCGAAGGGCAAAACATTCGTTCACACCACTCAATTGGTAGATACAGGCATCTATTCCGTTGTTAGGCACCCGCAATACACAGGAGGCGTGTATTCAATATTCGTTACTACGTTGTTATGGTACCCTCACTGGCTTTTCGCAGTGCTGGGGTTCATCGGCACGGTGGCTACATACTTCAGCATCAAAGAAGAAGATAAACTACTGGTGAAAAAGTACGGGGAAGATTACGTGAAATATATGCAGAGAGTGCCGGGAATGAACATTTTCCTGGGCATAATACGGGCAAACAGGAGAAAGTCAGCCCGTCAACACGAGGAGCGTATATATGCCGACGCAGAAAACAAGAAATAAGCCAAAAACCCAGTCGCGCCTTGATTTCAAAATCATGTCCCTGGGTTTCAAAATCAGGGATATTTTTAGACCCCGTTCCCGTATTGCAGAGGAGGTGGGGATAAAAAACGGCTACAGAGTACTCGATTACGGCTGCGGCCCTGGCAGTTACGTTATGCCGGTCACTAAACTTATAGGTGCTACCGGCGCATTGTACGCACTGGATATACTTCCTCTAGCCATAGAGTCGGTAAAGATGCTAATATCAAAGAAAGGCCTCACCAATGTTCAAGTTATCCTTTCAGAATGTGATACCGGACTTACGGATGAAAGTATCGATATCATATTGCTTTACGATATCCTCCATGAACTTGATAACGGTGGTGAAGTCCTAATGGAGCTGCACCGCGTGTTAAAGCCGGGAGGCTTTTTATCCGTCAGCGACCATCACCTTAAGGACGCAGAATTAGTAACCGGCATTACAGGAGGGGGCCTTTTTAAATTAACCAAAAAAGGTAAAAATACCCACAGTTTTACCAGAGAAACAGTAAAAACATAGCAATAAAAGGAGATTTATGCCTACACCGGAAGAAGTTAAGAATGTATTAGATGAAGTGCTGGTACCGGATGTCAAACGCAGCCTCATAAAGATGAACCTGGTGCGGGACGTCAGCGTGGCAAACGGCAAAGTCGATATTACCATCGCTACGGCAGCGTTGATGAAAACGGCGCAAGAACAATTAAAAGAAAGCGTAAAAGAACAAGTGGCCGGGCTTGATGGTGTTAAGGATGTTGCCATAAACTTCGCCGATATCAAACCCAAAGAACTTAATAAAATCAAGCATGTTATCGCCATTATGAGCGGCAAAGGCGGCGTTGGCAAATCGCTGGTGGCAAGCCTGGCGGCGGTGGCGCTACAACGCGAAGGCTACGATGTCGGCATACTGGACGCCGATATTACCGGCCCCAGCATACCCATGATGTTCGGCATCAACAGTCGGCCCGCCATGAGCGAGAGCGGTCTCATGCCGGTCCCGACGCGCTCCGGCATTGAAGTAATGTCAATTAACCTTTTACTACAAAGCGACGATGATGCAGTTATCTGGCGCGGCCCTCTTATCGGTCACGCTATAACGCAGTTCTGGGAGGAGGTACTCTGGGGCAGCCTGGACTACCTTATTGTCGACCTGCCGCCGGGCACAGCGGACGCCCCCTTGACCGTGCTGCAAACTATACCGATATCGGGAATAATCATCGTTTTCACGCCGCAGGACCTGACGGCAATGGTCGTACGCAAGGCGGTCAATATGGCGAGGAAGATGGGGAAGTCCATCCTCGGCGTCGTCGAAAACATGAGCTACCTGCACGTGGCCGAGATAGACAAGAAAATCGAACTCTTCGGGAAAAGCCGCGGCGAAGAAATGTCCCGGTCGGCCGAAGCCCCTCTGCTGGGGCAGCTACCCATCGACCCGGAACTGGCTAAACTCGGCGACGAGGGCAATATTGAACAATACAACTCCAGTATGTATAATGCATTTGCACAAAACCTCATTAAAAACATACCAAAACAAAAAGAATAAAAACGCGCCCATCGTTATAATCAATATATAACCGGAGGCTAATCACATGCCCACAATAAAGGAATATAACCAATGGGGAAAAGACCTCGAAACCTATCTGAAACT
>JAFGOC010000060.1 GCA_016926705.1 Dehalococcoidales bacterium | reverse complement strand
TTTTCTAAAATCGTGAATATCCTGTTAGGGGCATAAGTCCCGCTTCTAACGGTGTCCAATTTCGCCCAGCCAGAAATAGTAAAATTAAGATTTGAGGGTAATATACTATCGGAAGCTGTGAGAGATATATAATCATTCCCGTCCAGGTCATCCGCTCCGTCTATTTTCCCTGTCACATCCTGTGTCCCGGGAGGTGAGATATTTGGAGTACCGTCATTGTTATATTGTGTTGAGTCATTATGAGAACCGGATGTCTCCTCCAGGTGCTGCACCATCTTGTAATTGCTGTCCCAGACATCGTTGACGTTCTCCTGGTTGCCAACACCGGCGTTGCCATAATACATATAGATATCGGTATCGGTTACCGAGGATAGACTGGGTATCTTTACCCAGGCAATAAGCTGGCCTGTCGTACCGTTGAAAGACTCAATTTCATGAGAAAGCTTGGTGACTTCATTGGATGCGGTGAAAAGGATATCGTCGCCGTCGTCCTGCGCGTCGGCGGCAAGGTCGGCATCGGAGGCCAGGCTGATAAGTACGGGGAAGTTGGCCAGGGTAGCGGAAACGTTGGCGGCGTGAATAGTGATTTTCTTCCGGTGCTGCCAGTCTGTGTTATACCAGCCGGGATTAGCTGAAGCGCTGTTCGGCCCGGTAATACTCAATATTAGAATGATTACTAAAGCCGCCGGCAACAGCCTAAGGAAACGCCTATTCAAATGCGCTGTTAATAATCGCATTGTTCCCCAGCTTGCATTTTCAGAAAAGTAAGGGTTAACCCTTACTTAAATTGGTGGTTTTTACCTATCCCCAGTTTACATTTTTGTTATGTAGTTTGACCTAAAGTAACATAAAGTTTCATAAAGATTTTATAAAGAATTTCTAAAGAAAAAATCCGATACAGCTAACTGGGGCCCGGTCCTGAATTACCGTGCTTATTTCTGTGCTGATTTGACAGTGGGAATGCAGGCTTCGCAGGGGACCCTTATCTGGCAGAGAGCGCACATGGGGTGGTCGGGTGGTTTTAATTCGCCTTCCAGCTCACGGCTCAATTTCTGCAAATCGTTCATCGTATAATCAAGGCATTTTTTAGCCTGGAAGAACAGGGTATTCACCGCGCCCGAAGGACAGTGTGCCGCGCATTTGCCGCAGGAGCCGTCGGTGAAATGCAGGCAGTAGTCGTGAAGGTCACCATATATTCTGGTGGTAGCTTTGATGGTTAAATCCGTTATTATGCTACCCAGGTGGGTGGATATGCCTTTGGGCGTTATCAGGCTGGTGTTGAGCCCGAAAGTGCCAAGACCGGCGGTATAAGCGGCATGTTTTTCTGACCAGTCGGTAAAGGGCAGTCCGTCGCGTATAATAGGCATGGACATGGGCCGGGTGCAGACAGGAGCGACGGCACGATAGCCGGCGCTTTCCAGCAGCGACACGATATGGCTTAGAGTTTCTCCCATCAGCATGAAAGCCTGCCCGTAAGCGTGGCGCCACATGGGGGCTGCCAGCCTTGATTTTGGTCGATTGCTCTGGCGGGTCTTCTTGGGCAAAGTAAAGCCGACCGATATTACGCTTAAGGCGGTTGGGCGGTCTTTTACTGTCGGTTTTCCCTGTTTTTCGGAGTAGAATTTGAAGGCTTCCAGCGGAGTGAGATGAAAGTTGCCGATAATAGAATCATTTTTAAATTCGTTAAAAATCGGGTCGTAGCCGTCGGCAAAGCCCACCAGCGGTTCTTCGATGACCGGCTCATTATTATAGTCGGAGAGGCGGTTCAGCGGGCTTTTGGCGGCGTATTTTATTATCGCTGACTCGATATATCGGGCGGGATTGGTCTTGAACTCCAGCTTATCTTTCGGCGAAAAATTCATGATGCCTCCACAAGTGACTTATTGTTTCCGGTATTTACTTACCTGGCAGAGCTGCGATTTGCAGGGGATAAACCCGGATATCGGGTCGAGGGTCTTATCGTCCACCAGCTCGTTGACATTGGCCTCGCCGGGCCACTGGTGCGGCAGAGAAACGACGCCAGGCAGTATCGTGTCCGTTACGCTGGCTTTCATCCTGATGCTGCCGCGGGGCGAGCTGATGGTGACCGTATCGCCGGTCTTGATGCCGCGTGGCGAGGCGTCGGTGGGGTTGATGTCCGCCAGCGGGTCGGGCATCAGCTTGCGGAGTCCGGGTATATTGCGGAACTGGGAGTGAGTATAAGCCATCACCCTGGCGCCGGAGGTCATTACCAGCGGGTATTTTTCTGCCAGCTCCGGTTGGGAGAGCGGACTTTCCGGCGGCTCGCGGTAAACGGGGAGGGGGTCGAGCCCGTGTTCTTTCAGCACCGAAGATGCTATCTCCACCTTGCCGGAAGCTGTCCTGAAGCCCGTCTTTTCGTAGTGTTTCGCCGGTCTCGGCTGTGTTTCCGGTTTGATGCCCTCCGGTTTCGTTTTAAGTTTGTTATAAGTTATATTCAAGGGTTCCAGAATATAATCGGCGCACTTTTCAAAACTGCCGTCCCAGAACAGGTCGCCGAAGCCCAATCTCCTGGCGAGTTCAGAATATATATCCCATTCCGACCGGCACTCGCCGGGAGGGCTGACAGCCGGCTTGATTAGCTTGACATAATCAGTATTTTCTGTCAGGAGCATCGGCCTTTCCAGCCACGAGGCTATGGGTAATACGATATCCGCCATCCTCGTGCCGGCGGTGTGGAAGTATTCCGTCACGGCGATGAAGTCCAGCTTATTCAGTGCTTTCACTATTCGTTTTGAATTGGCGAAAAACTGGATATCCAGTCCTGCCGAGAACATGGCTTTGATGGGGTAAGGCTGTCCGCTCTCAATCTGGTCGACAATAACGTTCGACTGCATTTCATGATAACGTTTTGTCCATATTGGGAAACGCGTTGCGCCCACGCCGGGGGGCATGTCAGCGACTCTCTCGTGGAGGGTGATGTCATTGGGTTTTACCTTTGGTGAGGGAAGCGGCATATTGCCCCCGGGAATCCCGATATTGCCGGTCAGGGCCGCCAGCAGAATCACGGCGCGGTGGTTCTGCACGCCGTTGGCGTGGTGGGTGGTGCTGTTAGCGCTCAAGTGCAGCTTGGCTGGTTTATTCATGGCATACAGCAGAGCGGCTTCACGGATTTTTGCCGCGTGCACGCCAGTAATTTCTTCCGTACGTTCAAGAGGATATTCTTGTGCCAGTTTTTTCAAGCCTTCGAAGCCGACCGTCCATTTGTCGAGGAAGTCTTTATCATGCAGGTTTTCACTGATAATTACGTTCATCATGCCCAGCGCCAGGGCGCCGTCGGTGCCGGGGCGGAGCTGGAGGTGGATATCGGCTTTAGCGGCGATTTCGGTACGGCGCGGGTCGACGACGATGAGTTTGATGCCCTTTTCTTGGGATTTAAGATTTACCTGCCAGACGGGGGGTGTCGTTATCACGGCCGAGCCCCAGATAAGCTTACATCTGGTCTCGGGGTCGATGCCGGAGCTGGACGCCGTCATATAGGAATAATCGGTACCGTAGGTCAGGTTGGCGGCTACCCAGGTGGCGGAAAAGCAGGTGCTGCTCTCGGTGCAGTAGTTGGGCGAGCCGAAGGCGTGCGTCAGCCGGTGAAAATAGGGCCGCGGCTCTTTGGTGTAGGCAATCCAGAAAACAACGGATTCGGGTCCGTATTTGTCCTTGACCTTCTGGAGGCCGTCAGCCGTTATATCAAGCGCTTCGTCCCATGATATGCGCTGCCAGTTATTGTCCCCCCGCCTGCCGGAGCGCTTAAGCGGGTAAAGGAGGCGGTCCGGGTGGTAGATAAAGTCTGTCTGGGCTTTCCATCGGGGGCAGTGGTTCACATTAGGGTCTGCCGTATCCACCTTCACCACTTTGCCGTCGCGTACGTGGACCTTCATCGGGCAGGTCGTGGTGCACATGTAGCAGATGCCGTCTTTCACTTCCGTCGTCCTGGCCATAGAAAATTAAACCCTTTCTTAAAGAAAACAGGGAGGAGAAGATTTTGTCCCTGTTTCCCTTATTATAACAGCCTTTTTCCGAGCGACAAAATATATCCCTGCCCTGACGACCTGTGCTATAATTTAGGAGTTAGACAGGGAGGAATTTTAACTGGAAGCACTGGAACTAGCCCGTAAAGCTGTAGAAATTGCCAGCGATAAGCAGGCCGGCAACATCGTCCTGCTGGATGTCCGTAAACAATGCAGTTTTGCGGACTATTTTGTTATCTGCGCTGCCGAGAGCGCCCGGCAGATGCGCACTATCAGCGACGAAATTGAAAAGGAATTTAAGAAAGAGGGCGTTTTGCCGCATCACCGTGAGGGCGGCGCCGACTCTGGCTGGCTGCTCCTCGATTACAGCGATGTTATCATACATATCTTCGGGTCGGCGGAACGCGAGTATTATGACCTGGACGGACTCTGGCAGGACGCCAGGACGGTGATAAGGATTCAATAATTTACTTAATTGTATAGCTACATGAATTTCTCTTTTTCCGTAAAGAAGTTCTTTATCTCTAACTCCGCGTTTTCCGGCGAGTCGGAGGCGTGTGTGGAATTTCGCTGCACGTCCAGCCCGTAGTCCTTGCGTATCGTCCCCGGTTCTGCTTTAGCGGGGTCGGTGGCGCCCATAAGCTTCCTGATGCGCTCTACAGCCCCTTCGCCCTCGAACACGGCTGCCACGATGGGCGCGGACGTTATATATTCGACGAGGTCTTCAAAAAATGGCTTTTCTTTATGTATGGCGTAATGCCTTTCCGCCAGGGCTTTGCCCATCTGCAGCATCCGCAGGGCGGTCAGCTTAAGCCCCGCCCCCTGCAGCCGCCCGATGATAGCCCCCGCCAGACCCCTTTCCATGGCGTCTGGTTTGATTAAGACCAGAGACCTTTCCATCAAATACTCCTCAAAATCAGTTTATATCAGCTATTGTTAAAAAGGCTTCTAAGGACGTTAATGTCCACCTTCTCCAGCGTGTCCACGATAAAGTCGGCGTTTTGCAGGTCCCGGCCGGGGTGGCTGTTGGTCACGGCCACGCATTTCATGCCGGCACGCTTGGCCGCCGCCACTCCGGCGATGGCGTCCTCGATTACCACGCAGTCGGCCGGCCTTACGCCTAGTCTCTTGGCCGCCAGCTGGAATACCTGCGGGCTGGGCTTGCCTTCGGATACTTCCGTGCCGAAAGCGATTGTCTGGAAGCTGTCCTGGATGCCAAGGCCTTCGAGGATGACGTCTATATTTTTCGGCACCGCCGAGGTGGCAATGGCTGTTTTTATCCTGTTTTTCTTGAGTAATTCTATCAACTCGATGGCGCCAGGCAGGGGAACGACGTTTTTAGACACTCGCTCGCGGTAGAGAGCCTGTTTTTTATCGGCGATGGCTTCGATTTCTTCCGGGGTAAGCTTATCGCCGAGGGCGAACTTGATAATCGTGTCATGCCTCTGCCCGAAGTGCCGCATGAAGTCCGTCTTGCTGAATGCCACCCCCCGCTCCCTGAAAACGTCCCTCCAGGCGCCGTAATGATAATCGGCCGTGTCGGCGATGACGCCGTCCATGTCCCAGAGCACGGCTTCAAGTCGGGATTCAGACATGGCGTCGCTTCTCCTTTACCTTATCTACCTGACCCGTATGGTTTTCCGCGATAAACTGCTTGGCGGTAGCTTCGGCGATGACCGTGCCGTCTTTAAGCGTTACTTTGCCCGCCGTATCGATGACTTTTTTTCGGTGGCGCGTTATCCAGGCGGTTATCACGAGCGGCACTTCCACCTCGACTGGCTGCCGCTGCCTGATTTCGATGCTGGCGGTCACGCAGGTGTTCCCCGTGGCGTAGGCCATGTTGCTCATGACCTCGTCCAGCAGGCAGTACAAAATACCCCCGTGCACCAGCCCCGGCCAGCCCTGGTGCATCCTGTCCGGCGTGAACTCGGTGCGGATGGTCTCACCGTCCCTGGTGAACCGCAGCTTCATCCCGATGGGGTTGTTCTGCCCGCAACCGAAGCAGAAGCCTTCATTGAGGTCGGTATTCAGTATCACTCTGGGTATCGTTGCCATAACTATATCTCCGGTGATTTAAAAATGTTTCCACCCCTCCTGGCCCGTTTTGACCGGCTTTCCATCGGCATCTACCAGCTCTATTTTACCCGGCTCGCCTTTGATAATCTCCCCGATGACCGTTACCGGGCACTTGATGTCCTGCCTTAGAGCCGCGATTTTCCTGGCGTCGCCGGTAAAAAGCAGCTCGTAGTCCTCCCCGCCCCCGAGCGCGAGTTCCAGTGCCTTTTTCTTAAAAGCGGTTTTCACCGTGTCGTTTATCGGCACAAGGTCGGTAATCACCCTGGCGCCCACGCCGCTGGCCTCGCAGATATGGCGCAGGTCGGCAAGCAGCCCGTCGCTGGTGTCGATGGCGGTGGTTATGCCGTGCCTGGCCAGCAGTCTGCCTTCCTCGACGCGCGGCACCGGGTG
>JAFGOC010000059.1 GCA_016926705.1 Dehalococcoidales bacterium | reverse complement strand
TCGGCTTTGGCGGCGTCCTCGATACTGACCTTTAAAAGAGTGCGGTTAGCCGGGTCCATGGTGGTCTCCCAGAGCTGCTCCGCGGTCATCTCGCCGAGGCCTTTATAGCGCTGCAGCTCGACTTTCTTCGAGCTGCTGTTTTTTAGTATCTCGTCTTTTTCCTGCTCGGTATACACCCACTTGAGGCCGTCGCTGGTCTTGATGCGATAAAGAGGCGGCTGGGCAATAAACAGATGCCCCTCGGTGATGAGCCTGGGCATGTGTCGGAAGAAGAAAGTCAGCAAAAGGGTGCGTATATGTGCCCCGTCCACATCGGCATCGGCCATGAGGATGATCTGGTGATAGCGTATCCTGGCGGGGTCGAAGTCCTCATCCAGTCCCGCGCCGATGGCGGTGATGATGGTGCGGATTTCTTCGTTAGCCAGCATTTTATCCGGGGCGGCTTTTTCCACGTTCAGGATTTTACCGCGCAGGGGCAGTATCGCCTGGAAGCGCCGGTTCCTGCCCTGCTTTGCCGAGCCGCCGGCGGAAGGGCCCTCCACCAGATATAACTCACACTGTTGCGGGTCGCGCTCCGAGCAGTCGGCCAGCAGGCCGGGCAGCGTGCCGGAGTCCAGTCCGCTTTTCCTGATGATAAGGTCGCGGGCCTTGCGGGCGGCTTCTCTGGCGCGGGCGGAGGTGACGCATTTTTCGATGATTTTTTTGGCGTCGTCGGGGTGCTCTTCAAGATAGAGGGCCAGGCCTTCATTAACGGCGCTTTCCACCTGGCTTTTAACCTCGATGTTACCCAGTTTGCCCTTGGTCTGTCCCTCGAACTGCGGCTCGGACAGCTTGACGCTGATAATAGCCGTCAGGCCTTCACGGACGTCCTCGCCGGTAAGGTTGGGGTCGTCTTCCTTGAGTATCTTGGCTTTCTTGGCGTAATCGTTGAGGACGCGTGTCAGGGCGGAGCGGAAGCCGGTCAGGTGGGTGCCGCCGTCGATGGTGTTGACGCAGTTAGCGAAGCTGAAGGCGGCCTCGCTGTAGCCGTCGTTATACTGGAGGGCTGCCTCAATAGAGGTGCTGTTGATTGACTTGGATATATATATGGGCAGCTGGTGGCGGACGGTGCGGTTGCGGTTGAGATGGCGTACGAAGCCGGTGATGCCGCCTTCAAAGTAGAAAGTTTTTTCTCTATCGTTAATCTCGTCGATGAGAGTAATTTCCACGCCTTTATTAAGATAAGCCATCTCGCGTAAACGTTCGCTTATCGTATCAAAATCGTATTCATGTTCAGTGAAGATCTTACTGTCAGCCATGAAGTTGGTGGTGGTGCCGCTATCGTCGGCTTTGGCTTTACCGATAACTTCAACGGGGCCAACCGGCACGCCGCGCTTGTATTCCTGGTGGTAGACCTTGCCGTCAAGCCGGACATCGACGCTGGCCCACTCGGAAAGGGCATTGACTACCGATGCGCCGACGCCGTGCAGTCCCCCGGAGACGGTATAGGACTTGCCGCCGAACTTGGCCCCGGCGTGGAGCACGGTCATCACCGTTTCCAGGGCCGATACCTTGGTGGTGGGGTGGATATCCACCGGAATGCCGCGCCCGTTATCGATAACGGTTACCGATGTGTCTTTTCTTAAAATAACGGTAATCTGGTCGCAGGAGCCGGCCATGGCTTCGTCGACGCTGTTATAAGCAATCTCGTAAAGGAGGTGGTGCAGACCGCGCTGGTCGGTGCTGCCGATGTACATGCCGGGACGCCGCCGTACCGCCTCACGCCCACCGAGCACCTGGATATCTTCGGCGGTATAATTTTCCCTGTTTAGTTTTCTGGTTTTCTTAGGTTTAGCTTTATCCGGCATTAAAATTCTTCTTTCATACGGTCAGGATAAAAGGAAGCATTCGCAGACCGATGTTCGCGGAGAACGGAATTCCCTGTGCAGTTTACGGCCACATGATGATGATCCCCGTGAGAACCGGATGTTACACTCATTTGACCGCTATTATTATAGCATTTTTTAGCTTTACAGTAAAGGTGAAGGGGGGCTCTTTTGTGTACCATTTTTTCTTGTGATATACTCGAATTAGAAGGGTGATACAGGAATTCTGTAATGAGCACGAAAACGGAAAGAGCCAAACCGGACGTTGATATAGATAAAGCCAAGCAGCTGGCCGAAAAAATCGTCCAGAACGTGGAGAAAGTAATGGTCGGCAAGCCGGAGGCGGTGCGGCTGGCGGTCATCGCCTTAATCAGCCAGGGCCATTTGCTTATCGAGGACGCCCCCGGCCTGGGCAAGACGATGCTGGCCCGCAGCCTGGCGAAGTCGATTAACTGCAGTTTCCGGCGCATCCAGTTCACGCCGGACATGCTCCCTGGCGATATCATCGGCGTTACAGTTTACAATCAAAAAACGGGCGATTTCGAGTTCCATTCCGGGCCCATCGACGCCCAGGTGGTACTGGCGGACGAGATAAACCGCGCCACCCCCCGGGTGCAGTCGGCCCTGCTGGAAGCAATGGAGGAAAGACAGCTTACCGTGGAAGGCGTCACGCACAAGATGCCCTCGCCCTTCCATGTCCTGGCCACGCAAAACCCAATCGAGTACGAGGGAACCTTTCCCCTCCCCGAAGCCCAGCTGGACAGGTTTTTACTGCGGATTAACATCGGCTATCCTTCCACGGAGGAAGAGATTGCCATTATAGAAAAACAGCAGATTATACACCCAATCGAGCAAATCAGCCCCGTCGTGGAGGTAGAGGACGTTTTAATGTTGCAGGAGACGGTGAAAAAGGTCTATGTGGACGACCTCGTCAAGCAGTACATCGTGGCACTGGTGGAAGCGACCCGCCGCCACCCCTCGATATATCTCGGCGCGTCGCCGCGCGGCTCGCTGGCCCTTTTTCGCACGGCGCAGGCGCGGGCCCTGCTGCTGGGTCGCGATTATGTACTGCCGGATGATATTAAAGTTTTGGCGGAGCCTGCTCTGGCGCACCGCTCGCTGGTGTCCTCGGCGGGGCAGTCCCAAGGCAAGGACAGCCGCACCTTTATAGCTGAAATCCTGGAGAGTACCCCCGTACCCGGCACCATCCCCGAACGTTAACCAGCCGGGGAAAATTACAGAGAATAACGCCGTTTCCCCGGTTTAAAAAGATGAGAATTCGCTGGCCCGTCACTGTTATCCTGATTTTCACCTTAGCCCTGGCCCTGGCCACCGGGTCGATTATGCTGTGGCGTTTTTTTATCTTCATGGTGGCGCTGCTTTTCATGAGCTATATATGGATGCGCATCAACGTACAGCGCATCGACGGCAGGGTTACCAAGCTATCGCGGTCCTGCCGGGTGGGGGAACGTTTCGAGCAGGAATATACTTTTTACAATCTGGGCAGGCTGCCGACCGCATCAATCGAAGTGCGGGAGGACACCGATTTACCCGGTTATACGGGCACAGCTACCTTCCACCTGCCAGCCCAGGGGTCTTACAGCTGGCGCAGCGAGGGCACAGGCAGCCGACGCGGCTCGTACGATATGGGCAATTTTATTGTTAAAGTCACCGACCCCCTCGGGTTCTTCACGGTTAAAGAGCGCATCGTTAATAAAAAGAACATTATCGTGTATCCCACGTCTATCGACCTGCCTTTTTTCCAGGCGCTGCCGCGCCAGGAGCCGGGGGCAAGCAAGCGGCGCTGGTTCACCAGCGAGTCCGGCATCAACGCGGCGCGCGTACGGCAGTACATCAGCGGCGACAGCCTGCGCAATATCCACTGGCGCACCACGGCGCACACGGGCAACCTGATGGTCAAGGAATTCGACCCCGATACGGTAAATTATTCATACAAAGATATCTGGATTGTGCTGGACATGCACAAAGCATCACACTGCGGCGAGGGCGAGGAATCTACCGAAGAATACGCCGTTACCATCGCGGCATCCCTGATAAAAAAATACATCGACAGCGAGAAAAACGTGGGTCTGATGGCTTCCGGCGATAAGTCTTTTCTTTTCCTGCCGGACACCGGCGATGAGCACCAGGAAGAAATGATGCAGGCGCTGGCGGTGATTAAGGCGAACAGCCGACTTACTCTCGATGCTTTGCTGGCCTCGCAGGAGGAACGTTTCGAGCCGGGGTCCGCAGTTGTCATTATCACGCCTTCCGGCAATATCCAGGCCGCGCTACGGCGCCTCGCCAGCCGCAGTACCGTGGTCACCGCTGTCCTGCTTGACGCTACTACCTTCGGAGGAGAAGCCAGTGCGGCCGATACGGCGCACAGCCTCATCGCCGGGGGCATGTACGTTTATGTCGTCAAGAGCGGCGCGGAACTGGGCAGGGCACTGGACAGTAGATACATTCTTTCACCGCTGCCTTACGCAGGGATGAGGTATTAGCCGTGAACGAGGACGCGAAGAGAAAAAGGCTATTTTTCTTCCGGAAGAAACAGTCCGGCGAGCGGATTGTTAAGCCCCGGGAGAAAAGGCCAGTGTGGAGCGGCTGGCAAAGCTGGGTGAAAGTCGCCCTGCTCTTTCTCACCCTGGAGATGGCAGTGTTATCCGTCGAGCAAGCCCACTGGGTAGACCCCCAGCCATCATTAACGCTTATCCTGATAATTTCGGTCATTCTCGGCGTGATACTGGCGAGAGTCCGCATATTCGGGCTGTTTAAGTTTTTAATAACGCTGGTTATCGGTCTGGTCGTGTCGGCTTGGCAGGTAATGAACGTGCTAACAACACCGGAAGCGGCGTCCAGATTTTCTCATTTCCTGGACGTTATTGCCTCGTGGTGGCGGGGTTCGGCGGGGGCGCTGCCCGGCGACGAGAAGGTAGTTTTCGTGGTATTTATTGCGTTACTTACCTGGATTGTCGGCAGCCTCTCGATATGGTTCGTGCTGCGGCGGAACAATGCATGGTGGGCGGCTATCATGGGCGGGCTGGTGATATTATTCAATCTTAGCAATCTGCCGGACTCATATTACATATATTTCTTCCTTTACTTTTTCGCCGCCGCGCTGCTGGTTGCCGTTACGCGAATGACCGGCCGGAGTTTAAAAACGGAGACCAAGGCCAATTATTCCGGCAGGAGCCTGTTTTACCTCGGTATTTCGCTACTCTGCATCATCGGGGTGGCGGCATCTTTTTCCTGGGTTACGCCGCAGGTGCGGGCGACCGGCCTGCAGGACTTCATCGCCACCAAGTTGCCCTGGCAGAGAGATTTCCTGGAGTCCGAGTATAATATTTTCAATATGGTGCCTTCCAAGCAGTCGGTAACTACGGCCACCTCGCTAAAGGATATCGATTTCGGGGAAAGATGGAACCAGGGGGACGAGATTGAATACGTCGTTTACTCCGAGCGGCCGTCGTACTGGCGGGTGAGTGTGTACAGCACCTATACCTCCGAGGGATGGACCGGCAGTACCGGAGAGAAAATCTTGCTGGAGGCCAACAGTCCCTGGGAGGGAACCGAAGACGGAGAAATAATGAAGTACGCCGTCACCACCGAGATATTCACGGACGTATTGCTGAACAGCGGCGGATTTATATCAGCGGACATACCGGTCAGGGTGAGTACCGGGGAGGGGGGAGATATAGAGACCGTAAACGCGGCGCGCATACTCAATCTTGGCGAGAGTTATACCGTTACGGCGCAGGTGGTTACCGCTGCCAGCAGTGAACTGGCGGCCGCCGGCGACAACTATTCCGAATCCATCAAGTCCGTTTATCTTCAGCTGCCTCCCGATTTACCCACTGAAATAAGGCTATTGAGCGAGAACCTTACCCGGAACGCAGCGACGCCTTATGCTAAAGTAATGGCCATCGTGGACTACCTTGCGGACTTCCCTTATCAGCTGGAAATAGAGGCCCCTCCTGAAGACGCCGACAGCGTGGCCTACTTTCTATTCAACCGGCAGGACGGCTTCTGCCTGCATTTTGCCTCAGCGGCGGCGGTAATGCTACGCACGATTGACATACCGTCACGCCTGGTCGTCGGCTATCTCCCGGGGGAACCGGGCGATGTCGCCGGACAGTATATCCTGCGCGATAAATATTACCACGCCTGGCCGCAGGTGTATTTCCCGGACTACGGCTGGGTGGATATCGAATCTACACCCGGCGGTCCGGAAAGCCAGGTGTTTATCGATACGCCGCTGGTCTCCAGCAGCACTATCGAGCGGTCGCAGAACTTGAGCGCATACTGGCCCTGGGCGACGCCTCCGGATATCCAGAATCTGGCTAACATGAATGCCGGCAGCCTGCCGGGCGGCGCAACAGCCGGAGATAGCGACTCACTGTCTTTTGCCGCCAAGCTGGGACAGGGACTACTTTTTGTTTTCGGGGCGGCTTTGGTAATCGTTGTAATTATAGGTACTATCCTTATAGTCAGGTCGCTATCCTTCCGCTGGCTGTGGCAAGTTAACAGGGAGAGACTGGTGTCTGATAGCTATGTCAATATGTGCAGGCTGGCGTCGATGGTGGGCCTGGTCCCCGCGCCGCAGCAGACTCCCCTGGAGTTTGCCGGCAGTCTGGCGAAGGTCTTTCCGGAACAGGCCGAAGCCCTGAATTATATCACACAGTCTTATCTGGACAGTCGCTACGGGGGGAGGGGAGACCAGCCGGCCATGGCAGAAGAGGCGGAAATCCTCAAGGCCCGCCGCATCGTCTATAATACCCTCATTCAGCGACTCGGGCGGGTGAGAAGGCTTTTCGGCAGGAGGTAATGCCGGCCTCGGATGGAATTCAAGTGGCAGCCTTAGCTCTTGCTTTGTGCTGACTTGCCGAACTATAATTACATGTCAAGAGGGTTGTATTTTTACGCAAGCAGCACTCCCCTCTGACTTTAATAATGAAAATTGCTATCATACTCGGCACCCGCCCGGAAATAACCAAGATGGCACCGCTGATAAAAATTTATCAGGAAAACCGGGCGGATTACTTTATACTGCATACCGGCCAGCATTATTCCTACCAGATGGACAAGGTCTTTTTCGACCAGCTTAAGCTGCCCCAGCCCAAATACAACATCGACGTCGGTTCAAGCTCTCATGGGGAACAGACCGGCAAGATGCTTATCGGCATCGAGAAAATACTCCTTAAAGAGAAACCGGACGTTGTACTCGTCGAGGGGGATACCAACAGCGTCCTGGCCGGGGCTTTAGCGGCGGCTAAGCTCGGCATTAGGGTAGGCCATGTGGAGTCGGGACTGCGTTCTTACGATCGCGCCATGCCGGAGGAGCTTAACCGGCTGCTTGCCGACCATATTGCCGACTACCTCTTTGCCCCCACGCCCAAGTCGAAGCAGATACTGCTGGGCGAAGGTATTGATGAGAAGAAGGTCTTCGTCACCGGCAATACCATCGTCGATTCCATTTTTCAAAACCTGGAGCTGGCGAAAAGCGGTAAAGACGTATTGGGTGAATTAAAGCTAAAGCCAAAGCGATATTTCCTGGTGACGCTGCACCGGCAGGAAAACGTGGATAATGCCGCCAGGTTCGGCTCTATATTACAGGGGCTGGGGCGGATAGCCCAAAAGTATAAGCTGCCCGTCGTTTATCCCATCCACCCGCGCAGCCGCAAAATGATGGACCATTTCAAGCTTAAGCCGGAAAATCTCACCCTTATCGAGCCGGTTGATTTCCTGGCGTTTTTGCAGCTGGAAAATGGCGCAAGGTTGATACTCACCGACTCCGGCGGGGTGCAGGAGGAGGCTTGCATACTGGGCGTGCCCTGCGTTACTCTAAGAGACAACACGGAGCGGCCGGAAACGCTGGAGTTGGGTTCGAACATGCTTGCCGGTGCCGATGCGGAACGTATCCTGGAATGCGCGGAAATCATGCTGGATAAGAAAGGCAAGTGGGACAATCCTTTCGGCGATGGTAAAGCCGCGGCGAGAATCGCTAAAATAATCGCGGAGGCAGAAAATGGCTAAAATTCTGGTAACCGGCGGCCTGGGGGCGGTGGGCAAACCGCTTGCAGCCGAGCTTAACAAAAGGGGCAACGAGGTCTGGATAGCCGACCGGGTGCACTCGTCCGAACCCAATTACGTAAGGTGCGACGTCGGCGAGTTTCACCAGGTGGAAAGGCTCCTGGACGGCGCCGGGTTCGATTATGTTTATCACCTTGCCGCCGAGTTCGGGCGCCGCAACGGCGAGGACTTTTACGAAAACCTCTGGAAGACCAACGCCATCGGCAATAAAAATATCATCCGGATGCAGGAGAGGCTCAAGTTCCGCATGATTTTCTTCAGCAGTTCCGAGGTCTACGGCGATTACCGCGACGTAATGTTCGAAGACGTGATGGACAAGAAGGCTGTGAAGCAGATGAACGACTATGCCATGTCCAAGTGGGTCAACGAGATGCAGGTCCTTAATTCCGCGGGACGGTACGGCACGGAAACGGTGCGCGTAAGGCTGTTTAATACCTACGGCCCGGGGGAATACTTCTCCGAATACCGCAGCGCAATCTGTGTCTTTATCTATAAAGCCCTGCATAACCAGCCGTATACCGTCTATACCAGGCACGAGCGCACGTCTTCATATATAGACGACTCGGTAAGGACGCTGGCGAATATCGTCGATAACTTCAAACCGGGCGAGGTGTATAATATTGCCGGGCACGAGC
>JAFGOC010000058.1 GCA_016926705.1 Dehalococcoidales bacterium | reverse complement strand
TTCTTGGGCAGCCCCTCCAGCTTGTCCGCCACCGACGCCGGGGTAAGCTTCATCGCCTCGTCCAGCGTCATACCCCTGGCCATCTCGCTGACCATGCTGGAGACGGCGATGGCCGCCCCGCACCCGAAGGTCTTGAACTTGACGTCTTCCAGCTTGTTATCCTTGACTTTGATGTAGAAGGTCATCATGTCCCCGCAGACGGGATTGCCTTCCTCGCCCACCCCGTCGGCGTCCTTGATTTCACCCACGTTGCGCGGGTTCATGAAATGGTCCATCACGACTTCGTTATATGCCGGCATATTAGCCTCCTTTGCCACTTTTTATAAACTTATCGTACAGCGGCGACATCTGCCGCAGTCGGTCAACGACGGGCGGCATGGTCTCCAGTACGTAGTCGATGTCTTTTTTAGTGGTATCGATTCCTAATGTGCAGAGCAACGAGCCCTGGGCAATCTCGTGAGAAAGCCCGATGGCTAAAAGCACATGGGAAGCCTTGAGCGCCCGCGAGGTGCAGGCCGAGCCGCTGGAAACGGCGATGCCTTTGCTGTTGAGCAGCATCAGCATGGCCTCCCCCTCGATGAACTCCACGCAGAAGCTGGCGTGTCCGGGCAGCCTCTTTGTCGGGTGGCCCGTAACCACCACGTGGTCGATTTTCTCGGGCAGCCCCTTGAGCAGGCTGTCGCGCAGGGGCGTGAGTTTCTTAATGCGGGACTGCATTTGCGCCGCGGCGACTTCCGCCGCCCTGCCCAGCCCGATAATGCCCGGCACGTTCTCGGTGCCGCCCCGCCGCCCGCCTTCCTGGATGCCCCCGTCAAGCAGGGGTATAATCCTTACCCCCTTCCTCACCCACAAAGCCCCCACGCCTTTAGGCCCGTAGAACTGGCTGCCGGCCAGGCTCAAGGCGTCCACGCCGAGCTCGCCGACATTAACGGGAATCGTGCCCACCGCGGCGACGGCGTCCGTATGGAAGGGTATTTTTAACTCTTTCGTGATTTTAGCTATTTCTTTTATCGGCTCGATGGTGCCGATTTCCCCGTTAGCGTGCATGACGGAGACAAGTATGGTGTCTTTTTTAATTGCTTTACGAACGTCCTCGGGATTTACAATTCCGTGCTTGTCCACCGGCACCTCGGTCACCTTAAAACCCCACTTTTCCAGCGTCCTCGCCGAGTGCAGGACGGAAAAATGCTCGATAGCGGAAACGACTATATGCTTGCCCTGCGCCTGCCGTGCCAGGGCCAGCCCCTTGACGGCAAGGTTATTGCTTTCCGTTCCCCCGCTGGTGAAAATAATTTCTTCCGGGTCAGCCCCGATAAGCCCCGCCACCTTCTCCCGCGCCTCGTCCACCGCCATCCGCGCCGCATCTCCCCAGTCGTGCAGCGACTGCGGGTTGCCGTAGATTTCACCCAGGAACGGCAGCATGGCATCCTTAACCTCGGGGAGAACAGGGGTGCTGGCGGCATTGTCCAGATAGACTTTAATCATGCTTCCTCCTCATCAATAGAAAGAGGTATCTCAATGCGCCTCTTAGATTACTCTATTTCAGCATAATATTCAATAGAAGAGTATTAAAGGACTTTTATCTCATTGCTTCGTGTGCAATGACAGTCAGGACTTATACTTCTCCAGCGCCCCGTAGAAAGCCCGCCAGAAGGGGTCGACGATGGGGTGCTTAAGCTCTTTTTCTTTGCCGTTTTCCACCAGCACCATGCCCTTTTCGGACTTCGTCAGCTCGCCGACGACTGATGCCCTGATGCCTTTTTGTGTCAGCGCCTTTACGATGTCCGGCGCTTTGTGCTCCTTACAGGCAATTATCAGCGTCCCCTCGCTAATGGAGGCATAGGGGTCGATGCCAAACAGGCGGCAGACCTCCGGCACCGACTCCTCGACCACGATTTTCTCTTTTTCCACCCTCACGCCGAGCCCCGCCGCCTGCGCAATCTCGTAAAGCCCGCCCCAGATGCCGCACTCGGTGGCGTCGTGCATGGCAGTCACGCCGTTTTCCCGCACGCCCGCGCTTACCGCCATCATGGCGTCCTCCACCACCGACATCTTGTAAAATACCCGCTCGGCCTTTTTTCTTAGCTCCGCCCCGTATTTCTCCTCTATAACCCTGGGCAGCATGGCGGCGAAAATGCCGGTCGCCTCGATACCCGGGCCCTTGGTGATTATTATCTTATCCCCGGCCCTGCAGAATTTGGGCGTGACATACTCATCAAGCTCCCCGACACCCACCATAGTTGCCCCGCCCACCATCGGGTAGTGGCACCCCTCGTAGCGGGCGGTGTGGCCGGTGATGACGGCTATGCCCAGCTTCTCACACTCGCGGTGGATGACGTCCCACGTAATTTCCAGCTGCCGCTTGGTCATCTCCATCGGCAGGTTGAGGTCGATGCTCAAGTACTTCGGCTTAAGTCCGCTGGTCACGGAGTCGGAAGCAATGATGTGGATGGCGAACCAGGCCGCCCTTTTCCAGCCGTATTCCGGCACGATAAAAACGGGGTCGGTGGTGAAAGACACCGCCTTGCCCCCTATTTCCACAATGCCCACGTCCACGCCGTGCTGCGGCCCCACCAGTATATTTTTACTCTTCGCGCCCAGCCGCGGGAAAATCAGCTCGCTGAAAATCTCCGGGGAAATCTTGCCTATTTCCGGCATTTCGCTCATTTATATCCCTCCTCTAAAAAACAAGACCGGCAGCTGAAAATCAAAGGCTTTCCGGTCTCTCTCACTTCCCTACGCTCGCATTACCGAGTTCAGGTTCAAAGGGTCTGCCCCCGATTGTATCAGAGGCTCTCAGCCTTCCAGCTCCCCCAGTGGCATTATTAAGTTGTGTTTACATTCTACGTTATTCAGGCGCTTCGGTGCAAGCCGTCCTATTTCTTGGTCAGGGGGGACATCGCTCTTAGCTTTTTGACTATCGGGGGCAGGACATCCAGCACTTTTTTCAGGTCGGCTTCTTCCGTCCACTTGCCCAGGGTAAAGCGCAAAGAGCCGCGCGCCTGCTCGTGCGAACAGCCGGCGGCCATGAGCACATGGGAAGGTTCCAGGTTGCCCGAGGTACAGGCGGAGCCGGTGGAGGCGCAGATGCCCTTCAGGTCCAGGGTCAGCAGCATCGCCTCCCCCTCGATAAAACTGATGCTGATATTGATATTATTGGGCAGTCTCTGCACGGGGTGCCCGTTCAAATGTACATCATCGATACGTTCCCTTAACTCTTTTATGAAGCTATCTCTCAAGGCGGTCAGCCTCCCGGCTTCCTCTTTCAATTCCCAGCGCGCTATTTCCGCCGCCTTACCGAAGCCGACCATTCCCGGGACGTTTTCCGTCCCCGCCCGGCGACCGCCCTCCTGCCCGCCGCCGTGTACGAACGGAGCAATCCGCGCGCCCTTGCGGATATAGAGCGCCCCGACACCCTTGGGACCGCAGAGTTTATGGGCCGACATCGAAAGCAGGTCAACCCCCAGTTTGTTTACATCTACCGGAATATGGCCGACCGTCTGGACGGCGTCGGTATGAAAATAGATACCGGCTCCGCGGGTAATTCTGCCGATTGCCACCAGCGGCTGTATCGTGCCGATTTCATTATTGGCGTGCATTACGGAGATAAGTATGGTGTTTTTCTTGATAGCTTTCTTAACATCGTCAGGGTCAACCATGCCGTACCTGTCAACCGGCAGGTAGGTGACGCTATAGCCTCTTTTTTCCAGGTGCTGGCAGGTCTCCAGTACGGCATGATGCTCGATGGCGGTGATGATGATATGGTTGCCTTTATCTTCGTTGGCCAGGCAAACGCCCTGCAAAGCGTAGTTATCCGACTCCGTGCCGCCGCTGGTGAAGACTATCTCTGCTTCATCCGCGCCGATGAGTGCCGCCACGCTTCGCCGCGCCGCCACGACGGCCTTTTTAGCTTCCTGCGCGCAGGCATGAATGCTGGAGGGATTACCGAAGGCCCTGGTGAAGTACGGCAGCATTGCCCGTAGCACGTCGGGATGTACCGGTGTCGTTGCCGCGTAGTCCAGGTAGATTCTTTTCATGATTCAGCCTCGTATATTTTTCCCGGGGCGGGGAGAGGTATAAATACAATCCCGCCCCGGATGATTTCCACAATGTTCAGGATAAGGCTACTATTTCCCGCTCTTCCAGGCTCTTGAAACTAATCCCCGCTTCCACCCCCGGCAGAGGCGCCGCCGGCTCGGTCAGGGTAAACTCGCCCTTCTTTATCCAGTCCTTCAATATGCCAGCAATCTCCACTGCCTTCGGGTAGCTGGAGAGGGACGAGGTGGGGACTTTCCTGCCCTTGACCTCGATGGTGCCGGACTTAAGCCGGGCGTAGCTGACCTCCCCCAGGACGTCCGGCTTGCGCTGCGGGTATGTCTCGGAGTAGTCCACCACCGGCGCCACGATATCCGCGTCCGCGACCGCGGTGTACTTGAGAATTTCCTCGGACAGTATGGGAATAGGCAAGCCGATACCCACGATAAGCGAGGCGCCGTAGCCCTGCATGCTGATGCCCCGCAGCCAGGCCGACTTCATCTGCTTAAGGTCGCCGATGACCGCCAGTGTCCCGGCCGGCCGTTTCGGCACGCCGTTCTCGCCCCGCGGTACGCCCGGATTGTGCTGGGTGCCCTGCCAGGCGACATAGCCCACGCCCCCGCCCAGGAACAGCCTCGTCCCGATGCCGATGGTCTTGTAAAGGGGGTCGTTAAGCAGCGGCGATAGCTGCCCTGCCGAGCAGTAGTTGGCGTTGCCCAGGTCGGGTTTTAAGACCCCCATGTAGGTGTAAATCGTCTTGTTCGAGAGGTTTACCGCCACGTTGTAGTTCTGGTAGGCGTTGCGGGGGTTGAACAATACCGCCTCGTTCATGTCCTTGAGATTTATCAGCGTTTCCAGTTTCTTCTTAGGATAGCAGTCCGTCCCGTAAGCGGTGACGGACAGCCGCACGTCTTTGCCCCCCACCAGCTCCTCGATGACGTGCCCGCCGCCGTAGGTGAACTCGCCCGGATGCGCCCGGTTGCGCGGGTCGTCATCCGGCAGCGCCGTGCAGCCCAGCAGGATATCCACTGCCGCAAACCCGGTGTAAACGGGGACGTCGTTAAGATAAGCCTTCCCGCCGCCGATTTTGATGCGCGGTCTGGTATGCCCCACGTTGAAGTAGGCGCCGGAGGAACACATCGGCCCGAAAGTGCCGGTGGTCACCACGTCCACCTCGCGGGCGGCTTTCGCGATACCTTTTTCTTTAGCGATATCGATTATTTCCTCGGCGGTGACAACCACCGCCTGGCCTTTTTTTATCTTTTCATTAATTTCTGCGATTGTTTTCATCTAATGCGTTACCTTTCAGAGTTTATTTTCTTAAAGCCCGGAAAGCCCTTGCGGGCAACGCATTGTACATAGGCAAATCATATTCCCACCTCAATTGAGTTCTATTTGTCCGGCGCCTGTTCCTGGAAAAGCCAGGTAGAGAGATAGCGCTCGCCGGTATCAGGTAAAATAGCCACGATAAGCTTGCCCCTGTTTTCGGGCCGCCCCGCCGCCCTGACCGCCGCCCAGGCGGCCGCCCCCGACGATATCCCCGCCAGTATGCCCTCCTCCCTCGCCAGCCGCCGCGCGGTAATCCCCGCGTCCTCGTCGGTCACGGTGATAATCTCATCAATCAGTTCTCTGCGCAGAACACCGGGGATAAAGCCGGCGCCGATTCCCTGGATCTTATGCGGGCCCTTTTTACCCTTTGAAAGCATCGGCGAGCCTTCCGGCTCCACGGCAATCGTTTTAAAGCCCGGCTTCCGCTTTTTAAATACTTCCGCGATACCGGTCAAAGTGCCGCCCGTGCCCACGCCGCTGACCAGCATGTCCGCCCTGCCTCCCGTGTCCCGCCAGATTTCCTCGGCGGTGGTCAGGCGGTGTATTTCCGGGTTGGCCGGGTTCTTGAACTGCTGCGGCATGAAGTAATCAGGGTTCTCCGACGCCAGCTGCTCCGCTTTTTTAATAGCGCCGCTCATCCCCTCCGCGCCGGGCGTCAGGACAATCTCCGCGCCGAAGAAAGCCAGCAGCTGCCTTCTCTCTAACGACATCGTTTCCGGCATGGTCAGGATAAGTCTGTAACCCCTGGCAGCACAGACGAAGGCCAGCCCGATGCCGGTGTTGCCGCTGGTAGGCTCGACGATGACCGTACCTTTTTTAATCAGTCCTTTTGCCTCGGCGTCGGCAATCATGCTCGCGCCGATGCGGTCTTTCACGCTACCGGCGGGATTGAAGAACTCCAGCTTGGCCACCACCTCCCCCATAGCACCGTCCGTAATACGGTTCAGTCGCACCAGCGGCGTGTTGCCGATAAGCTGGGTGCAGTCTTCAACGATGCCCCGCGTCAGCCTGGGCATTTTTATCGTTTTATACTCTGTGTATTCAATATTTTTTATTCCGGTAGCCATCTTTATCCCCCATTATATGTAGTACATCTTCGATTGGTTAAGTCCCTTTTTCTTTTGACGTTCCACCAGGTCCTGAAGGGTCGTCGCCTCAAGGACGCTGTTCATCGCCGCTTTCACCTCGCCCCAGATATCGCGGGTCACGCACTTCGCCGACCTCTCGCAAATATCGGGGTTATCGACGCATTCCACCGGAGCCAGCGAGCCTTCCAGGAGGCGGTTGACCTCCAGCAGCCTGATTTCCTCCGGCTTTTTAGCCAGCGTGACGCCCCCCTTCGGACCCTTGATGCTGCGGACAATACCCCCGGATATCAGCGGCGCTACCAGGTGCTCCAAGTAAGAAAGGGAGATTTGCTGTTGCCTGGCGATGTCCTTGAGAAAGACCGGCCCCTCCCCCCGATGTAATGCCAGCTCCAGGAGGGCCCTGGTGCCGTAGCGCGTCCTTGTTGAAAGCTTCATAATACCACCTCGAAGGGCAATAATGTTGACTAAAATAGTCAACATAGTAAACAATATCATGTTTTTTTATTTCCGTCAAGGTTGCCGCCATGATGCTCTTGCCTCCCTTTTCATATCTTGCTAGAATGTGTTTATTCTCTTGCGGGAGGTGTCGGAAAATGTGGCTGGAGGATAAGTTTTTAGCCTGGTGGCTGCATGGCCCGCGCTACGGCTGGTCGAAGCTGCGCCGCAAACTCTTCGAGGGCGGATTCCCGTCCAGACCCCTGCCGGATGTCAGCTCTCTGGAGGACGTCCAGAAATGCCTTGGAGAAATTAAGTGGAAACGCGACCTGCTGCCGGAGCTGTTCGACTGCGTAAGCTATCCGCAGCGGGTCTGGGAGAGGAAGAGGGACGACTGCGATGGGTTCTCCGTACTGGCCGCCGGGCTTCTCAAGCAGTGGGACCCGGATACCCGCCCCGTCATGGTCACGGCCATGGTAGCGCCGATGAAAAAATGCCACTCCGTCTGCGTTTTCAGGCAGGGCGTAAACTTGAGGTACTTCAATAACAGCGCATTGAACCCCGGACTCTTCGTGAACTACCGGGAGATAGTGGATAACTTTACCCCGCCCCACCGCCTCATCTGCTGGGACGTCGTCAGGCCAGACACGCTGGAACAACTTGAATTCCACGTGGTCTAGATAGTGCCCGGTTTATCAACTAATACCTCACGTAGTTCGGCGCCACGTTCTTGTATTTCTTCACCAGCTGCGCCCAGTTCCTGGGCAGCTCCACCTTCGTGATAATCGGGTCGGGGCCTCCCTGCAGAAAGCCCATCCACGAGCCGAATCCGCCTAAAACAAACACCTGTACCGGGGCGGGCGAGCGCGGGTGGGGACGGAAAATCTGCGGACTTACCCCCGGACCGGTCACGTCTCCCCGGTCGAATGGTTTATCGGTCTTAAGACCGAGCCTGGAAAAATAATCATCGGGTACAACTGTGTTTTTCACGATATATTCCGTGACGGCTTTCTTGCTCCAGCCGCCGTCGGCTATCGATTTTGCGTTATTGGGCGTGAGCAGCGCCGCGAAAGCCCCCTGCCGGGCGGGGACAATACTCCCGACGATAGTCGCCAGTATCCCCTTGTCGTCGGTGCCGAAGGGCATCATCTGCTGGAATGACTGCGGGAACATCAGGGTCAAAGTGCTGTCTTCCTTTTTAAAGCCCCGGCTTACGTGGAAAGGCTCCCAGGGGCTGCTCTCCTCGTTTTCCGCCGCCACCCAGGTATATTTGCCGGGGTTCCCCAGCACCCCCATGTCCTCCACCTGCTTGCGGATGCCGCGGATGTTCTTGGTAATCAGCCCCATCGCCCGCCCGAAGGACGCGTTGGCGATATCGCCCGGGCTGGTGGCGCCGTAGGTCGAGCGGATGTTGATATCTCCGGCAATCGGGCCGTTGACGAGCCAGAAGGGCGCGAACGAGCCGGTGCTGGCCGCCATCATGCCGCAGACCGGGTTCGACGCCAGCGCATGTACGCCGGCAATCAGCAGCGGCATACAGGTGGGCAGGCAGCCGGCCATGACGGCATTGACGGCAATCTTCTCTATCGTCGCCTTGCCCAGGCGCGGCTCCAGCTTATCCACCAGGTGGCCGGCGGGGAAATCGGTGCCGGTCATCATCTCTTTTACGGCCGCCTCGCTGGGGGGCACTATCGGCAGGCCGTCCGTCCAGCCGCGCTGGTAGAAGAACCGGTTGACCTCCTCCAGCGTGCCCTTGAAAATGATGCGGGGCGGGTTCTCCTGTTCCCGACTTTTCGGCGCTTTTTCCGCTGCCTTCAGCGGTCCGGTCAGGGCGGCAACAACATCATCGAAGACCGCCTTGACGGCGGCGGCAATGTCTTTTTCGACCGTGCACTCGGAAACGACAGACTCCGGCACTACCCTGATGACCGGCATTCCTTTACTGGAGGCCGCCGACATGGCGTCATTGACAAAGTGCTCGAAGACAAAAGTAGCGGTCGGCTTGCCTTTGCCTTCAACATAAATAGCGTCGTACACAAGGTACTTGGTGCATGCCCCTCAATCGCCCACGGAGGCGATTAACGCGTCCACCCCCTTGAGCCATTTATTGAACTCCCCTTGCCTGTTTTTCTCCAGCGATGACACGGAAAAAGAGTGGGCAAAGAACCGGCTTATCTTAGCAGTAGGGAATTTCTTTTTCAGCAGCTTCTCCGCGGCATCAAGGATAAGCGGGGCGGCGCGCTTGTTATTACACAGCAGGCCTATATTCTTGCCGTCCAGTTTATCAAGCCTCGGCGCCAGACCTTTCAGCGGAACGGGGTCTGCCTCCGCCCAGGGACTTAAAACCTCGTAGGTAGCGGTTGATTTTGGTGCAGGCATAATACCTCCTTAACCAATCTATAACATAAGCTATCAAAGAGATTGCCACGCCCTTCTGCGGAAGGGCTAGCAATGACGGTTACTAAATTACCCACCCGTTATCGGTACCAGCAGCGCGATGCGGTCACCTTTATTCAGCTTGAAGTCCTGCCCGTCGAAGTAAAACTTGCCGTTGATGTTGAATTTATACTGCTCTACGAGTCGGTCTTCGCCTTGGCGCAGCACCGGCCCCTCTAAAGAAGGAATCTTTGCCCGCATCGCGGCGATGACCTCTGCCATCGCGGCGCCGTCGTGCAGTTCTACCTCTACTTCGCGCAGCTCCGATATCTCGCGGCGGAGTCCGTACATTGGAACAACAACCTTAAACATGGCTTGATTTCCCGGTGGTTCAATAATTGTACCACCGCCCCAAAATTCAGGTCAATGTTACTTTAGATAAATAAAAGGGGGAAATAAATGGAAAAGTGAATGTTAGACCACTATGCCCGGCGCGCTCAAGGTCTGGTACATTTTGTGGTAAAGTCCCTGCCTGGCAAGGAGCTCTTTGTGCGAGCCTTCCTCGACGATTCTCCCCTTGTCCAGCACGATAATGCGGTCGGCTTTGACAACCGTGGACAGCCGGTGCGCGATTGTCAGGCAGGTGCGCCCCCTGGTCAGTTTACGAAGCGCCCGCTGCATGATATGCTCCGTATTGGTATCGACGTTTGAAGTAGCTTCATCCAATATCAGAATCCGCGGGTCGGCCAGTATAGCGCGCGCCAGGCAAATAAGCTGCCGCTGGCCGGCGCTCAAATTCAGTCCCCGCTGCCCCACCGGCGTTTCGTATTCCCTGTCCAGTCGACTTATGAAATGGTGCGCGCCGACCATTTTGGCCACCTCCACGACCTGCTCACGGGGGGCGTCCAGCCGACCGTACCTGATATTTTCCTCGATGGTGCCGGAGCAGAGAATCGGGTCCTGCGGCACGATGCCGATTTGCTTTCTTAGCGACTTCAGGGTTACCGAGCGCACGTCATGCCCGTCAACCGTCACCGCCCCCTCCGTTACCTCGTAAAAGCGCGCCGTGAGGCTTACCAGGCTGCTCTTGCCCGACCCCGTTTGCCCCACGATAGCCACCGTTTCACCGGGCTTGATGGCCAGGTTTATGTTATGCAGGACGTTTTTCCCCTCCTCGTAGCCAAAGCTCATGTCCTTGAATACTATCTCGCCGCTGACCGGCGGCAGCTCGATGGCGCCCGGTTTGTCCCGGATGTCCGGTTCGATTTCCAGCAGCTCGAAAATGCGCGCCCCGGAGGCCATGGCGCGCTGGAGCTCCGTGTACTGCATGGAAAGCTCCAGAACCGGCTCGAAGAAGCGCTGGACGTAAAGCAGGAAGGCTATCAATACGCCGATAGTCATCATGCCGTCAAGCACCAGATATCCGCCGTATATAATGACGATGGCGAAAGAAATACCGGTGAAGAAGTTGACCATGGGCATCATCAGCGCCTCCAGCTTGACGGCGGTTACGTTGGCATCAAGGTGGGCCCGGTTTACCTCGTCGAACTGCTCCATGTTCTCTTCCTCGCGGGAAAGACTCTGGATAACCCTCACGCCGGACATGTCCTCCTGAAGCTGGGAGTTGACTATGGCTATCGCCCGCCGCACCCGGATAAAAGCCTGCCTGGCGAACTTCTGCCATATCATCGTCGCCAGTATCATCACCGGAATCACTGTCAGCGTCAGCAAAGCCAGGCGGGGGTTCATCGTAATCATGATAATGGCGATACCCAGCAGCGTCAGTACACTGGTCAATAGCGTTAAAATTCCCTGCGTCACGAGTTCCTGTATCTGGGAAACGTCGTTTTGCACGCGGGACATCAGCCTGCCGACCTGGTGGGTATCGAAGAAGGTCAGGGAAAGCCTCTGCAAGTGGTCGAACATCTCTGTTCTCATGCGGTATATAATCGCCTGACCGGCGATAGCCAGGTAAACACTTTCCAGGTACTGCCCGCCCCAGGTAAATAACGACGCCAGCACGTAGAAGATAACGATAATCGCCAAACGGCCCAGTTCCCCACCTACGATACTATCAGTGGCCAGGCTTACCAGGTACGGGGCTGCCAGTGTGGCCAGCGTCCGGGCAAGCATGCCTACCCCCCCGACGGCTATCCAGCCTTTGACCGGCGCCAGGTATTTGGGCAGCTTCCCGATTACACGGCTGTCGTATACCTTGCCCAGCACTTCGTCGGAATCGAAGCCTCTGCCGTGTCCGCCGTGGTGGCCGTGAAAACCGCCCCCTCCGTGAAACATTAAATTTCCTCCGCCTGTTCTTCCGCTTCTTTATTCAACATGAGCTGTGTCTCGTACATCTCTTTATAAAGACCGCCCTTGGCCATCAGTTCTTTATGCGTGCCTTTCTCCGCCAGCCGGCCGTCCTGGAGCACCAGAATCAGGTCGGCATTCTGGATAATGGGCAGCCGGTGCGTGATGATAAAGGTCGTCCGGCCCTTGATGAGCTTGTCCAGCGCCTGCCGTATCAGCCGCTCGGTGGCTGCGTCAACGCTGGCGGTAGAGTCGTCCAGTATCAAAACACTGGGGTCGACCAGCAGTGTGCGGGCGATGGACAGCCGCTGCTTTTCACCTCCGGATAGCGTATCGCCGCGCTCGCCCACCCAGGTATTGTAGCCCTCCGGCAGCGATACGATGAAATCGTGAAGGTTAGCCGCCCTGGTCACCTCGGTTATCTGCTTCATACTGGCATCGACGGCGCCGTAGGCGATATTGTCTTTAATCGTGGCAGAAAACAGGAAGACATCCTGCTGTGCGGTAACCACGTTCTTACGCAGCGACGCCAGGGTGACATCGCGGATATCGGTGCCATCCAACAATATTTTGCCCTTGGTCACATCATAGAACCGGGCCAGCAGGCTGGCGATGGTGCTTTTACCGCTGCCGGAACTTCCCAGCAGGGCTACCAGTTGTCCCGGTTTCACCTCGAAGCTGACATCCTTCAGCGCCGGGCTTATGTTGTTGTATCCGAAACTGACATTATCGAATATAACCTGTCCGGCTACCCTGCCCAGCCGGATGGCGTCAGGCTTTTCAGCGACCTCCGATTCGGTATCCAGTATTTCCAGGATGCGCTGGCCGGCGGAGACCGTTCTGGAATATAGATTTATCATAAAGCCAAGTCGTCTTACCGGCATTACCAGCATGCCCACGTAAAGGATGAACTGGGTCACCTGGCCTATCGTCATGTTGCCCTCGACTACCTGTCCGCCGCCGTACCACAGAATAATCGCCACCGGTATCATAAAAAGCAGCACCATGGTCGGCATATTGATAGCCATTACCTTGGCGGCATGTACCTGCTCGTCGGAGAGAACGGCAGCCTGCCCGGCAAATACCCGGTTGTTTTCCTGCTCGTGTGAGAACGCCTTCACCACGCTGATGCCGGCCAGGCCTTCCTCCAGCGTCGTGCCCATGACGCCCATTATCGCCTGGACCTTCAGCCATATCGGCCGGATAACCCTGCCGAAGTTAAACCCAAGCCAGGTCACCGGTATGACAAAAGCGAGGGTGAAAAGGGCCAGCCGCCAGTCCATCAATATCAGCATCACGTATACCGCCGCTATCATCATCAACACCTGAAACATGCCGAGAAAACCCATCGCGAAGAACATGCGCACGGCTTCGACATCCACGGTGGCGCGGGACATCAGTTGACCGGTCTGGCTGCGGTCGTGAAAAGCAAAGCTCAAGCGCTGGATACGCTCGTAAAGAGCATTCCTGATGATATAGGTGGTCCGCTGCGCCACTACCTCATTAAGGAAGCGCTGTCCGTACCCGGCCAGGCCCCTTAAGATAGCAGAGCCAACGACAACACCGGCGGCAATCCAGACGAAGCTTCGTTCGCCATTGCGTAAAACGGTATCTACGCCGTCTCCCAGCATGCGGGGAATGGCTATGCCGAACACCGTGGCGATAATCAGGCAGATGAATGCCCATACCAGCAGGTGCCAGTAGCCCCGCACATAGGTCAGCAGTCTTAAAATTACCTTCATGAAAAGTAGCCCGGAAGATGAAATTTATTCCGATATAACGTGATATATTATACTACGATTCCGCCTGCTCCGTAAAGGACTCCCCCCAATACAATAATAACACATGCCCGAAATAGTAAATTAGGTGTTTATACTTATAACAAAGGAAAATATATAGGTGTTAATACCTAGTCCGCAAGGGTATAATTAGGCAACCAGACGGACTCCCTATACCGTATTTAGATGTAAGATTCAACTTGAATATGGAGATTGCTCCTTTCAGATTAACCTCGTGGGGCTTATTGGGGGAGGCGAGCGGTGACGACGGAGTGGGGGTTTATTACGGCGCTGGTACTGGTCGTGCTGGTTATTATAATTCCGGCGGCGCTGGTCTGGTATCTCGATGCCGGAAGCATCATGACAGCCGTTAAAAATATGAGGACCAGGCATGCCCGCAGGAAAACCGGACTTAAATCGACGTTGCGTGGAGATGTAAAAAGATAAATGGCAGCGGAAACAAAAACCGGGACATTCGTGGACGAGATTTGCACCATCCCCGGCGGCGAAAGTATTAAGCTGTGCATCCAGTGCGGCACCTGCACCGCCTCCTGTCCCAACGCTAATAAGATGGACCACACGCCGTCGGAACTCATCGCTATGGCACGGGCTGGTATGAAGAAGGAGGTCTTGTCCTCCAACGCCATGTGGTATTGCCTTTCCTGTTATATGTGTACCGTGCGCTGCCCCAGGGGAATCCACCAGACGAGCCTGATGCATGCCTTCGAATCTCTCTCAATCAAGGAGGGCCTGGTACACACGAAAACAGTCACCCCTACCATGTACCGCCTTTTCAATCACTTCTGCAATCTCGGCGTCCTGCCCGAACTCTGGTTCATGACCCGGTTCTATCTGGCGACTAATCCGCTGCGCGCCTGGCGGATGATTCCAACGGCCTTCGCGCTGCTCAAGCACGGCCGCCTGTCCATAAGGTCGAGAAAGCTGTCCCCGTCGGGAAGCAGTCAGCTAAAAGCTATCCTTAAAAAGTCCGAATCGCTGGGAGGCGGCATTTGAAATACTATACGTATTTCCCCGGTTGCTCCTGTTCCTCCGAGGGCGGTGCCAGGGCCTACGACTGGTCGACCCGCGCGGTCAGCAAGGTGCTGGACTTCGAGCTAAAGGAACTGTACGACTGGAACTGCTGCGGTTCTACACCCTCCGGCTCGGTTGACGAGCTGGGGGCTTTTTGCCTGGCGACGCGCGACCTCGCCCTTGCGGAAAAAGCGGGGCTGGACATGGTCACGCCGTGCAGCGCCTGCTACGTTATTTTCAACCGCACCAATGAATATCTAAAGCAGTATCCCAGGCTTAAAGAACAGGTGGATGAGTCCCTGGCCGCCGGCGAACTCAAGTACAACGGCACGGTCAGGGTGCGGCATACCCTTGATATTATCATCAATGACATCGGCTATGAAGCTATTAAAGAAAAGGTCAAGAAGCCCCTGGAGGGACTCAAGATAGCCCCCTACTACGGCTGCCAGGTGGTGCGACCCGGCTTCGGCTTCGACCACCCCGAAGATCCGCAGTCGCTGGAAAAGCTCATCGCCAGCATCGGCGGGGAGGCCACGCGTTTCTCTCTGAAGACCCGCTGCTGCGGGGGCTCTCTGATTATTTCCGAGGAAGACATCGCCCTCGACCTCACTCACAAGCTCCTCGAATCGGCCTCGAGCAACGGCGCCGACTGCATTGTTACGGTCTGCCCCCTGTGCCAGACCAACCTCGACGCCTACCAGAGCCATGTTAATAAAAAATTCAAGACCGATTACCGGCTGCCCGTTTTCTTCTTCACCCAGCTGATGGGGCTTGCCTTCGGAATCCCTGAAAATGAGCTCGGTATCAAGAAAGGTATCGTTTCCGCTAAAAAAGTCCTGGCAAAATACGTTTGAGGAGCGGCCTATGGAGTGTAAAATCGGTGTCTATATCTGCCACTGCGGCGCCAATATCGCCGGCGCGGTGGACGTGGCTAAAATCACCGAATATGCCGGCGGACTCCCTTATGTAGCGGTGGCTCGCGATTACAAATTCATGTGCTCCGACCCCGGCCAGGACATCATCAAGAACGATATTAAAGAAAAGGGACTCAACCGCGTGGTAGTGGCATCGTGCTCACCGCGCCTCCACGAGCCCACTTTCCGGCGTACCGTGGCTGCAGCGGGACTGAACCCCTACCTTTTTGAAATGGCCAATATCCGCGAGCAGTGCGCCTGGGTGCATACCGATAAAGCCATGGCCACCGAAAAAGCCAGGGCACTGGTCAGCGCGGCGGTCCGGCGGGTCGCCCTCCACGAGCCGCTGGAGACCAAGGAGGTGCCTGTCAATCCTGCCACGCTCATTGTGGGGGCGGGCATCGCCGGCATTCAGGCCGCCCTGGAAATTGCCGATGGCGGCCGTCAGGTCTATCTGGTGGAGCGCGAGCCTTCCATCGGCGGCAACATGGCCCGTCTCGATAAGACCTTCCCTACCCTCGACTGTTCGGCTTGAATACTGACCCCGAAGATGGCCTCGGTGAGGTCAAACAAAAACATCGAGCTGATGACTTACAGTGAAGTCACCGATGTCTCCGGCTACGTCGGCAGCTTTAAGGTCTCCGTCAAGCAGAAGCCGCGTTACGTTGATATTACCAAGTGCACCGGCTGCGGCACCTGCCAGGAAAAATGCCCCATGAAAACCGATAACGCCTTCGATGCCGGGCTCGGCAAGAGAAAGGCAATTTATACTCCTTTCCCGCAGGCCGTGCCCAACGTGCCCGTCATCGACCCCGCCGTTTGCACCTTCTTCCTCAAGGGCAAGTGCCGGGCCTGCGAGAAGTTCTGCGAAGCCAAGGCAATCGACTTCAACCAGAAGGAGAAGATTGCCGAGTTAGAGGTTGGCAATATCATCATTACCACCGGGTTCGACTCCTTCGACCCGTCGGTAATGGTGCAGTTCGGCTATGGCCAGTATGATAACGTTATTACCGGCGTCCAGTTCGAGCGTATGAGCAACGCTTCCGGCCCTACAGACGGCAAAATCATGCTCAAAGACGGCTCGCCGCCGCAAAGCGTGGCCATCCTGCACTGCATCGGCAGCCGCGATAAAAATTATCACCAGTACTGCTCGCGTGTCTGCTGCATGTACTCGCTTAAGTTTGCCCACCTGCTGCGGGAGAAGGTGCCGGAGGCGACGGTATATCAGCTGTATATCGACATGCGCTGCGCAGGCTCCGGCTACGAGGAGTTCTACGAGCGAATTCAAGAGGAAGGGGTGAACTTCATCCGCGGCAAGGCCGGCGAGATAACCGACATGGCGGAAGCCCCCGAAGAACAGGGCAAGCTGATGGTCATCGTCGAAGATACGCTGGTGCGGCGCAAGCGCCGGCTCCCCGTGGACATGGTTGTCTTGAGCACCGCCCTGGAGCCCCGCGCCGACGCGGAAAGCGTGGCCAAGACTTTCTCCTTGAGCCGCAAAGCGGACGGTTTCTTCCTGGAAAAGCACCCCAAGCTCGACCCCGTTGCCACGACCACGGACGGTGTTTTCATCGCCGGCTGCTGCCAGGGTCCCAAGGACATCCCGGACACGGTAGCCCAGGCCTCCGCCGCCGCGGCCAGGGTCCTCTCCATGATTAGCAAAGGCAGCGTGCAAATAGAATCGGCCACCGCCGTGGTCGATGAAGAGCTCTGCTCCGGCTGTAGAATATGCAACGACCTGTGTTCGTATAACGCCATTACTTTCGACGAGGAAAAGAAGGTGTCCCACATCAACGAGGCGCTCTGCAAGGGCTGCGGCACCTGCGTGGCGGCCTGTCCCAGCGGCGCCATTACCGGCCGGCACTTTACCACGGAACAGATTATGTCCGAAATCGAGGGGGTGTTGGTATGAGCTTCGAGCCTAAGATTGTCGGCATCCTGTGCAACTGGTGTTCCTACGCCGGCGCCGACCTCGCCGGTACGTCGCGTAAGAAATACGCTCCCAACGTACGCATCGTGCGGGTGATGTGCTCCGGCAGGGTCGAGCCTGGCTTTATCCTCAAGGCCTTCCAGAAAGGGGCCGACGGCGTGCTTGTCTGCGGCTGACATCCCGGCGAATGTCATTACCTGGAAGGTAATATGAAGACCGCCCGCCGCATACCCCTGCTCAAAAAAATGCTCGCCCAGTTCGGCATTGAGGAAAGCAGGGTGCGTCTCGACTGGGTTTCCGCGTCGGAGGGCGACCGCTTTGCCGGCATCGTCAACGAGATGACGGAACAGGTCAGGCAGCTGGGGCCTTTATATCCCAACGGCAATGGTCGTGCGTGAATTGCAGAGAAACTAGAGCCCCAGCTCTTCAGCCACGTCCCCCAGCCCCAGCTCCTCCATCCTTTTCCTGCTTGGCCTGCCGGTTTTTTCGTCCCACCCCATCGCCTTGATATAGTCTTTTACCAGCGTGGCTTCATCGACGGTGACGCCGGCGGTGGGCCCCGCTTTCTGCGGCGGCTTGCCGAGCAGTCGCCCGGCCAGCTTGAATTGAGATATGTCGATGCCTTCCCGCAGATTGAATGCCTGCCGCATGTTCTCGATTCTTTCCCCGGTTTCTACCAAGTCGTCCGTGGTGACATCCCAGCCGGTCACCGGGCGTATGAAATCGGCGATAACGTCGGCGGTAGGGAACGCCGAATTCACGAAAAGGCAGTATCCGGAGCACATCAGCGCATGCTGGAAATTGCTCCCCCGGGCGTGCGCCTCTCCCCTCCCCGTATACAGCGACCGGTTGACCTCGGGTAACAGTCCCGGATTATGGTGCTCTTCGGAGCCCTGGGTGTGCCTTGCCGGGGTGGCATTGGTAAGATACGTCGCCGTCAACGCAGATGTGGCGATGGGATTATGTCCCGGCACTTCCTGCCCGCCCACATGCATGGCGCATTCTTCGGCCCCCTTGCCCAGTTTCCGCGCCGCTATCTTTACACCGTCCGCCAGTATATCGCCGATGCCCTCCCGCTTGCCTATTTTCTCCGCTAAAGCGACCACCGCTTGGTGGTTTCCCCAGGTCAGCTCGATGCCATCGGTATCTTTCCTGGTAATTATCCCCTTTTCGTAGCACTCCATCGCAAAGGCAATCACCGCTCCGGCGGAAATGGTGTCTATGCCGAGGCGGTTGCATAAGTCGTTGGCTTTGATAATCGACTCGATATTATCGTTCAGGCAGTTGCTGCCCAGCATGACAATTGTTTCGTACTCGGGACGGTAGGAGCCCGCCTCCCACTTATATTCTCCGTTTCCGGCCTTCATAATCGCCTCGCAGCCCACCGGGCACTGGTAGCAGGCGATGCGCTTTTGCGACCTCTCCGCCACCGCCTCCGCCCCGATGGGGGAAGCATCGGGGAAGTCTTCTACCGCTATACCATCCCAGTTCTTCACCGGCGAATCGCCGGACTCGATACTGGGGACGGTCGTGAACGTGGTGCCGAATTTACGCAGGACGTCTATATGACCCCCCATTACCGCCAGGTATTTCTTCCTCGTCTCCTTGAGTCCCTCTTCATCGGCGACGGGCACCTTCATATTGCCTTTGACAGCCACCGCTTTGAGACGCTTCGACCCCATCACGGCGCCCAGTCCGGAGCGCGCCGCCACGCTGCCCTTCAAATGCACAATACCCGCAATCCGGGCCATTTTTTCTCCCCCCGGTCCGATGCAGGCAACCACCGTGTCCTTGCCGTGCTCCGACTTTATCATATCTTCCGTTTCGTAGGTGTCTTTGCCCCATAAACGGGAGGCGTCCTTAAGCTCGGCTTTGCCGTTATTAATCAATAGATAAACGGGCTTCTTTGCTATCCCTTTGAAGAACACATTATCGTAGCCGGAGAACTTTAAAAACGCTCCGAACCACCCGCCGGAATTGGCGTCCCCCCACCCCCCGGTCAGCGGCGACTTCCCCACCACGGTATATCGCGTTCCGGCAAGCGCCGGGGTTCCGGTAAGCGGACCGGTGGTAAAGCCCAGGATATTTTCCGGTCCCAGCGGGTCGGCCCCCGCCTTCATCCTGTCGAACAGTATCCTGGCGCCGATGCCGTACCCCCCGATGAACTGGCGGGCTAAATTCTCGTCCAGTATTTCATCCTTAAGCTCGCCGCTGGATAAATCTACCCAGAGTATTTTCCCCATGTAGCCCCTGGCCATGATTGCCTCCGTACGCACGATTTTTTTTAGGAAATTGTAACAAGTGATAACTATCCAGTTATTATACTACATTATCTAAATATCGGATAACGCTTTATCAATTTGAAGGCAAGTATACCCCACATCTTGATTTTTAGTACCAATAAAAAAACTGCCGTATTCTCGCGGCAGCCCGTGGTGCAAAACCTCCTGCCTCCCCTACTAAAACGCTGGTTCCAGTTCGTCTTCGTAAACTACAATTTCTTTTCTTTCCTTGCCCACACGCACGTGATACATAAAGAACACCTGCTCGCTACGCGGGCTGATGTAGTAATAATCGGATATCTCACCCACCTTGCCAGCATACTCGTTCACGCTATATTCGCGTCTCGTTACGCCCTGCTCATCGACCGGCTTGATGAACACCTTCTGCCCTTTTATGTATCTGGGCTTGACTTCGTTTTGTGTCATTGCTATTTGCGCATAATAATACGAAATTTAGCTTTTGTCAATACTTTTAGTACATTTTTGTTGTTTAGAAATGATATTTCTTGACACCCTTTTGCCAACAGCCTACAATATTGCTAATATTGGTTTTATTTAAAAATGGCAGAGCCGCCTTTATTGAAGGAGGTGAAATATAAGTGTGATTTACGGAACCGGTGTTTTCCGGAATACCTCATAAAAAGGAGGTTTATTTGGAACTTAAATTTACAGCAAAACCCTATTTACTATGTCTGATATCATGCATTATCCTCCTCATATTTATCTTTTTGCCCTGGTTAAGAGTCGATATGGGTAGTTATGTCTACACCGAAAACGGCTTTAGAGACTGGGGCATTCTGGTATTCATTATGAGCATAATAGGAATTGGCGTATCTTTTATTGCCACCCCAAGAACCAGGTCTCTCGGCGTTATTTTAACCGGTATTCTGGCGATAATCGGTACCGCTGTGTACTGGTCGCGCCTTCAGGGAGCCGGGGCAGGGTACGGCCTGATTGTTGACCTTATTGTCTCACTGGCTATAATCGCCTTCGGCTACACGGAATATCGCAAGCTCATCCAGACAGATAAACCTGCGCCCCCCGCCAAGTCTAATCCGCCCACCCCGCCACCTTCTTCATAAAATCTGAAAAAGGGACGTATTGCTGGTTAATAGTATCAAGAGATAATCTTAAAGAAAAAAGGAGGTAACAATTGGATATTAAGTTCACCACCAAACCCTATATACCGACCCTGGTAGTCAGTGTAGTCCTCTTCATTATGGTCTTCTTACCGTGGATAACCGTTAGCGCCGGCGGCTTTAGTGCTTCGGCCAATGGTACGAATGACTGGGGCATTTTAACATTAATCATGAGCATTTTCGGTGCCGGAATATCTTTCCTCGCCAACCAGAAATACCGTGCGATGGGCACTTTAGTCGCCGGTGTACTGGCACTTTTAGGCGTAATCATTTTCATGGCAACCAATGTCGGCGGTGGCATCGGTATAGGCGCCGGCATTATCATCGCTTTAATTGCGACTCTGGGTTTGATTTATGTAGGATATATAGACTACCGCCAATTAAGCCTTACAGGCAAACCCCTCCAGCCCCC
>JAFGOC010000057.1 GCA_016926705.1 Dehalococcoidales bacterium | reverse complement strand
TATCTTGTCTTCTTTGTCTTCCGGCTTGACCTTCATCCAGATTTTATCAAGCAGGTCAAGCTGTTTGCCTTTAGCCTGTTCCGCGAGCATTTGGAGATTCGGCATATTCTTTCACCAAAATTTTTTGTATCTGTTTTATATTTATAATCACCGCTATTTTGACAATAAAATAATAAAGCCTTGATAAATAACTTGAAGATAATTCTAAATATTCCATAACAATCGCGACTGCAACGAAGATAGTACAAAAAATCTATTGTATATGAATATATCTGCTGAACGCGAAAAAAGAAGAGCTAAAATATCATCCGTGACTAGGCTTTTTCTTTAGCTCTCGCTATAATTCTGGCCAGTGTTTCGCCCGTTTTTTCATTAATGACCATATCGGCATGGTGGTCATGGGGCGTTTCCATGAGGTTCAGTATGACCAGCCGGGCGCCGCCCCGCTTTGCCAGCAGCGGCATCTGCGCCGCGGGATAGACCACCAGCGACGACCCCGCCGCCAGGAAAAGGTCGCAGGAGGCCGACCTCTCCCCCGCCTCCCTCGTTTCCCTTTCCGGCATCGACTGGCCGTAAGCTACCGTCGCCGGCTTTAAAATACCGTTACAGTCGCCGCAGCGGGGCACCTTCTCCCCGGCCAGCATCTTTTCATGAGCGTAGTCCCTGGGGTACCGCTTCCTGCACTCCAGGCAGTCAACCCAGTGCATCGTGCCGTGAAGCTCCAGCATTTTCTCATCCGGCGTGCCGGACTTCTGGTGCAGACCATCCGTGTTCTGCGTTATCACACAGTCCAGTTTACCCATATTATGCAGCTCGGTGACAGCGTAATGTCCGCTGTTGGGTTTCGCATCTTTCACCGCCTCCCAGAAAAGCCGGTGCACCTGCCAGTATTTTTCCCTTATTTCCTCGCTACGCAGGAAGTTGGGCAGGTTTAATTCATCGGGGTCGAACTTGCTCCAGATTCCCTGCGGTCCTCGGAAATCCGGGATATCGGACTCCGTGCTGAACCCCGCCCCGGTAAAGACAACCACCTTCTTAGCCTCTTTTATCATGTCTGCAACTGATTCTATATAGTTCATCTAGCTCCCCTCTATTGCATCGGCATTTCCATTTGCCCTTTCCTCACCACCGCCCTGGCCAGCTCCCAGGCGTAATCGTAAAGGTGCAGTCCCTTGCTCATCGCTGCCAGCTCACCATCTTCTACCCCTATCTCGCTGGACATATATTGTTTTAACAGTTGAATCGCAGCCAGGTTTGAGGGAAAGCCCGCCCAGAGGTCCCACGACCGGAAATACACGATAAAGTTCAGCCTGCCGTCGCGTATCCTGGTATCTATCATCCTCAAGCACGGCGGGTCCGGTAAGTCTATCGATTTTTCATCACCCACCGCCATGTAAGCCTGGTTGGTATTATAGCCGTCTTCTTTATAAATCTTGATGACCTTGGCAATCTGCTTTTCCAGGTACTGCCCGTAGGTGTACTGCTCTCCTTCTTTCTTGTGTGCCGTCATCAGGTAAGGCAGATAGTCCTCAACATACTCCATAGTGCTTGGAGGAGGCACGCCCTGCGGCACATCGGGTACCAGCGGCCGTGTGCCCGGGTAGATTATCTCTAATACGACAAGGTCGAGCTCTTTACGCTTCTGACCGGCGTAACTCCCGCGGTCGATTTTATACTCGCGCCCCTTTTCGAGGGTCTCATTTAAGCAAAGGAACCATGCCTCGGAAAGGTCGCGCGCTTTAATAACCGATATATCCACTTTTATCTTTCAGAATTATTTCCTGCCCTTGACCAGGGAGAAGAACCTGTCCTGGTACTCTTCGAAGACGCCCCAGCGGTTAAGTTCCTGCTCAAGCTCGTAGGCTCTTATCTCGCCGCGCCAGGCCTGCTGGAACATGTCCTCGATGCTCTGCCTCACCCCCACCGGTATCCCGCCCTGGCTGGCACCTAACATCCCCATCGACCCCATCTGCATCACATTGTTATGCACCGACCGACTGGTGATTTCATAGATGAACTTAAGCAGCGAGACATCCCACAGGTCATCCTGCCCCTTGATAATCGTCGCCAGCGGGTCGTCTTTCTTATCGATTTCACCGGTCAGCTTTTCAATCATCGCCGGAAGTTTATCGGATACAATATTCAGACCTTTAGACTCGTTCTTATAAGTATAAAAGAGTCCGGGGGCGTTGGGGCCGTGCATCATCAGCAGCTTCTGGAAATACTGCCGGGCATCATAGCTAAAGCCCTCGAGGTGAGTCAGGTAATAAGGCGTGACAATTTTCGGCCTTTCGGCGATTACCCTGCCCTCCCGGATGACTGTTTCATTGGTGTCATTGGATATCTCGGAGTAGGTGGGCTCCGTAAGCAGATAATAATATATATTGGTCACCCCGAAGGTAGCCAGGTGCTGCCGGGGATACCGTATTATCTCTGTGTGGCGGGCCGCATATTCGATTCTTTCGCTTTCAGTATCCATTTCCTACTTGATAGCCGCCAGTTCCTTTTTATATTCTTCCAGGAGGTTCAAATATTGCCCTTCCATCTGCGCCTGCATTCTCTGCCATTCATCCTGAAACTGGGGCTGTGTTTCCACGTCTATATTCAACTTGGCATCCACGCCGGTCTGCTTCCTGACGGCTTCCTGTAGTTTTTCTTCAAATTCCGCCTTCAGCGATTCATAGGCTTGCTTCTTTTGCCTGGCACCCTCCTGCGTATAATGGTCGAGGACCTGCCGTATCTTACTGAACACATTTTCCACGGCGATTTTATCCTCTTTCAGGCTTTTTATGCCGTCCATAGCCTTCTTATTAATACGCCGGGCAGATTCGTTGCGGGGCAAACTTATGTTTCGTAAAAGGATGTCATTCACGCCCGATATAATTACCTGGCTGGCTTTTTCATTATATTTCTGCAGTTCATTCACCAGATTGACGTTTTCTTTTAGATAAACAGCAGCCAGTTTTTCACCCACCGAGCCGTATTTCCACTTGAGCCGTTCTTCTTCCGTGGGCTCACCGATTTGGGCCAGTTTTTCCCTGGCTATCTCCGCTGCGGTCTTTATCTCACCCATATCGGACCTCCGGACTACCAATGATAATTCAGTCTCAATAAATATTATACTATATGTTGAACCAGGCGAAAAGACATAATATAATTAGTTGAATTAATTTGACGATATCTGATTAGGGATAAAAATGGTAAAAGAAATCGGCAGACGCGAAGTAACCCTACGACGAGCCGGACTTATTATCGGGATACTCGGCATAGTTGAAATATGTATATGGGGGATATTTAATACTGAAGGCGGGCCAAGCTGGGAAGCTCTTATGCCGGCAATTGCATTTGCTTTTATTTATACGTTGCCGCTTCTGGTAGGCTTATTTATCAGCTGGAAATGGTCTTTTGGCGGTGGGATAACGTTAATTGTTATCGCCGTAATATGGTTAGTATTTATTGCTACAAGATATTTTTTAATACCAGCGATAAACCCTGTATCGGAACTGATTTTATATACTGTCACATTTTTCGCTATCCTAGGGCTGCCTTATCTGGTACCCGGTATTCTTTTCGTCCTCGCTGCAAAAAGCAGTGGCAAATATTGGTAAAAAGATAATTTCACGATAGCTACCTACTTATTATGTTTCAATAACCACCACTCAAGACCATCGGCGAGAGCCAGCCAGCTAGCTTCGATGATGTTGGTGGAGCCGCCGACTGTGCGCCACCCATTTACGCCGTCGCTGGACTCGATAAGCACACGCACCTGGCTTTCCGTGCCAGTGCTTTCTTCAAGGATGCGCACCTTGTAGTCCACCAGCTTTACCTTTTTCAGGCTGGGATAGAACTTCAGGAGAGCCTTGCGCAGGGCAAGGTCGAGGGCATTCACCGGGCCGTCGCCTTCCGCCGCCTCATGGATTATCTTGCCGTCTACCTTCACCTTAACCATGGCCTCCGACAACATCGCCTCCGCGGACTTGCGCGTGGAGAGACGCCGGCGGCTTTCCACCACGACCATAAAGTCCACGAGCTCGAATGGGGGTTTATAATCGGGTTTGGCTTTCTGGAGCAGAAGTTCAAACGAAGCCTCGGCATTGTCGTACTGGAAGCCAAGACTCTCGAGTCGTTTTACCTGCCCTATCAGCTCCTTAACTTCCTTATCCGAACCGGATATATCGATGCCTAGCTCTTTCGCCTTGGCAATAATATTACCCTTGCCGGACTGGTCGGAGACCACCGTCCGCTGTTGGTTACCCACTCTAGCAGGGTCGATATGCTGGTAGGCATCCGGCCATTTCTTAACGCCGTCCATGTGATAGCCGGCCTTATGACTGAAGGCGCTGGCGCCAACATAAGGGGCAAAGGGGTCGGGGGCGATATTGGCCAGTTCGCTGACGTAATGCGATACTTCTGCCAATGAAGCTAACTGGGCATCGCTGATGCAGTCCACACCCATTTTAAGCTTGAGGGCGGGTATTATCGTACAGAGGTCGGCATTGCCGCAGCGCTCACCGAGTCCGTTTATCGTTCCCTGCACGTGGGTTGCTCCCGCCACGACCGCCGCCAGCGTATTGGCTACCGCCAGTCCACCATCATTGTGGCAATGAATTCCCAGCGGCACCTTCGTTACTCTAGCGGCTGCCTTAACAGCTTTAGTTACCTCGTCGGGCAGAGCGCCGCCGTTAGTATCGCAGAGCACCAGGCAATCAACCCCCGCTTTGGCCGCTACCTCCAGCGTCTTTAACGAGTACTCCGGGTTATGCTTGAACCCGTCAAAATAATGCTCGACATCCCAGAAAACGCTAAGCCCTTTTTTCTTTAGATAACGGATGGAATCCGCTATCATTTTAAGGTTCTCTTCAAGCGTTGTTTTCAGGACGTTGATAACGTGCAGGTCTGACCCTTTGCCGACGATGGTTGCTATCTTCGCTCCGGACTTAACCAACACCGACAGAAAGTTATCTTCTTCCGCTTTTACGTTGGCACGCCGCGTGCTGCCGAAAGCTACTATTTTAGCATGCTTAAGTTTCAGTTCATGCAACCGGTTATAGAACTCGGCGTCCTTGGGATTGGCACCGGGCCAGCCGCCCTCAATGTAATGGATGCCCAGCTCGTCCAGCTTCTTGGCGATATGCAGCTTGTCCACCACGGAAAAGGATATGCCCTCGCTCTGGGCGCCGTCCCTCAAAGTAGTATCGTATATTTCTACTTTAGCCAATTATGACCCTCCAACCTTGCCGGCGATAATATCGCCCATCTCTTTTGTGCCACACCTGGTCTTACCTTCACTCATTATATCATAGGTACGATAGCCTTCATTCAGGGCATCTTCGACCGCCTTTTCAACAACGTCCGCTTCCTTTTCCAGAGCGAAGGAGTAACGCAGCATCATGGCGGCGCTTAGTATGGTGGCGATGGGGTTGGCCAGATTCTGCCCGGCACGCCGCGGCGCGCTGCCGTGAATCGGCTCATAGAGGCCGAATATCCTGACGCCGGTCTGCGGCACCCCGGCAATACTGGCCGAAGGCAGCATGCCCATCGAGCCCGCCAGCATCGAAGCCTCGTCGGTGAGGATATCGCCGAAGGTGTTTTCCGTCACCAGCACATCGAGATATCTCGGGTTCTGGATGATACGCATGGAACAGGCGTCCACGAGCATGTGCTCCAGCAAGACATCGGGATAGTCCTTAGCAACTTCCTGTGTTACCTGCCGCCACAATCGGGAGGACTCAAGCACGTTGGCTTTATCCACCGAGATAAGCTTTTTCTGGCGGCGACGCGCCAGCTCAAAGCCGACCCTGACAATGCGGTCGATTTCCTGCTCCGAATACAGCATGGAGTCGACGGCCTTGCGTCCGGAATCCGTCTGCCAGCGTTTCTTGGGTTTGCCGAAATAAAGCCCGCCGGTTAGCTCGCGCACGAAGATGAAGTCCACCCCCTTTATTACCTCCGGCTTGAGGTTGGTGGAGTTCACGAGCACGGGGTGCACCTTCACCGGGCGCAGGTTGGCGAAAAGCGCCAGGCTTTTGCGCAGCTCCAGCAGGCCATCCTCGGGGCGGACTTTGGCCAGGGGGTCGTCCCACTTAGGGCCGCCGACCGCGCCCAATAACACGGCATCGGCTTTTTTGCACAGCTTCAACGTGGCTTTGGAAACAGCCGCGCCCTCGGCGTCGATGGCGGCGCCGCCTACCAGCCGACTATCGATATCGAACCTGTGTCCGAACCTCCTGCCGATAGCCTTCAGCACCTTTAAAGTCTCGTCGATAACCTCCGGGCCGACGCCATCACCGGGTAAAACAACTATATTAAAGTCCACTTAAGTCCTCCTGAATAATCCTGTATTTACGTATGGGCCAGTCGCTGCCTGGTGTACTCAACCAGGCCCCCGTCGGCGATTAATCGGGACATGAAATCAGGATAGGGTTTCGCAGTAAATGTCTTGCCGCTGGACAGGTTCCTGATTTTGCCTTTTTCCAGGTCGACTTCCAGCACATCGCCGGAAGATGTGTTTTCTACGGCCCCGGCGCATTCCAATAGAGGCAGGCCGATGTTGATGGCGTTGCGGAAGAAGATGCGGGCGAAGCTGTGGGCAATCACACAGGAGACGCCGGACGCCTTGATAGCCAGCGGGGCGTGTTCCCGGGACGAGCCGCAGCCGAAGTTGGTGGTAGCCATGATGATATCGCCGGGCCTGACCTTTTTCACGAAGTCGGCGTCAATATCCTCCATGGCGTGCCGGGCAAGCTCGGCGGGTTCGGACACATTGAGGTAGCGGGCGGGGATAATGACGTCCGTATTGACATCAGCACCGTATTTAAATACCTTGCCTTTCAGCTTCATAGCAACTCCTTATAAGCTAAGCATCAAGTTTTAAGCAACGAGTAACAAACCACTTTTACCCCCCTTTGAGAATGGGGGATAGAATATCTAGTATCTTAACTTCTGCCCGAGGATTTCAATCCCGGATTTCCATGTTCGACCCAGTTCCGGTGACAGGTCCTGAAAAAGCTCGACACCGCCGACAAGATTGAATCCCAGCTTCACGTAAAACTTAAAAGCTTGCTCATTGCGTAGTTCTGGCCTAACCGTAAAGAACCGGTAGCCTTTCTTTTTAGTCTCCTCTTTAACGTACGCCACCAGCTTTGAGCCTATTCCTTCGCCGCGAGAGTCGGTTGAAACCACCATCGGTTCAATCTCGCATACGCCTTTTTCACCGGTCCTGTCAAGCAAGCCTATAATACCCACAACACGGTCATCCATTACGGCCACCCATGTGCCGCGGCGGTCGCTCCTGCCGAGATATTCATCGAATACCTGTTTGAAGTCGTGAGCAGCAATCGTCGGGTCTTCATATACTTCCGCGTGGCGTTGCGCCAGCTCTTTATAAAGAGCGATACAGGCAGCGTAATCGGAAGCTCGATATTGTCTCATAATCACATTCGTCACTTCATAACCTCATCGGGGCTGACAATCATACCGGCTACGGCGCTGGCGGCGGCAACGGCTGGATTGGCCAGATAGACCTCCGACTTGGTGCTGCCCATGCGGCCGACAAAGTTACGGTTAGTGGTGGAGACGCAGCGCTCGCCTCCAGCCAGGACGCCCATATGCCCGCCGAGGCAGGGCCCGCAGGTCGGCGTGCTGACCGCCGCTCCCGCCCTGATGAATATTTCAATCAGGCCTTCGTTCAAAGCCTCCAGATAGACCTGCTGGGTGCCGGGTATAATTATACAGCGTACACCGCGGTGTACCTTGTGCCTTTTAAGTACCTGGGCGGCCAGGCGCAGGTCCTCGATACGGCCGTTGGTACAGCTCCCGATAACGGCCTGGTCGATTTTCACGTTTTTCACCTGGCTTACCGGCCTGGCATTGGCCGGCGAATGCGGCAGCGACACCTGCGGCTCGATAGAGGTAACATCATATTCGATTACCTTATCATAGACAGCATCTATATCCGGCTCATAGACGAGGTAGTCTCGATTGGCTCTAGACTTTATGTAAAGCTGCGTCTTGTTGTCTACGTGGAACAGTCCGGCCTTGCCGCCGGCCTCGATTGCCATATTAGCCATGGTAAAGCGTCCATCCATGGAAAGCTCATCGATAGCCTCGCCGGTGAACTCCATGGCGGCATATAAGGCGCCGTCGACGCCGATTTCGCCGATAGTATAAAGGATAAGGTCTTTACCCCCTACCCACTTGCCAAGGGCGCCGTGATAAACAAACTTAATGGTGGGCGGGACCTTCATCCAGATATCTCCGGTAGCCATAGCAACGGCGATATCCGTCGAGCCCATGCCGGTGGCAAAAGCGCCCAGCGCGCCATAGGTGCAGCTATGAGAGTCCGCCCCGATGACGACATCGCCGGGAAGCACCAGGCCCTGCTCCGGCAGGAGGACATGCTCGATGCCCATCTCGCCTACATCGAAAAATTTTACCCCCTGCTCGAGGCAGAACTCGCGCATCTGCTTAGCCTGCTCGGCAGAGGGGATGTCCTTGTTCGGCACGAAATGGTCAGCCACCATGACGATTTTTGAAGGGTCGAAGACCCTCGAGACCCCGAGCCGGTAAAACTCCTTAATGGCAATAGGCGCCGTGATATCATTGGACAAAACCATATCCACCGCGGCGCTGATAAACTCGCCCGGGGCAACTTCATTTTTACCGGCATGGGCCGCCAGTATTTTTTCCGCTAGATTCACGATATTTCTCCTGGTTTATGCATCTATATTAATCAATTAGTCAGCTATTTACCAATACGCTTCTTAATATGAGGAAGCATCAAGATAACCGACACTAAAACAGTAGCCGCCGGTGCAATGTAGTATAACCCGGCACCGGACGCCATGCCAATACCAGCCACCGCCCAGATGGTGGCGGCCGTGGTAAGACCGCTTACCTCGCCGCCGTTACGATGCAATATAACGCCTGCACCGATGAACCCGATGCCAGCCGCCACGCCACCCGCTATCCGGGCAGGGTCGCTGCCGGGAAAGGCGTAAATAGACAGCACGGTAAATAAAGCCGAGCCAAGGCAGATAAGTATGTTAGTCCTCAAGCCAGCCTCTTTGCCCGATAACTGCCGCTGCAGGCCAATAACCGCGCCAAGGAAAGTGGCTAACAGCAGCCTTAATACCATCTCCAGGTCAACGTTCATTCTTTTACCGCCTTTTTCTTATTGGCTGAAAGCAATCGATTTAAAGCATTGATATAAGCCTTGGCGCTGGAGACTATAATATCCGTGTCCGCGCCGCGGCCGGTGTAAGTGATGCCGTCGCTCTCAATCCTGATTAACACCTCGCCGATGGCGTCGATACCCTCGGTGACCGACTTTACCGAGAACTCGGTAAGTGTGTTGGGCACCTTAACGCAGAGATTGATGGCCTTGTAAACAGCATCGACGGGGCCGGTGCCGAGAGAAGAACCCTCGATAATCGTCTTGCCCTCCGGGCCGATAAGCCTGACACCCGCCATGGGAAGTCCCTGGTCGCCGCTGGTCACCTGCACGCGGTCAAGGTGGTACTCCTCGGAAATAGTACGCTGCTCTTCCGCCACCAGCGACTCTATATCGCGGTCGGTGATATCCTTCTTCTTGTCCGCCAGCTCTTTGAAGGCGGCAAAAGCCTTGTTCAGGTCTTCATCTTTCAGCGTGTAGCCCAGCTCGGAAAGGCGCTCCCGGAAGGCATGGCGGCCGCTGGTCTTGCCCAGCACCAGGCTGCTCGACGGGATACCGACGGAACGCGGGTCCATGATTTCAAAGGTGGACGATTTTTTAAGCATACCATCGATATGCAAGCCGGAAGAATGACGGAAGGCATTACCGCCGACGATAGCCTTGTTAGGCTGAACGTGAAACCCGGTGAGGTCGGAGACCAGGCGGCTCGTCCGGTAAATCTGTTTGGTATCAACATTGGTCTCCAGGTTAAAGAAATCGGCACGGGTCTTAATTGCCATGACAATTTCTTCCAGCGCGGCATTGCCGGCCCGCTCACCGATGCCGTTGACCGTAGCCTCAACCTGCCGGGCGCCCTGCCTGATAGCCTCCAGGCTATTGGCAACTGCCAGACCGAGGTCGTTATGGCAGTGTACGCTCACGACGGCGTTGTTGATATTGGGGACGCTTTTAAAGACCCCCTCGATAAGCTCGCCAAACTGGCGGGGCATGGCGTAGCCGACCGTATCCGGGATATTTACCGTGGAAGCGCCGACATCGATGACTGCTTTTAAAAGCTGATGGATAAAAGCCGGCTCGGTGCGTGAGGCATCCATTGCGGAAAACTCGATATTATCCGTGTATTTACGGGCGTGAGCAACCGTATCGCAGGACATCTGGAGAATCTGCTCGCGGCTCTTGCGCAGCTGGTAAAACAGGTGTATATCCGACGACGAGAGGACGATGTGGATACGGGGGTTAGAAGCCCCTTTGACCGCTTCCCAGCTGTCATCAATAGCCTTGAGATTAGCATGGGTCAGCACGCAGATTGAAGGCGCGCGGATTTCCTCTGCGATTAGTTTTACGGCTTCAAAATCACCGGGGGAAGTGACGGGAAAGCCCGCCTCGATAACATCAACGCCCAGT
>JAFGOC010000056.1 GCA_016926705.1 Dehalococcoidales bacterium | reverse complement strand
GGTAGCCATCGGCATCGGGGGGATGGTGGGAGGGGGGATTTTTGCCGTCCTCGGGCTGGCGGTGCAAATGGCGGGTGGGGGCACGCCGCTGGCTTTTCTCATTTCCGGAATGGTAGCGTTACTGACTGCCTATTCCTACGCCAAACTATCCGTGATATACCCCAGACGCGGCGGAACCGTTGAGTTCCTGAACCAGGCATTCGGGCCGGGGATTTTTACAGGCGGCATGAATATACTGCTCTGGCTTAGCTATATTGTCATGCTTTCACTTTATGCTTACGCATTCGGAAGCTACGGCGCCAGTTTTTTCCCGGAGGCATCACAGCCCTTCTGGCGACATATTTTTATCAGCGGGGTGGTGATTCTTTTCACATTCTTAAATATCCTGGGCTCCCGCGTCGTCGGCCGGTCAGAAAATTTCATAGTAGCGTCCAAAATCCTGATACTTTTAGTCTTCCTGGGGGCGGGGCTCTGGAGTATACAAACGCCTTATATATCTCCTTCAGCATGGAGCAGTCCCTTACAGTTAGTCGCCGGAGGCATGGTCATCTTTCTGGCGTATGAAGGCTTCGAGCTAATTGCCAACACCGCCGAGAACGTGCGTAATCCGCGCTGCACGCTGCCCCGGGCGTACTTCACCGCGGTCATCTTCGTTATTGCCCTGTACGTGGTGATTTCCCTGGTAACAGTCGGTAATCTATCAATCGACCGTATCGTAGGCGCCGAGGACTACGCCCTTGCCGAAGCGGCCCGACCCTTTCTGGGGTCGGCGGGTTTTATCATGATTGCCGTCGCCGCGCTACTATCGACCGCCTCGGCAATCAATGCTACCCTTTATGGAACAGCCCAGGTCAGCTATATAATCGCCAAGGAAGGCGAATTACCGAAAAGCCTGGATAGAAAGGTATGGCGACGCCCCATCGAGGGGCTGCTGATAACATCAGCTCTGACGCTTTTAATAGCCAACCTATTCGACTTATCGCGTATTTCAACGATGGGCAGTTCAGGTTTTCTACTTATCTTCGCGGCGGTCAACGCCGCAAATGTTAAGCTGTCAGTAAAGACTCACTCGCGGAGATGGGTATCACTACTCGGAGCAGTTATCTGTCTGGCAGCACTCGTAATATTGATCATCCAGAGAGCAACCACCGCTCCATCGGAACTTCTGGTGCTTATTATAATGCTGGCTTTATCTTTTCTTATCGAAACAGCGTACCGGAGGTTAACGGGCAGGAAAATCCGCAGAGCAAGTCCCTAGCGTACCCCGCGTGAGGCGTTACAGTTGTACCGTTTTGCGGTAAATCGTACATTTGATTGTCCTTGATGATTACCGTATGATATCATAGAATTGCGACTATAGCGCGAGGATAGTTGCCCGGAGGGGAGGTTCACATGTCTAAAATATATTTAATAGATGTTACCAACCGCGACGGCGTACAGACCGCCAGGCTGGGTCTTGCCAAGCTGGAAAAGACGATGATTAATATGTACCTCAACGAGATGGGGGTCTTCCAGTCCGAATTCGGGTTCCCAACCACCAGGCACGAGATAAACTACCTTAACGCCAACATAGAACTGGCTGAGATAGGCGTTATCAAACCGCTGCGGCTGGGCGGTTGGATTAGAGCTATCCCCGGTGACGTTGAAACGGCTTACCGCAACGTGCCGAAAATCAAACACCTGAATCTTTCCATCTCAACGTCCGACCAGATGATAAACGGCAAGTTCCAGGGCAGGAAGACAAGAAAAGATGTTATCAAGGACATGACCAGCGCCGTTGACGCCGCCCGCGCCCACGACCCGGAGTCGATTGGGGTGAACGCCGAGGACGCGTCTAGGACCGATATAAACTACCTTATAGAATTCGGCCTGGCGGCAAAAGAACACGGCGCAGTAAGAATACGCTACTGCGATACGCTGGGGTTCGATAATCCTTTTACTATTTATAACAACGGACGTATGCTTGCAGAAAAAATCGGCCTGCCCATAGAACTGCACTGCCACAACGACCTGGGTATGGCGGTGGGGACCTCTATAGCAGGGGCGATGGGCGTTATCGACGGCGGGCAGGATGCCTACATCAATACCACCATCAACGGCATCGGCGAGAGGGCAGGCAACGCCGACCTCATAGCCATTATATTAGCGGTCCTCAAGTCAAAAGACATGGAGGAGAAATACAAGCTGGGCGGCAAGGTAAAACTGAACATGGCCTGGAAAATATGTAAATTTGTGAGCTATGCTTTCGACGTACCGATTCCCATCAACCAGCCGGGCGTAGGAGTCAACGCTTTCGCTCACGAATCAGGCATACACGCCGACGGCGTGCTAAAAGACCCGGAAAACTACGAGTTATATAACTACGAGGAACTGGGGCGGGGCGACCCCGAGTTAGTCGAGACCGGCCGGGCTATCAGCACGGGAGAGTACGGCGGTATATCGGGGTTCAGCCACGTAATGAGCAAGCTGCCGGTACCTATTAAATTCCCCAGCCGGGAGAGAGCCAACGAAATCCTGGAGCTGGTGAGGTTCGCTAACGTAGAATCACAGAAACCACTGGTAGAAGACGAGCTGGTGTTTATAGCCAAGTACCCTGGGATAGCCAAGAAGCTGCTCACGCTGACGCCGCTGACATAGAGACAGGCAACCATGGAGGCCGTTGATAATACCGGTCTCCTTTTTACTTTCAGGAAGGGTAATACTGGTGAGAAATGAGTGAGAACTTGCCTGAAATCAGGTTCAAAGCCATCGGGACGGTACACAACGAGATTAAAAAGCGCCACCGGCATAACACCGAAGACATCATCTCTGAAATTGTCCTGGACCCGGCCCTTGCCGGAGGCCTGGATGATATCGAGGACTTTTCTCATCTTATTATTATCTTTTACATGCACAGGTCGCATCTGCCGTTCCCCCTGAAAGTGCAGCCGAGGTTCCGGGTAGAACCCGGGCAGGTGGGCGTCTTTGCCAGTCGTTCCCCGGACCGTCCTAATCCGCTGGGAAAAACCATCGTGAAATTGCTGGAGCACCGTGAAAACGTCTTAAAGGTCCAGGGGCTGGACGCGATAGACGGGACGCCGGTAATCGATATTAAACCGTTTATACCGGATATCGACGCGGTAAAAAACGCCAGGACGCCTGCATGGATGAAAAAGAAATAAAGCGGGCCCTGCTGCATATTTACCGGCATCTGTATGACGAATACGGTCCGCAGCACTGGTGGCCCGCCGAAGAGCCCTTCGAGGTCATCACCGGCGCCATATTAACGCAATCGGCCGCCTGGACAAACGTCGAGAAAGCCATTGGAAACCTCAAACAAGCCGGAGCCCTTACGCCGTCGTTTTTACGCCGGATGCCGCAGGAAAAACTGGCGGCGCTGATTCATCCCTGCGGCTATTACAATACCAAAGCACGCAAGCTGAAGGCCCTGGTGGAGTGGCTGGGAGAAAATTATGACGACGACCTCGACAGGCTTTTTAAACAGAATATCGCAAAGATACGCCAGCAACTACTGGGTGTTTACGGCATCGGTGAGGAAACAGCCGATTCTATAATATTGTATGCAGGACATAAGCCCGTTTTCGTGATAGACGCCTACACCCGCCGCATTATCAGTCGGCTGGGGCTTGCACCTCACAACAATAACTACGGCGCCTACCAGGCGCTTTTCACAGCAAACCTGCCGGCCGATGTCAGACTATTCAATGAATATCATGCATTGTTCGTGCGCCTGGCCAAAGAAGCCTGCCGGACAAAACCCTCGTGCCATAAGTGCTGCCTTAATCAAGACAAAGAACACCTAGGCGAGCCGCACAACGGCTCTTTCCCCTGCCGAATATCAGCGCTAAAAAGTTAACCGGCCGCTATTTCAAGTCTTTTCCCCATTACATTATTCCCATTATTCAAATTTCTTTAGTCCCAATACGGGACTGCCTCAACTGTAACGAAATGTTTATATGACAGCCCGTGATTTTTATGTGTTAGTTATCCCTCTGCTGTTATTCTAAAGACACTACCGAGAGAAAAAACGGGAGAAAATAATAAAGATAGATCATCACTGCAAGGGCAGTGGTCTAACTCTTTAAAGAAGAGGAGGGCGATAAGATGTGGAAGAAGTTTGTAAAGAGGCTAAAAGATAGACAAAGGGGTGTCACCGGCCTGGAAACAGCCATTGTTCTGATAGCGTTCGTCATCGTGGCTTCGGTGTTCGCCTACGTGGTGCTTTCGGCAGGTCTTTTCTCATCGCAGAAGACCAAGGAAGCCATGAACTCCGGCCTGCAAACAACGATGAGTGCGCTGCAAATCAAGGGCAATGTCATCGCTAAAATGGATTCCGGCATAGTCACTAACATCTATTTCTGCGTGGGCATCCCGGCAGGCGGTTATCCGGTAGATTTCAATCCGACTTCAGAGAACGTCAGCGTAATGGTAATCTCCTATAGCGACTTCGATAACATAGTGCCGTCGATGAACTGGACACTAACCAAATTGACATGGGTCAATGATGATAATATCCTTGATGCGACGGAGCTGTTCATGCTTGATGTAGAGATACCATCGACAGGCACCATTACCCTCGGTGCTTACGATTACTTCTCACTGGAAATGAAACCCGCCGACGGCCCGGTGCTGATATTCGAACGGACGATACCCGCCAGGGTAAGCAACTACGTGAACCTGCACTAATAACAGCGAAGTGTTAATATAGCCTAACAACTTACGGAAAAAATAAATCGGCGATTATAAAAAGGAGTATCAAAGAAAATAAGCCGAAGTAAAAAACCGGAAGTTGTTGAATCCAAGGGGTGGCGCGATAAGCGTCACCTCTTGTTTTTTCCGGACCACAATACCTTGAGAATCCGGCGCTTATAATCCAGAGGCAGAGGCAGGTTGTGTTCAAAGAGGTCAACAGACTCAACAGGAACACCGGCTTTATCGGCAACTTCCTGCTGGCTGATATTCTCCGCAATACGCAGGCGTCGGGCTTTGAAACCCAGCAACGATTCGCGGGTGAACGTTAAAACTGCCGTCATGATGCGTCCTTCAGTTTTAAAAATACAGTCGTCCTTACTTCAATACCACCATGCCTATACCCGAAATGATTAAGGGTAATCCCCCAATTCTTTTTTTAGAACGGGTTACTTGCATCGTAATAAAGAGTCTGCTAAGCTTGGTGCAAGAATCCAGAAAAGAGAAACTGTAAGTATGACGCCGGACTTATCGGTGCAGATAGCGCCGAAGAGCAAAAAAGGGCTGCTGCTAGCCAACCCCGTGATGACCGCCTCCGGCACATTCGGGTACGGCACAGAGTATGCAGAACTCTTCGATATACAGCAGCTGGGTGCAATCGTCTGCAAAGGGACGACGCTGGAGCCGCGGGAGGGTAATCCCCAGCCGCGCCTGGTAGAAACAGCCTCCGGGGTTCTCAACTCGATAGGACTGCAGAACATCGGCGTGAGGGCCCTGATAGAAGAGAAAGCGCCGGTATGGGCGGCGTGGAAAGTTCCGGTCATCGTCAACATTGCGGGGGAAACGGTAGAGGAATATAGCGAACTCGCCCGGCTGCTGGACGGGGCCAGAGGCGTCAGCGGCCTCGAGGTGAATGTAAGCTGCCCCAACGTAAAGGCGGGTGGAGCGGCTTTCGGGGCGGATGCGGCGATGGCGGCGGAGGTGACTAAAGCGGTACGCAAAGCAACATCGCTTCCGGTAATGGTTAAACTCACACCCAACGCCGCGGACATCGCCGGGGTGGCAAAAGCGGTAGAGAGCGCCGGCGCCGACGCGATATCGCTGGTCAACAGCTATAAAGGCATGGCCATAGATATAGTAAAAAGACACCCGGTGATGGCGAATATTACCGGCGGGCTGTCCGGTCCGGCCATCAAGCCGCTGGCGCTGGCACTGGTGTACGAGGTGGCGGGGGCGGTAAAGATACCGGTAGTGGGGTGCGGAGGAATTACAACCGGCGAGGACGCGCTGGAATACGTCATGGCGGGGGCGAGCGCAGTGCAGGTGGGGAGCGCCACTTACGGCAATCCGCAGGCTTCACTGGACGTGCTTGAAGGCATTATAGACTTTATGGAAAAAGAAGGGATAAAGGGGCTGGGGGAGATAATCGGGGCGGCGAGAAGAAAATCAAATATCAAACCTCAAAAATCAAAAACACAAATAAAAGATGAAAAATGAATTAATAGGCATTGATTGCGCAATAAATAATCAAAACATCTTTTATTTTTAATCTGTGTCTTTGAGATTTGATTTTTAACTTTTGATTTATCTACTAATCATTGAGCATCTTCCCAGGTTATAATATAATTAATTGACTGTTGACATCCTTTTTTCAGCGTGGGAGGGGTCGCATAGTGGCCTAGTGCGGGCGCCTGCTAAGCGCTTTCCCTGGGTAACTGGGGACGAGGGTTCGAATCCCTCCC
>JAFGOC010000055.1 GCA_016926705.1 Dehalococcoidales bacterium | reverse complement strand
TCGTCGATATTCACTACGATGAGCGCTGGTTTAGCCGTGAGGAACTGGTAATTGGCTATTAGTCTGGCGGCGGCCGACTCGATGTTCAGCGTCCGCAGCGGCTTATCGTTTTGCAGCTCGTTTTTGAAACCCAGCAGGATTTCCTTTTCCTGCAGCAGATGCTGGTGTTCCCCGGGCTTGGCCGCTTTCATCGAGGTCTCCAGCTTCTCCAGCCTTCTTTCCAGAATAGCCAGGTCGGAGAAGACGAGCTCCATATTGAGTGTGTTGATGTCCCTCTTGATGTCCAGGCTGCCCTGCGGATGGGGTATGCTTTCGTCTTTAAAGGCGCGGATGACGATTATCAGCGTATCGACGGCGCTTAGCTGGTTGAGCAATTGCCCGCCGATGCCTTTGTCCTCGACCAGTGACTTCACCGATGCCCCCACGTCTATATACCTGGCCTCTGGAAAAACTACCTTGGGAGTGTGGAACAGGTCTGCCAGTACCTTGAGGCGCGGCTCGGGGACGTGGGCTGCGCCCATATGGGGAGCGAGACCGCCTGCGTGGGAGTCCGCATGGACTCTGCCGCTGGTGAGGGCGTTGAAAACGGTGGTCTTGCCGCTCTGGGACAAGCCGATGATGCCGATGTTGATGCTCATTTGACCGCGGTCCGGCCGCCCCGGATGATGGTATATCAGCGGCCTTTTTTAATGATTTCCCTGGCTCTTTTAATGGCGAGGTCTCTCTCGTCGACATTCAGTTTATCGTTAGCCGCTAAGTTCAGCAAAACGAGGAGCGATTCGTGGGTGGCCATGTCGCCCAGCAGGTTGATGGCTTGGATTCTCATTTTATTTGAAATTTGCAGGTCCGTGGCTATATTGGCCATTTTCTTGAGTTCGTCGTATTTATTGCCTTCTTCGGTTTCGTCCGGCATTGTATCTCACCTCTCATATTATCGGGGATATATATCGTATACTGTTTACTCTCTCTGCGATTATTCCCTATGAGCGACTTTTTGTCAAATCGGGTACATCACCGCCGGTTCTATATGTTATAATTACATATTAATACCCGGCTCTAATATTCAACGGAGAATAGAGATTGCTGCATATCCTCATCGGCTTAAATGACTATACCCTCCGCCAGGCGCTGGAAGAGATAAAAAAATCTATCGGCGACCCCGCCTCCGTCATGCCTAATACCACCGTTCTTGAGGGCGCCAGGGTCACGCCGGAGCAGCTACGCTCCGCCTGCGAGACCGTCCCCTTTCTCGCCGATAAGCGACTGGTCATCGTCGAAGGCCTGCTGGAGAGGTTTGAGCCGAAGGGCCAAGGTAAAAAGAAGAAATCGTCCCGTTCTCCTGACCCCTCGCAAGACTTTCAGCCTCTGGTCGAGAGTATGAAAGAACTGCCCCCCTTCACCGAACTGGTAATCATCGGCGGTGATGTCAAATCAACCAATCCGCTGCTGCTCGGGCTGGCTTCATTGGCCAAGGTGCGTAAGTTCCCGATGCTTAAGCAGGAAGAACTGAAAAGGTGGGTGAAACAGCGGGTGGCGCAGGCAGGGCAGGGTAGCGGCATTTCGGAAAAGGCCGTCAGTCTTATCGTCAGTCTCGTTGGCAATGACCTCTGGACGCTGGCTAATGAAATCGATAAGCTGGCGCTTTATGTTGGCAAACGCGCCATCGAGGAGGAGGATGTTAGGGCGGTGGTCAGCCATGCCCGTGAAGCCAGTATCTTCTCTATGGTCGACGCCATCATGGAATCGAGAGTGGGTCTGGCGCAGGAGCTTCTCCAGCAGCTTTTCCAGCAGGGGATGACCGCGGCGCAGATACTGGTGATGCTGGCGCGCCAGGCCAGGATAATCTTTCAGGTCAGGGACATGCGCGACCGCGGTGTCTCGCGGGGAATGATTCAGACCAGACTCAACCTGGCCAATAATTTTGCCTGGCAAAAGGCCTGGGCACAGGCTGATAAATACTCACCGGCGCGCCTGAACGAGGTCTATCACAAGCTGCTGGAAGCGGATATCGCTATAAAGACCGGTAAGTACGGCGACCCCGAACTCGTGCTGGATGTCCTTGTCGCCGAGATTGGGGCTAGGGGCGCTGTCTCCGCTTGAGTAATTAATTCATTGAGTAGGGAAGGGTTTTAAGGAGTATAATGCCAGCTAAGAATACGCCGGTAATCGCTGTGGATATCGGTGGCACTAAAATCATGGCCGCCCTCTTTAGCGCCGACGGCAAGATGCAGGCCAAAGATACCCGCCCCACCCTGGCAGGTGAAGGTGTTGACGCTGTCGTCGAACGACTTTATAGTGCCATACAGGATATTCTTGAAAATAACAATTTAGTATTTTCTCAACTTGGAGCTATAAGTATTGCCTGCGCCGGCGGCATCGATACGGAGAAAGGCATCGTGGTGACCCCTTCGCCCGGCCTCCCCGGCTGGTCGGGACTGCCGCTCGCGGATATTATTAAAGAAAAAACTGGCGTCATAACTTATGTTTTAAACGACGCTTCCGCCGCCGCTCTCGGCGAGCAGCGTTACGGGGCAGGGAAGGGCATTAAAGACCTCGTCCTGCTGACGCTGGGGACGGGCATCGGTGGTGGTATCATTATCGATGGTAAGCTGTACCTTGGTGCCAATGGCGGCGCCGGGGAGCTGGGGCATATGACCGTCGAGGCGGGCGGCCTGCCCTGCGACTGCGGCAATACCGGCTGCCTGGAAATGTATGCCTCCGGCCGGGCTGTTGCTGCGGATGCTGTGGAACGCCTGCGTAAGGGTGAAAAGTCCAGCCTCGCGGGAAATGTAGAAAAACTTTCGGCGGAAATGGTCGGCGTAGCGGCGCAAAAAGGCGATAAGCTGGCGCGAGAGGTTATCGAACGGGCGGCTTTCTACCTGGGCGTCGGCATGGTGAATATCGCTAATATCTTTAACCCGCAGATGATAGTCATCGGCGGTGGACTGGCAGGAATTGGTGAAATTCTCATTGCCCCGGGCAGGAAAATGGTAGCCGAGAGGGCTTTTTCCATCAGCTCGCGGAATATTAAAATCGTCGGGGCTAAGCTCGGCAACGAGGCCGGTGTTTACGGCGCCGCGGCTTTTGCTTATGATAAGAGGAGGACGGCATGAAATTACGTAAAGCGGTTATCACGGCAGCCGGTTGGGGTACGCGTTTCCTCCCCGTTACCCGTTCCCAGCCCAAGGAAATGCTCCCCCTGGTGGATAAGCCCCTGATTCATTACTCCGTCGAGGAGGC
>JAFGOC010000054.1 GCA_016926705.1 Dehalococcoidales bacterium | reverse complement strand
GGCAAGCAGGGGCAGATAGCGCAGGCAATGCGCACTCTCTTGAGAGTGAAAGCCGCCAAAGCCCAGACCAGAGTAAGACTAGAAATAATCTAAAAAAACCCTAAAACCGGCAAATGTGGGGAGACGGGGAGGCAGGCAAGTCCTGACCTGAATAGAGCCTGCACTTTCGATATAGGAGAGGCAGGGAAACAGGCAACAACAAATAAGCCCCGAGTGAAATCGGGGCTTAAATTTTTTATGAAAGTAAAAGGTACGGATTTATTTTAAAAAGCTACGCCCTTGCGCTTGGGCTTGGTCTCTTTAAAATCGGGGCCGGGTTTAACAACCAGTACCGGGGCGCAGGACTCCTTTATAACCCTATTAGTGATATTACTCATGTTCCAGCGGCTTAGACCCGATTTGCCGGTACTGGCCATGATGACTAAATCGGCGGACTGTTCAGTTACATAACGGATGATTTGCTCGGCGGGATTCCCCACGAGGACAGTGGCAACGACATTAAAGCCTTTTTTCTCGAGGTCTTTAGCGATTTTGCATAGATAGTCGGCGGCGGTCCTGGCCATTTTGCCCAGCGTCATCGGCACCTTCTGTACTCCGGCGGCGTAGGTACTAAAGACAATACCCCACTGCGAAGTTTCAACGGCAGGCATTTTCTTGTCTACCGGTCTTTCCGGGATGAATTGATCGTTAGCCCCACCCTGGGAAACGATGCCACTTATTTTTTCCGTTACGGAAATAAGCAGTACATCCGGGATGCTGCAACCTTTGCCGATAACTTCCAGGTGGGGCAGAGCCAGCTCCGCGATTTTGGAACCATCAAGGGGCACGACGACTTTCTTATACACTTTGTCCTCCGGAGATACGAATAATTATCTTGTGTTATCACTATAACATAATGGCTGGTGAAAAATACAAACAGCAAAGGTGTTTATGAAGGCACACCCTTGCGTTTACGTTTTGTCTCTACAAAACCAGGAGCGGGTTTAACGAGCATTACTGATATTTTTGCGTTTCTGATAACTTTTTCGGCAATATTACTCATATCCCAGCGTTTGATACCAGGCTTGCCCGTACTTGCCATCACGATTAAATCAGCTTTTTGCTCTTCTGCAAAGCCGATAATTTCATCGGCTGGGTTCCCGATGAGAACATTCGTGGTGACGTTAAATCCTTGCTCCTCCAGCTCCTCTGCAATCCGGCGGAGATAGTTCTCGGCAGTCGCCGCCATTTTACCCACGGGAATGGGTATTTCATGGCTTCCGTAATCAATGGTCATGTCAGGGACATAACTGGGAACAATCATACCAGGTGGTAACATATAAAATAGCGGCGGGGGTTTGACGACCTCATGCTCGGAGACAAAAGGTTCAAAGATTTCTTTTGCCGGAACCTGGCCGGCTATATGTTCAGTTACCGACACCAGCATGACCCGGGGATTATCTTTTTTGATCTCATTAAGATAAGCCAACGCTTGTTCCGCGAGATCAGAACCATCCAGAGGTATAACTATCTTCTTATACATATTGTCCTCCAAATAGAAATGTTTCTATTTTATTCACTATAACATACTAAAAAGGAAAATAAATATGACAAAAATCACTATCATTCGTTTATTTCATGTAAATTCAAACATGCTTGAAAAAGAGGAGGTCGCTAAAGGGATTGCTATCTGATTTTTGATACAAATTTCAGGAAATGCTATCATCAAACGAAGCAAATCTTATTATGAAGAAGTAAAGATGAGAGTAAAAAAAGTGTATGCCATTTATTTTAGTCCCACCGGCACCACGGAGAAAACCGCCATCGCCGTTGCCGAAGGAACAGGGATAAAGTTTGAGAAAATCGACCTGACGACGTGTGGGGCACGGCGCGAGTATAAACATACGTTTATGAAGAACGAACTGGCGATAGTAGGTCTGCCGGTCTACGGCGGGAGGCTGCCGAAGCATATCGATGATTTCTTTTCCGGGCTTCACGGCAGCGGCTCGCCGGCAATCGCCCTGGTCGTTTACGGCAACCGCGATTACGAGGACGCCCTGATAGAGCTTAAAGTGAGGCTGGAAGAACACGTCTTTAACGTGATAGCCGGCGCGGCTTTCATAGGGGAGCACACGTTCAGTAAAAAAATCGCCGGAGGGCGCCCGGACCTGAAAGAACTGGACATAGCGAGGGAATTTGGAAGGCAAGCAATCAAAATCGTTGCGCAAGCGAGCAGCGGCACGCTGTATGTAAAAGGCGATTACCCTTATATAAAACAGGGGTTCAACCCCACCGGACCTATGGGCCCGCTTACGACCTTTACAAATATTGTCACTACGGAGGACTGCACGCAGTGCGGTCTCTGCGCCGGGGAATGCCCCTGGGGAGCCATCGACAGCGACGATTACGCAACGATAGACTACACAAAATGCATGAGATGTTTCCGCTGTATCAGGATTTGCCCGTCTGCCGCGAAAAAGAACATCAGTAAAGAGTTCGACGAGGCGCTGCCGTTTTTTGAAAAGATGGTAAGCGCGCGGAAAGAGCCGGAGTTGTTTCTGGCGGAATAAAATTCTAGTTATACTATACTCACCCCTACCCCTCTCAAACTCAACTACCTTTTATACCCGTTTTTAATTTGTTTGAGAGGGGGTTTTTTATTTAAGAGGGGCTTTCGCCCCTCTTTGACACCCTATCAGGGAAGGGTGAAGAAGTAAGATAAGCAAATATTGTATGATAGGCGTATGGACTGGCAGATTATATTTTATATGGATGAGGAAGGGAATGAACCGGTTAAGGATTTTATCTTGGCGCAACCGGACGGGGCTATAGCAGAGATATTGCATGTATTTAAGCTTTTACGAGAGTTCAATATAAAGCTCGGGATGCCTTACATCAAGAAGATTGATAAATCCGGACTTAGAGAATTGAGAATAAAACATAGTTCCGACTTATACCGCATCTTTTATTGTACGCATATCGGGCAGAAGTTTGTGTTATTGCACGCTATTTTAAAAAAGGGAGAGAAAACGCCGAAAAGCGATAAAGAATTGGCGATAAAACGCATGAATGACTATATAAAACGCTATTGACAATATAACATAAGTGTTATATAATAAAGCTGATATTCATAAGACAGGCATAAAAATGGCAAATAAAAGAGCAACCAATTTTGAACAGTTCGAAGCAGAACTACTGAAGAAGCCAGGAATACGACGGGAATACGAGGCTTTAAAACCCCGATACGACATGATACGTAGCCTGATTAAGCGGCGGAACCAGCTTAAAATAAGCCAGACAGAGCTGGCGAAAATTATAGGGACCAAACAACCGGCTATCTCCCGCCTGGAAAAGGGCGATTACAATACCACTTTAAAGACATTTTTCAAGGTAGCCGAGGCACTGGACTTAGAAATTTCTTACAAAGCCAGGAGGAAGGCGTAACGACCTCACCCCCTACGCCCCCTCTTTGACACCCCGTTCGGGGTATTGACGTCTCCCTTTGCAAAAGGGAGAAACGGGGAATGGACATTGATTTACACAATGCTACTACCATAGGTATTACTAAAGAGACAAATAACTTTGTCTGACTTCTTTTAAATACCATGTACCAAAGTTTTTATTTTCACCATGACGATATTTGTTTATCATTTGCTTTGTCGCATCAATAATAAAAATTGAAGCCATCTTTGCCACTTGCGCAAGCTCTTCATGATTCCTGAGGGGTCTAAAAGAAGGAGAACCACTCTTAGTTCTTGATAAAAAATGCGACAAATCAACTGCGTGTGCGATATTCGACCAACCTCGATATAGTAAATCATATTCTGGCAACCTATTTAAATATTTGGAAAGACTTCTTAAATCATTCGGTCCATTAAAAAGGTTATACCAATTGATAGTCTTTTTCCTTGTTTTATATTCCTGATATTCATCTTCAGCAATTTTATATCCGGGACTACCTAACAATGACTTAAGATTTTCTATAGACTTTTTGATATTAGGTATAGCTTGAAAATCAGTATATTTATCCAATCCGGATGATGTTAGAGCAGCTTTAAACTCTCGTCCTTTTTGAGTAGATATATCAAACAATTCATATAGCTTTATACGATTATGCGTATAACAAACAAGCCAAGAAAATGCTCTTCTTTGACTATTTTCTTTTAATATATATTCGATAGTAAGCAATGCTTCAAAAGCGCTTCGCAATAACGGAATTGCAGGAACGGCACAACTTTGAGAAAATAGAACTTCAATACCATCCGTCATTTCAATTACATGATAATACGAAACTAATATTGGAAGTGCTTCATCGGGAGCTGTACCTTTCATAGAGTCCTGACATCTCATGAATATCCAAGTTGCGTAGTTAATCTCTTCACTTAATAATGGAGATGCGATATCAATTATTTTTTTTGCTTCGACCTTTCTTAATTCACGGTATAATAACTTTTCAAATGGTTTTGTTGGCATGATTACCTCCAATCTACCCGCCCTGCAGCTCCTCCAGTATCACCCTGGCCGCGGCTTTGTCTAACGGCTTGTTGTTGTTGCCGCACTTGGGGCTCTGTACGCAGGAGGGGCAGCCGTCCTCGCAGGGGCACTCGGCGATAACGCGCAAAGTGGCCTGCCACAGCTCCTCTATCATGTCGTAGCCCTTTTCCGCGATGCCGATGCCGCCGGGATAGGCGTCGTAGATAAAGACCTGCGCCCGGCCGGTATCCGGGTGCATGGGTGTGGACACGCCGCCGATATCATTACGGTCGCAGAGGGCAAAGAGGGGCAGGATGCCGATGGCGGCGTGCTCCGTGGCATGTAAGCCGCCGGCGAAGTCCTGCATTTTCTCGGCGATACGGGCGATGGCGCGCGGGGGGATATCGAACCAGAGCGCCACGGTATTGAAGCGGATGGTGGGGAGGTCCAGAGGCTCCTCCCCGATGACCTCCTCGGAGAACTGGCGGTACTTCTTAAAACCGACGACGTCGATGGTGACCTCTACGTCCCCGATGCTTACGTTCACCGGGCCGACGGTCCTGGTGTGCCTGACCTCGAGCACGTGCAGGTCGTGGATTTCCTTGGTCTCCGTGTAGTAATTGGCGCGCGTGGGTTCGGCGTAAGCGACGCGGTTGGTCAAATCCAGCTTGGTAATCAGGTAAGAGTCCCCCTGATGCAGGTAGATGGCGCCGGGGTGCACCTGGAAAAAGGCGACTGAGCTTTCCACCGTTTCCATCAGCGACCCTGTGGACACGTCAACGACGGCGTAGTCATCACCGGAGGAGGAGCGTATATTGATTTTCTGGGCGGGGTAGGAGATGGAGGGGGCGAGATACCACTTATTACGTCGCTCGCGAAGCTGTCCCTCATCCGCCAGAGCGTCGCGCTCTTTTGTGAAATCCTTGCCGAAAACGGGCTCGTCTGTCTTATCCAGAGGCTTCTCCCAGGCAGCGCAGAGCAGGTGCGCCTGAAGGACATAATGGTTGGACGGGTTGACCAGGACATGCTCGAAGCCCTTTCTAAAAAAGTCGGCTGGGTGGCGCATGAAATACTGGTCAAGGGGATTGTCCCAGGCGACCAGGAAGCTTAATGATTCGCCCTGACTGCGCCCGCTGCGGCCGGCCTGCTGCCAGGTGGAGGAGATGCTGCCCGGATAGCCGTCGAGGACCGTCGCCTCCAGTCCGCCGCTGTCGATGCCGAGCTCAAGGGCGTTGGTAGCCACCACTCCCAGCAATTTGCCTCCGAAAAGCTCCCGCTCGATGCGGCGACGGTCTTCCGGCATGTAGCCGCCTCGGTAAGGCATCACCAGTTTGGAAAGCTCGTAGCTTTCTTCTTTCAGGCGGTCGCGGGCATAGATATAAATAAGCTCGGTGAGACGGCGGGTGCGGGTAAAGGTAAGGGTGCGGGAGCCCTGCAGCATCAGCTCGGTAAAAAGGTTGGTGGACTCCCAGTGGGCGCTGCGCCGGGCGGTCTTCTTCTCGTCGATGAGAGGCGGGTTCCAGAAAACGAAGTCCTTCCAGCCGCGCGGCGAGCCGTCGTTATCCACCACCTCGCAGGGGAGGCCGGTCAGCGCCTGGGCGTGCTCGCCGGGATTGGCGACGGTGGCGGTGCAGAGGATGAACTGCGGCGATGAGCCGTAAGTTTGGCAGAGTCGGCGTAACCTACGCAGGACGCCGCCGACGTGCGAGCCGAAAACGCCGCGGTAGATATGGGCTTCATCGACGACGACGTACTTGAGGTGCCGCAGCAATGACGCCCAAGATTGGTGGTTGGGCATGATGCCGACGTGCAGCATATCGGGGTTGGTGAGGATAATGCGGCCGTATCTCCTGACGTCCGCCCGCTCCGAGCGCGGAGTATCGCCGTCGAAGGTGGCGAGAGATTCACTCGGGAGGAGGTCGGGCGAAAACAGCTCGTTCAGCTTGCGCAGCTGGTCCTGGGCGAGTGCCTTGGTGGGGAAAATATACAGGGCGCGGGAGGCCGGCCCGGTGAGAATGGCCTGCATTACGGCGATGTTATAGACCAGGCTCTTGCCGCTGGCGCTCGTGGTGGCGATGATTACGTTCTTACCGCCGCGTACGAGGTTCACCGCCTGCGCCTGGTGGGAATAGAGACGGGAGAAGCCATGCGCGTCCAGGCAGTCCTGCAGGGCGGAGTGTAGGGGCTCGTCCAGCTTGCCGTAGGCGGGGCGGCGCGGAGCGATATGCTCTATATGTGCTATCTGGTCCTGGTAGCCTTTCTGCGCGCGGATATGGTTGAGGAATGCCTGGATTTCCATGACTGTAAGTTAACAGTTGTTAGTTTTTAGTTAACAGCCTCCAACCCCTTTTTTCCGTACCGGGGTATCGGATAGAATCGATATTATTATGAGACCGGGTATAATTCGCCCAAAACTATGTCTTTATTTTTTCTTGTCTTTTTCTTCTCGGCCTTTCATCAAAGTGTATTTGGTGGTAAACATCAGGTTTTCGAAAATGATGGGCTTGGCGGGGTCGTTTACTTTCTTAAAGTTCAGCGGGCAATGCCACAGCCCGCCCACGAGGTGAACCATGGTAGAAGTGGTGAATACGAACTTTTCCATGTGGTCTTCATCATCGCCTAACCAGAATTCAACTTCCCCGCCCAGGTCCAGCATGTTGGTGGCATCGCCGCCGATGAACATGAGAAACTCATCCCAGTCATGTACATGGGGTTTCGGTGCCATTAAAAAGGCCTGGGTTATCGGCACCCAGGAAAGCGCAAAGGGAGGATGGCCGGCGGCGCCCCCTTCATTTTTCGCCAGTACGAGCGCCGGTTTGGTGACCTCTTTATGGAATTCGGTAGG
>JAFGOC010000053.1 GCA_016926705.1 Dehalococcoidales bacterium | reverse complement strand
GTAACAACGCCGGTCCACTGGAAAACGAAAGCCATCGCGATGCCTATCCAGAACAAACCGTAGGAACAAAATGCGGTCAGTCCGAAGGTGTCGCCGCGTTTGCCGTCGATAATACCGGCGATTACCTGGGCGATGCCTCCCCAAAATATACCGTAAATCAGGGGCATATAACTATCTATCCAGCCGATATTGTGTATCTGGAGCAGTACAGTATTGAGCCCGAACGCCGCCAGTCCTAAGGCGCCCGGGTTTGCCCATTGCGGTTCTTCTTTGGTCGAGATTTGTGACACGTAATACCTCCAGTAAATTTAGTTTTATATAAAAAACGACCGGGGAAGATTCCCTGCCCCGGCCGTCTTCGCACAGGGTTTTTACGACTTCTTGCCTGCCAGCAGCGTCTGTACTACCGATGGGTCGGCAAGGGTGGAAGTATCCCCCAGGTTGCCGGTATCACCCGCGGCAATCTTCACAAGGATACGCCGCATGATTTTTCCGCTCCGGGTCTTCGGTAGTCCATCAGCCAGCTGAATAACATCCGGCGTGGCAATGGGGCCGATTTGCTGACGGACATGGGTCCTTAATTCTTTTTCTAAATCCGGGGTTACGGTCACGCCGGTCTTAAGGGTGACATAGGCATAGATACCCTGCCCCTTCAGTTTGTGCGGCATACCGACCACAGCAGCCTCGGCTACCATAGGATGCGAGACCAGGCTGCTCTCAACCTCGGCAGTACCAATACGGTGCCCGGAAACATTAATTACGTCATCGATACGTCCCATGAGCCAGTAATAGCCATCCGGGTCTTTACGAGCGCCGTCGCCGGTACAATAATAGCCGGGGAACTTGGAAAAGTAAGTCAATTTGAACCTTTCCGGGTCGCCCCAGAGGGTACGCATCATACCCGGCCAGGGCTTCTTGATGCAGAGCCAGCCGCCCTCATTGATGCCGGCCTCGGTGCCGTTTTCTCTCAAGATGATCGGTTCGACACCAGGGAAAGGGAGAGTGGCGGAACCGGGCTTGGTGGGGATGGCGCCGGGGAGGGGAGTTATAAGGATGCCACCGGTTTCCGTCTGCCACCATGTATCTACGATGGGACATTTTTCCTTGCCGATAACTCGGTGGTACCACATCCAGGCTTCAGGATTGATAGGCTCGCCGACACTGCCTAGGAGTCTAAGTGAAGAGAGGTTATGCTTGTTCGGCCATTCCTCGCCCTCTCTCATCAAAGCCCTGATGACAGTGGGCGCGGTATAAAACACATTGACACCGAATTTTTCCACGATTTGCCAGAACCTATCGGCGGCCGGATAGGTGGGCACGCTCTCGAACATGAGACTGGCAGCGCCGATAGCCATGGGCCCGTAAACGATATAGCTGTGGCCAGTCACCCAGCCGACATCCGCGGTGCACCAGTAGGTATCCTCATCTTTTATGTCAAATATCCATTTCATGGTCTGGTAGCAGTGCAGAAGATAGCCTCCCTGCGTATGGAGAACGCCCTTGGGTTTGCCGGTACTGCCGCTGGTATACAGGATAAACAGAGGAGCATCGGCGTCCATTTTTTCAGGCTCGCAGACGGAAGAGATATCCGGGGCATCTATTTCTTCATGCCACCAGGAGTCCCTGCCTGCCTGCATCGGGATATCAATACCAAGTCGTTTGACAATGATAACTTTCTGTACCATCGGGCATTCATTAAGAGCGTTATCGGCATTGACCTTGCTGCCGATTTGTTTGCCGCTACGCCAGTAACCGTCAGCGGTGATGAGTACTTTTGAGCCGCAGTCCTGAATCCGGTCGCGTAGGGCCTCGGCGCTGAAACCACCGAAGACCACGCTATGAATAGCACCGATACGCACGCAGGCCAGCATAGATACAGCCAGCTCCGGAATCATGGGCAGATAGATGGAAACTGTATCGCCTTTTTTAACGCCGTGCTTCTTCAAAACATTAGCGAATTTACATACCTCGCGGAAGAGTTGCTGGTAAGTATAGACGCGGGTATCGGCATCCGGCTCGCCCTGCCAGATAAGAGCAGCCTTGTTTTTCCTCCAGGTATTTAGGTGCCGGTCCAGGCAGTTGTAACTGACATTAATTTTACCGCCGATAAAGTAGCGTACTTCAGGTTTATCTTTAAAATCATATTCCTGGAACTTGTCCCACTTTTTAAACCAGTCCAGCTGGCTGGCCATCTGGCCCCAGAACCCTTCGGGGTCCTTCACCGACCAGTTATAGAGTGCTTTATACTCTTCAAGGCTACGGATAGCCGCCGAACCGGAAAACTCCTGCGAAGGCTCGAACACACGGTTCTCCGCCATCATCGAGGCTATTTCCTTGCCGGAAATCTGGCCGAGGAGATCCGACTCGGACCTCTCGGCTTCTTCCTCCGATGTTATGGGCTGAACATCTCCATTGCCATATATAGCATGTTTCACCATTTTTTCCAGCTCTTCAGGGTTGAAGGGCTTTACCAGAAAGCCAACAGCGCCCAGCCTGATACCCCGGCTCATTACATCTACAGACGGGTAGCCGCTGATAATAATGTATTTAAGGTCGGGGTGATACTGCCTGGTCTCCTCCAGGATAGAGATGCCGTCTTTTCCGGGCATACGTACGTCAAGGATAACGACACCCAGATTATCGTCCTCCTTTAGTTTCTCCACTGTTTCGTCACCATTGGCGGCGGTAACGACCTCATAACCGTGGTCGGTCAGCCAGTCCGCCAGCGAATCTCTAACAATACTTTCATCATCCGCAATCAACACTTTTTTATTCTCAACCATTAAGTCCATCTCCTTTTCTTGTTTTTACTAATATGCAGCGAATAATAATAAAAAGGGCGGATATATCTTCCCCCTTCACCATCTCTCTTTAATAAGCCAGCGTAAAAGACGGGTAGCATGTTTCCTGTCCATATTGCTGACCCAGCTTTCTATTTTTTCGATATCGCCGTTGACGAGGGCTTCCATCTCATCGCGGGAGAGCGTGTAGTAATCATCGGGTTCATCATCAAAGGCATCATCACTCCCTTTTGACGATAGATAATCCGCAGAGGCTTTAGCAAGCGCGGAAAGAATAGCTTTCTTCTTCCTCGTTGCCTCTTCGTGACTTAGCTGTTTTATGTCCTTTTTTTTCCTCACGCTGCTTTCCGCCTTCTAAAACGCGTATCTATTCTAATATTATCATTAACACGAATTCTCCAAACCGCCCTTCGGACGTATCACACCTGTTAGTAAGTCCTATTTATTATCGTACCCTGGATATAGTACTCCAGACCTAATCCGCCGAGTTTGAGATTTTGACTAGAACGTTTTAAAATATAAAGGTAGAAGTAATCTACCGCCGGACCAACAGGAGTTGAATGAAGACCAGGATTTTAATTGCCGACGACCACGCCATGCTGCGGGAAGGCATGCGAAACCTGCTCGAGCAGGAAAAGGACTTCGAACTGGTTGGAGAGGCAACCGACGGCGAGGAAGCCGTTCAAATAGCTAAAGAGCTTAAACCGGACATCGTCATCATGGATATCGTAATGCCCAGGCTCAACGGCGTGGAAGCTACCAAGCAAATCAAGCAGGTTTCCCCCTCCACTTCGTTATTGATATTGACAGCCTACAGCGATATCCGATATATCATCGGACTTCTCGAAGCCGGAGCCTGCGGTTATTTACTGAAAAACTCGCCGGGCAAGGACGTAGTGAAAGCCATACGCGCTGTACGTTCGGGGGAATCCGTCCTCGACCCAGAGGTAACGCGCAAGCTGGTACAGAGGCTGGCCACTTTATCAAAAAGCGAGGGCGAACACGAGGCCGGCGGCCAACTTACTTCCAGGGAAATGGAGATTTTAAAATGGGCTTCAAGGGGGCTAAGCAATAAAGAAATGTCGGAAAAATTATTTATCAGCCTGCGTACCGTCAAAGCCCACATGACCAATATCTTTAACAAACTCGGCTGCAGCAGTCGCACCGACGCCATTATCAAGGGGCTGAAACAGGGTTATATCGACCTTAATGATATTCAATAATAGCCTATTTCTAAATCGGCTAAAACGGAGTAGCAGTCATTCAGTTCCGCGCACTAAAAAAACAAGCCCCTCTGTCTGTGTCCAGTCCGCATGTCTGGATATTGGTGGGGATGTTTATCATCGGTATCATCTTTCATTATCCTCAACAGATATTACAGATTGATTCTCCTTCCCTGCTTTCGTTCTGGGGTCTATCCCGTCACGGTGTGGAGCGGGTATTCTTTCTTATCCCAGTTATCTACGCCGGCTATATCTTCAGTTTAAGAATCGGTCTGGCCACCCTAGTATTAAGTCTGGCCATAATCATACCGCGTATTGTCATACTTTCGGAATACAAGGCCGATGCCATCCTGGAGAGCATCGTTGTCTTCATCGTGGGACTGCTGGTGAATTTATGGACAGAGGCTTATCAAAAAAGGGGAACACAGTCCCAGCAGTTAATATCAAAGCTTGAGGAGTCCGAGCGGCGTATGAGCGTATCTGAGCAAAAATACCGCTATCTTTTCGAGCATGCCAGCGACGCTATCTGGGTACAGGATGTGAACGGATTTTTTGTGGACGGCAATCGCGCCTGGGAGAAAATGACAGGGTTCACCCGGGAAGAGGTGAGGGGCATACACCTGGCACGTTTTTTAAGCGAAGATTCACTGGCGCTGGCCCGCGACGTACGGAATAAATTGATTAACGGTGAAGAATTCGAGCAGCCTTATGAGCAACATTTTTATATCAAAGGCGGCGCGATAAGGACTGTAAAGATGTCCACTAACGCAGTGGTATCAGGAGGTAGGATAACGGGTTTCGAGCACGTGGCCAGGGATGTTACAGAGGAAAAAGTGCAGGAAGAAAATGTGCGGGCGTATCTCCAACAGATAACACGGACGCAGGAAGAAGAACGGAAACGCATCGCACGCGACCTGCATGACGATGTATCTCCCGATATCATTATACTCATTCAAAAGCTGGATAACCTTGTTTCGGCACAGCGGATGAAGCTGGCGACACTAAGGGACAATCTCGAAGATGTGAGAGAGCAGGCAGTTAATGCCCTGGAATCGCTGCGCGCCACGGCGCAGGGACTACGCCCCCGTATAATCGACGACCTGGGGCTGGTGGCCGCTCTCGAGTGGATCGCCGAGGGGCTGGAAAGAGACCAGAAAATCCAGGCCAATGTCGAAACTAAAAACATGGAAGCACCATTATCCCCGGAGGCCCAGATTCTACTCTTCAGGATTGCCCAGGAAGCACTGAATAATACCAGGAAACATGCTAAAGCATCCAAAGTAAATATCAGACTGGAAAGCAAGGACGACAACGTACTGATGACTGTGACGGATAACGGCCAGGGCTTTGAGGCACCCGGGAAAATCGAGGGGATGGTCAGTGCCGGTCGACTGGGACTCATGGGAATGCATGAGCGGGCGCGTCTCCTAAACGGCACCCTCCAAATAAATTCTGCTCCGGGCAAGGGCACGGAGATTTTAGTAAATATACCCCGGCCTATTGCCAAATAAACGTCAGTTTGATGTACCAGATTCGTACGGCTCTTCACCCTGGTAGGCTGGCAAGACGACGGTAAAAGTGCTACCCCTGCCCACTTCGCTCTGGACTTCTATTCTGCCGCCGTGACGTTCAATAATGCCGTAGGATATCGCCAGTCCCAGCCCCACCCCCTTGACGTCCTCCTTGGTTGTAAAAAAGGGCGTAAAAAGCTTGTCCATGTTCTCCGGGGGTATACCGTTGCCGGTGTCGCTGACGGCTATCTTCACCCAGCCGTCATCCTGGGAAGTGTTGATGGAAAGCCTGCCGCTTTCTTTCATGGACTGAATGGCATTCAGTATGAGGTTTATAACAACCTGCACCAGCTGGTTAAAATCTGCCACCACCAGCGATAGCGACGGGGCATCTACACGGGAAACCTCGATTGTTTTCATCTTTATCTGATGGCCTGCTAAAGACATGGCTTTATCGATAGCCCTCCCTATGGTGACCGGACGCAGCAGCGGTTGCGTCTGGCGGGCAAAATCAAGCAGGCCCTGGATGATGCTATTGCAGTACTCGATAGCCGACTCTATCTTTTCCAGGTTACTCTTCAGTTTTTCTTTGTCAATAATACCTTTAGTGATTTTTTCTTTTGCCAGCCTGGTATAAATCAGTATTCCCGCCAGGGGATTATTAAGCTCATGCGCCACTGCCGCCGCCAGCTGTCCGAGAGAGCTTAACTTAGCCGCCTGGATAAGCTGCTGCTGGGTCTTGTGGAGCTTATCTATATAGTCGTTTAATTTTTCATTCAGGGATAGTATTTCCTGATAGGTTTCCAGCTGGTTCTCCAGGTAGTTAAGGAGGACGGCCCCGAGCGCAGCGGACAGATAGGCAAAAGCCGCAAAAATCAGCGTGCGGACAAGAAATACCGGGTCTTGAGATACTACAAGTGCTTGCGGCAGCAGGATGCCGAGAAAAACTACCCCGCTTACTACTACACCGCGTATGCGGTAGACGATAGCGGCATATATCAGGGGATAAAAGAAGATGATGATGTATATATCTTTATAGGACTCCAGTAGATAGTAATAGACAAAGGTAAATACAAAAAACAGCCCGATGATTATCCAGAAATGCGGATTGCGGAAACCTGTTTTTGCTTTGGCGCGCAGGAGTTGCAGCGTGAATCCCGAGGATAGACCTTTTTCAGGCATAAATGGCTTTTTTTGAGGAACCTCTGTCATATCATCAACATTCACTATGTTTCTGAACTTATTATACTCCTTTAGAGACATCGGATACACCATATACTCCATACTTGAAGTCACCAGCTTGAAAAGGTAGTATTATGACGTGGAATTTGGGTAAAATATGGGGCGCCAGACGGAGAATGAATGCACGATGTGATAATAATCGGCGGTGGGCCAACGGGGAGTCACACCGCTCGCCGCCTGGCGGAAAAAGGCTGGAAAGTGCTGGTACTGGAGAAAAAAGCAGAGGCGGGGAGGAAAACCTGCTGTACCGGCATTATTAGCCGGGAATGCATTGACACATTCGAAATCGATAGCAGGGCAATTCTCCGCGAATTAAATAGCTCCGTGCTTTTTTCACCTTTCGGTAACACTCTCCACCTGCATCGCAAAGAGACGCAGGCAGTCGTTTTAGATAGGTCGGCTTTTGATCTATCCATAGCGGCGCAGGCACAACTTACCGGCGCGGAATATCAGTTCGACAGCCACGTAACCGATGTCAGCATTACTTCGCAACACGCTAATATTACCGGATTAAGGGAAGGGAAATATTTTCAAATAACGTCAAAAGCGGCGGTTATAGCCAGCGGTTTTAATCCCGGCCTAAGCGAAAGGGTGGGGCTGGGGGCGTCCAAGGACTACGCAGCCGGCGCGCAGGCGGAGGTAGAAGCCCCTAGTCTTGAAGAGACAGAGGTCTACTTCGGGGACATGGCACCCGGATTTTTCAGCTGGCTGGTGCCGACGTCACGGGGAAAAGCCAGAGCGGGACTGCTTTCACGCACAGAACCCGGAACACGACTGAACAAATGGCTACAGCGGCTGGCAGAGCAAGGCAAAATAGTCTCCCATGATGTTAAATTAAGTTATGGGGGCATCCCCCTAAAACCGCCACACCGGACTTACAGTGAGAGGCTGCTGGCGGTGGGCGATTCAGCGGGGCAGGTAAAACCGACCACCGGTGGCGGTATATATTACGGTCTGCTGGGGTCGGAAATAGCGGCAGATATCCTGAACCGGGCACTGGCGGATAATGACCTATCGGCGAGACGATTGGCAAGTTACGAACGAGCCTGGAGGAGGAAGCTGGGACGGGAACTAAGAATAGGTTACTGGGCGCGGAAGCTGTTCGAGAGGATGAGTGAAAGGCAAATCGACCGGATATTTGAAATTATCAAGCGTAGTGGCATTGATGAAGCCCTGCTTAAAGCTAAAGACATATCGTTCGACTGGCACAGTCGGACAATAATGAGTCTCCTCAAATACCAAGTGATAAGCAGGACTCTGAAAGTCATCAATCTGCCATTCAAGGCAAATGACATTGACCGTGAACAGCGTTAATGATTAGAATAAAAATAGCAATATAACAGGGAGGATTGATGCCCGGCAGTAAAGACCAGATTCCCAGCCTTGGTGAAGCCGCTACACTTTACCTGGCCAGGCTATCGGGAAAAGATAGAGAAATCAGTCAGGCGGAGATATATAAATTTGCCCGCTGGTACGGCTGGGAGAGCCCTTTTTCCAGGCTGGCCGGGCCTGCCGTTGCCAGCTACGCCGAACAGCTGAATGTGACGGATATCGACTACGAAAAAAAGATTGGTATTTTACGTTCGTTTTTCGCCCATGCCAAGAAAGCGGGCTGGAGCCAGACCAACCTTGCGACACATCTTAAAGCTAAAAAGGGCAAGAATGTGGCTGTGACCGGAAGGCAGGACGTTATCGAGGCCGCCACGCTGACACAACAGAGATATGACGAACTGGCGATAGAGCTGAATAACCTTAAAAAGAGGAGCCGGGAACTTGTTGCGGAGATACAGCATGCCGCCGCCGATAAGGACTTCCGAGAAAACGCGCCGCTGGATGCCGCCAAGGAAGAACGCGGGCATATCGAGGGGAGGATTAAAGAGATAGGGCAGATTCTAAAGTCGGCAAATATCATCCAAGAAAAGAAGGAGCCTGCCCGTAAATCGGGAATCGGGGATACACTCATCGTATGTGATTTAATTTCCGGCGAGGAGTGCCGCTACATGATAGTCGACCCGCGTGAGGTCAACGCCGCCTCAGGCAAGATATCCACCGCCTCGCCGCTGGGGAAAGCGCTGCTCGGCCGGAGCGATGGGGAAACCGTGGAAATTACTGCGCCAGCCGGTAAATTGCGTTACCAGATAAAACACATCGAGCGCTAGCTACGATGTGTTATAATAATCGTATCACCTGGGGATATAGCTCAGCCGGGAGAGCGCCGCGTTCGCATCGCGGAGGTCGGGGGTTCGAATCCCCCTATCTCCACTTGGGGTTCCAATAGGCAGAACTCCCACCTCTTCCATCCTCTTTCCCTCAGGAGGAACAGGAACGCTATAAAATAGCTTTACTTTATCACCCGAAATGATAATCTTTTTAACGAACGATCTCAAGAAAGCCTTCCTTTGTCCAACTTCACTTTCTTCAAGAAGCGAACGAAGGTCGCTAACGTAAGCCCGGACAGCTTCAATATCGAGTTGCTGGTAATCATGAAGGGTCATCTCCGCTTCCGCCACAACTCTAGCCTTACTTAACTCATCTTGTTTCGCCCTTAACTCTTTAATCCGCGGAGAAAGGTCATCCAAAGTCAGTTTGCCTGTTTCCAGAGCGTCATATAGCCGGGACAACCTGTTTTCAATCTCCTTAATCTCACCGTTGATGTTAGCAATCTTTTCTTTGATAACACCGTAACCTGCATCAAGCTCTTCATTTACCAGTGTCACCAATTCCTCAAGGTATTTGTCATTCAGGATTTTACTCTTAATCTGTTCTATAACCAGCCTTTCTATCTTTTCCTTTGGTAATATCCGGCTGCAACACGCCTCTCTCCCCTGTTTGCAACTGCGATTGCACTTATAATAGTAATACCGGTGTGACTTGGCGCTACGACCTACCATTGCGCTACCACAACTGCAAATAAGAATACCGCTCAGCAAATAAAAACTGGGAACAACGCGAGGATGGACCGCTTTCGGAGCATTCCCGGACATTACTTTCTGCACCTGATAGAACGTATCTTTATCAATAATGGATGACCATGCGTTTTCAACTCTTACCGAGGGATCGCCGCTATGTAGTGCCGGATGACCTGGTCTACCGCCAAATACCAATGTCCCGCAGTAGGCTTCATTATTAAGTATCTTATGCACGGTGGTCTTTCCCCAGCGCTGCCCGTTACTGGTTAAGAAACCTTCCTTATTAAGTGTTACCGCAATTTGTTTGCAGCCTATCCGCTTTGATGCCATCTCGAATATCCGGCGAATAACTTTCACGGACGTGGCATCCTCCGGCTCCGGCTCTAGTTTATAACGCGTCTTGGCACCATCCTGGACAGGCACCTTATGAAAACCATAAGGTGCTCTGCCAATACTGTAGAAGCCCCTAGCGGCGTTTTCGCGTAAACCGCGCTTGATATCCTGACCGAGGTTGGCACTATAAAATTCATCAACCGTTTCTATAATTCCTTCAAGAAGCTGCCCCGAAGGACTTTCATCCAGGTGTTCGTTAATCGATACCACCTTTATCCCTTTGTTCTTCAGAAGAGTCTTATAAGTTACGGAGTCAACTCGGCTTCGGGAAAAGCGGTTGAGTTTCCAAACCAGTATTACCTGAAACGGAGGATTTTTAGTTTTAGCCAAAGCAATCATGTCGCGAAAAGCCGGACGTGCGGCATTTCGCCCACTTTCAGCTTCATCAATATATTCGCGCACGATTTCATATCCTTGTCTAGCAGCATAATCCCTGACTGCTTTTCGCTGAGCTGAAATGGACAAATCAACATCCTGACTGTCTGATGAGACCTTGGCATAGATAGCAGCTTTAACCATTTTTATTCCACCTCCCGATATATTAAAGAGGACAATATTTACATCTACCCGGGACGATTCTTCTTAGTAAAATTGTGGTGACAGTTTCGTGAATGCTCGCTTTCAGGCGGCCTAGCCGATTAAACGCTTTTTCTAATTCTAACAGCTCTTGTTCATCCTTTAGCTTTGATTCGAAATCACCTATCACAGCTTTAATAATATCAACATGGCTTGTTTCAATTTCCCCAAAGTGGGAAAAACCATAATTCAGGCTAACCTTATCGTCATCTCTTTTCTTTGAATTCATATCTCGGTCTATTTTCAACCCTTCGCTACCATAAGCCCATGCTTTTACCTGGTGTGTAAGTACGTCGACGGCTGCAGGAATTACTCCCTTAGCGCCATAAGACACTATATCTTTTAATCTTCCATCCGCTTCTATTTCTCGCTTGATTTTCTTACCAATTGCATCCTCTATCTCAACTATTTCAGTGAGGGTCCGATTCCATTTCCTCAAATTTTCCCAGATGGGCGACCGGGGCATATGCTGCCTAAGTCCATACATTAACGGGGTATCTTTTTCCAAAGAAGCTGGTGATTGGCTGGCTATTTGTTTTTCGATATTCCTAACCGCGTCCAAAAGATCTCTATAATGTCCTTCTAAAGCATTGCGTAATACTTCCGACCTTGCCTTCTGGACATCTCTTTCCAGCCTGGCAATCTCGATGTGTTTCCTGACTGTGCGCAGGTCAAAGTCATCAGATTCGGCGATATGGGTTAAGGTTTCGCCCTCCTTTTCGACTCTTTTTAACCACTCTAGACGTTTTTCAGGTTTAACCGGAGGTTTTTTTATTCTTTTCGCCATATTGCCCTCTTAACACGCCAAATTGATAGTTATACATGATTAAAGCATATATATTATGTGCTGTCAAGTGATTATCTATGTACTATACAATGTTATTATTGTGTCATTTAATAATAAGTTGTGAAGGGCTCCAGGATGCACACTTTAGGTATAGATAATCACTTCCCAAGTGAATCTTTGCGTATCCTGGCCAACTTGATCGCCCAGTTCCATATTAAGAAGATCACTAGCGGCAAGAAGACGAGCATCAAGTCACCTGATTATGGAGAGCCAAGTAATGACCAAAGCCTATCTTGAACCAAGTGACATCGAACTTGTGAAGCAAGTTGCTGCCAACCTGCGTGATAAAATCCTGATCCATATTCTATTTCGACTTGGCTGTCGGATCAGCGAAGCTTTATCTATCAAGGTTGATGATATCGATTTCGCACAAAGTACAGTTACAATTATCCATTTAAAACGCCGTTTGAAACTATCCTGCACTAATTGTGGAACAAGACTTGGAGCAGCTCATATCTTCTGCCCTAAATGCGGCGGGAAGATAGAAAAAACCCAAATCGAAGAACAAGAACACCGCCGCCAGCGAGTACTACCCGTTGATAAAGCTACCCAAAAGATGCTGGAAGAATATATCCGGCGTGGGGGACCGGTTACAAGATACGGAAAGAAACTGATATTTGGTATTAACCGCCATCGGGCCTGGCAGGTCGTCAAAGAATGTGCCGAAAAAGCAGGGCTTCCCAAACTCGTTAATCCGGAAACTGGAAAAGTTCATAACGTCTCACCCCATAAACTGCGTGATGCATTCGCGGTTAATGCGGTGAAGGTTAATGACTCTGGTGATGGTTTGAGACTTCTCCAGGAGCACCTGGGACATCAAAGCTTCAATACAACAGCTAAATACAGGAAGGTAGCTGGTGAGGAGCATCGGGAATGGTATGAAAAGCTGTGGAAGGCGGATAAACCGTGACTTTACCGCTCAAACCCAGCCGAGGAGGATTCCTGCGTCCTTTCGGCTGTGGGTGGTTTATCCGCGAATTTCTACTAGGCAAGGGGCCATACGAATCACCCAAAATAAAACCTGAAGTGGGCGTTCCTCAGGCTGATATCTTTCACCACTACAAGATGACTCTAATGAGAGTAACTGCACTGGACAGGGCAACGAGAGCGGAAGAGAAAAGAGCCAGACGAGAGAAACGGCCAATCAATCCCGAGAATATCGGGAGTCTTGCCGTAAAGTATTTAGACCGCATGCCCTACAAAGCCCAGGGCTGCCGATATCACAGTTTTATCGTCTACTTTTCAACCATTCAGAGATTAGGGTGGGTGGAAGCAACTGGCCAGGAAGAGCCATCAAGTTTTCAGGAGCACTATCCACCGGGGCAACCACGTAAATATTTTCGTCTTACAAAAGCAGGTAAAAAGGCGAATGATGCTGCCTGGGCGAATCCACATCGCTTTCTATACGGCGAGGATTAGTAGCCTTTCCTTCCCCTCTGCCAGAAGAAAAGTGCACGTTGTTTACATTGTAAACAATTATCTGATGACATCTGCCCCCTTCCTTCCCTCTTTTTATAGCTGTGTTGGCGCTGTTTACCTAAAAACAAGCGGCCGTCAACATTATGAAGTCTGTTTGAGCCTAATTTTCTTGCTTGCAGCCGTTAGTAAAAACCCTGTTTTCATGGGCATTGGCACCTAAAATCGTATAGCCGCCAGAGTGCTAATAGATTGTGCCGCAGATACCGCAGAGAGAACTTACAAACACCTACGGCACAATGTTCGCCTCAATGTTTACCGCAACATCCTTAAGCTTCCGAGCGGTGAAGCTTTCTTTGCCAACCGGAACGGACCGGAACACAAAGAGTGACAACATATCAACCGCCAACTTCGCCATTATCTTTGTCGGCTTGTCCGAGAATCATGTTCTTGAAAAGAACAAATCCCCCGCATCTGAAAAAGTAATCGTCTGAAAATGACGAAAATATAGGTTCATTCTGAAATATCACTTTGCTTCCTTTTGTGCAATCCTGAATGTGGAATATCTGCGTACCTTAATAATTGAATACGGTTGACCTATATCTGAACGCTTGCCCTGAAAGGGGGTCAAGCGATGGTAACGGCGGTAACATCACCAGCACCGCAAGGGCATTGTAGCCGATGCGGTAAGGTCTGGACGCTAAAAGAGAGGCAGGGCATTTGTCAGTGGTGCAATAAGCCCGCAAGCTGTCAAAGCTCCACTTCAAAGCCCCGCCCGATTAAGTCTAGCCGAAGGCGAAAGCAAAGGCAAGCCGACTATAACGGCAACGGCTACGACCAGTTACCCGAACCCTACCTAACCTATTATAAGGTAGCCTTACCCTTTGCCAACAGCGTGCCAGACCGAGAGGACTTACTCCACACGATAATCGCCAACCTTGCC
>JAFGOC010000052.1 GCA_016926705.1 Dehalococcoidales bacterium | reverse complement strand
GCCCACGCCGATGATAATGAGATGATGTTTGCCATACCGGCAGGCAAGCTGGCCGGCCTCCTCACTAATCTTAAAAAGTTCCAGGAACAGCCTTATGCCTACCGGAACACCAGCTATTTCATACAGCCGGATTTTCCCCGCCCCGATTTTTACAAGGCGATGTTCAAGCAATGGGGACTGGAAGACTACTAGTGGCGTAATCTCGCCATCCGCACGGTCGTGCAACACGGTGGAGGGCGAGGCACCGGAGCGGTGTCCCATCTGCGGCGCCCCGCGCGCCAGGTTCAAGAAAATAGAGTAGAGTGGTTATAAAAGCAGTTTTTATGAGGGGGTGAATGCCCCCTCTTTCTTTTTGTTTTCTGACTAATAGTGATATTATAGTCAAGTATTATGGCATTAACACTTTCAAAGAATATAGCAATAGGTGAGGAAGTCCGTACTTCTATAAAACTTATCGAAGCAGGATTAGGCCAGCTTCAGGGAATTAATGGAGCTAATGACTTCTATCACTTACCTATACTTAATCTTGCGAATGGATTTGAACGCTTAATGAAAACAATAATATGTTTTCACGCTCTTCATATCAATGGTGATTTTCCTAATAAAAGCCTATGGCCTTCTGGTAATAAAGGACATGACTTAGAAATTCTTTTAAACAAAGTTACACTGGAGTGTTTTAGTAAAGATTATTTAAGACTTCCATGTGCGAAGACGGATCTTCATTATCTACGTAATGATGCATTGTTCAGGCAAATCATTAGGATATTGTCAGAATTTGGGCAGAAAAATCGTTATTATTATTTAGATATTGTGTTGAATCAACAAAAAGCTACTTCATCTATGGAACAGCAGTGGCAGCGGTTAGAATTTGATATTTTAGCAAGAAGCAAAGATTGGCAGCGAAAAATTAAAGAAAACGATATAGATAAGAATTTACATGAAATTAATCAAGAAATTATAATAATGATTGAAAAGAGTGTTCGTGCATTAACGCGGTTGTTTACGATAGGTGGCTTAGGAAATGAAACGAGACGTTATACTGGATATATTTCGCAGTTCTTGTTTTTACGTGATGACCAACTAGGTAAACAGACCTATTAAACATAATACAATCCGTCGTCGAACTTATAAACAGACCCATAAAGTTTTTATTCGTTTTTTGTTTTTCATTGGATATAATTAGCATATAACTTTAATCCGCCATAACAAAAAAACAATGATATTGTGTTAACGAAGAAGCTACAAAGGTGCCCAATTGGTCTCAACTGTCGTTGACAAATAGCTCCGCAAGTTATAAACTTTTGCCGCAGCGCAAAAGGAGGCGAGGTCAATGAAAAAGTTCTCTCACGCCTGGCTGGCATTCATGGCGATAAAAAGCCTGGATGATAAAAAGCAGGACTTGAGCGATGCCGACCGCAAGCACGCCGAGAGCCTGATATTGTGGTTCATGAATCACAAGGATAAGGTGGTGCAGGGCGCGTGGTTCCCCGACGAGTTAATCAAGGACATGGCTGATAAGCATGTGCTTAAGTTCTGCCCCGCCGATAAAGCCCCACCGAATACGGTGTCCATCCCTCCTGAAAAAAGAAAGGTACTGCCTGAAGAATACCTGATATTCAAACATGGCAGGGCCTCTCCAGTCTTTGAGCAGGCTTTTAACGTGACCGACCCCAAGGATAATCTCCCCGACCGCTGCGAGTCTTTAGCCGAGGCGGTGGTGGACCAGCTCAAGGTACAGGAATACGAGGAAAAAGGCTCGCCGGTATCGCCGACCGATAACCAGGTGGCATTATGGCTCTTCATGTTGAGCCATTATGTCGCCGATGCCCATGTGCCCGTCCACTGCGATAGCCGCCAGTTTTCTTCAGGTAAAAATATCCACGGCAAGCTGGAAAAAGCCTGGGATGATGAAATTAAGAAATACTACCGCCTCAACAGCCAGAAGACACGTTTTCTGTATGATACTGACGGCTACCCCAAGACTGCCGGCGATTTAGCTACCGACAAGGCATATCAAAAGTCGTTCCTGAAGGCCGTCGCCGACGAACTGGAGTCCAGAAAATACAGTCATTCCTTCGGCAAAGGCAATAATAATGTCTGGGACTTCGCAAATGCCATCTGTCATAATTCATATCTGATTTCTTATCGCTTTTTCCCGTCGGGTTACGGCCCCGACAACGTGAACGCGCAAAACTGGAAAACCCTCGCCCCGGACTTCTCACTTCAGCAGGTAAGCACTGCCGTCCTCGCCGATGCTATCGACTCTATCTCGCGCGTGTGGTTCCGCGTCTGGCGCCGTTATGAGATGTGGGAGAAAAAGAAGAAGCAAATATAGCCTCTTGAGAACTCAATAGAAGCAGGGCGACTGAAGTCGGCTTGAACATGGTTCGCCGTTAAGTCTATAATTTTACTATCGATGAGTTCTCAAGCCAAGCTGCAGGTGCTGGTATCGCGGGCGGAGCTTAATACAACTGTAGATAAGCTGGCTGCCGCTATTACCCGCGATTATAATGATAAAAACCCCCTCCTGCTCGGCATCCTCAAGGGGGTTTTCGTGTTTATGTCCGACCTTGTCCGCAGGCTCGATTTCCCGCTGGAAATCGAGTTCGTACGCTTGTCCAGCTACGGCAGCGGACAGGAGACCTCCGGCAAGGTGAAAATGATGCAGGATTTGGAGTTGAATATTGAAGGCCGGCATGTGCTGGTCGTGGAAGACATTATAGATACGGGCATTACCCTGGCTTTTCTTCTCGACTACCTGAAAAAGAAAAAGCCGGCATCGCTTAAACTCTGTGCTTTATCGGACAAACCTGTCCGCCGCCGCATGCCGGTAAAAATCGACTACCTCGGGCTTACGGTGCCGGATAAATTCCTGGTAGGCTACGGACTGGACTGCGACGAGAAATACCGCAACCTGCCTGACATCTATGTGCTGGAGGAGTGAGTGACAGCAGAGAACCAAGTCTTGAAAGAATCGTTTGAATCATATATCAAGCAGGCTGAAGAAGCTGCATTCTCCGGCTGGGACTTTTCCTTTGTCATGCGGACAGGCAGGATGGTGGAAGCGCCGCTGAAATGGAATTATTATAATTTTGTGCTTCCTCATTTAGATAAAGCTGAAAAAATGTTGGATATGGGGACGGGAGGTGGGGAAGTTCTTTCACAGTTTGCCCCTTTACCCCTCACAACGTACGCAACAGAACAGTATCATCCAAATGTCGCCGTAGCTAGAAAAAGGCTGGAGCCATTAGGGGTAAAGGTATTTGAACTCGAGGAGGAAAAATCGCCGCCGTATAGTGCCCACCTGCCTTTTAAAGATGCGTTCTTCGACCTGATATTAAATCGGCATGAAGCATATTATCCTCCGGAACTAATGAGAATACTGAAAACGGGTGGGGTATTCATTACGCAGCAGGTAGGTAGCCTGAATAACGCGACTCTGGTGCAGTTTTTCCTGGGTAAGACTATACCGATATCCAACTGGAATTTAAAGTCGGCCGTGGATGAGCTTAAAGCGGCGGGATTTAAGATATTTAAACAGCAAGAGGACATCCAGTTTTTTCGGTTTTATGATATCGGTGCTATTGTATATTTCCTTAAGGCTGTACCATGGACTATTAAAAATTTCTCCGTGGCAACATACCGGGACAAGCTGTGGGAACTCCATATCAAAATAAGTGAAGACGGTTTCTACGATACACCCAAGCACAGGTTTATTGTTCTGGCAGAAAAATAATATGATAAAGGTTAAGATAATGAAACAGTTCATTTCCGTGGCTAAAGGCGAGGCTCCTGCTGACCTGATTCTGGCCAACGCCAAAGTGGTCAATACATGCAACGGTGAGATAGAGACCGCCGACGTCGTCGTTTATGACGGACTAATAGCCGGAGTTGGCGACTATACGCAGGCGAAGGAATTTATAGATTTAAAAGGAAAATACGTTGCCCCCGGCCTGATTAACGGGCATGTCCACCTGGAAAGCTCGATGCTGGATGTGGGGCAGTACGCCCGTGCGGTGGTACCCCACGGCACGTCGGCCATTATCACCGACCTTCATGAGATTAGCAACGTATGCGGTATCGAGGGGATAAAATATGTCCTTGATTATGCCCGCCGCCTGCCTTTCGATTTGTTCCTCATGGCACCGTCCTGCGTGCCGGCCACGCACCTGGAGACCTCCGGAGCGAACATCACGCCGGATGATATTAAGAAAATTCTTAAGTTCAAGGAGTGCATTGGGCTGGGCGAGGTCATGAACTACCCCGGCGTGCTTTTTGGCGATGACACGGTGCTGGCTAAAATAGAGTCGGCCAGGGGCAAAATCATCGACGGACATGCCCCGGGCGTACGGGGCAAAGACCTGAATGCCTATATCGGCGCCGGCATGCACTCCGACCACGAGTCGGTGGCCCTGGACGAGGGGGAAGAGAAGCTGCGGCGCGGCATGTACCTGATGATTCGCGAGGGCTCCTCGGAGAAAAATTTAGAAGCGCTATTGCCGCTGGTAACGGACAAGACCTATCCCCGCTGTCTCTTTGTAGTGGACGACCGCCACGCCGAGGATATCCTGCATGACGGCGATATCGATGCCGTAGTGCGTAAGGCGATTCGACTCGGCCTCGACCCCGTGCGTGCTATTCAACTGGCCACAATCAACACAGCTACATATTTCCGGCTGGACGGATTGGGCGCGGTAGCCCCCGGTTATTACGCCAATTTTATTGTTTTGGATAATTTAAAAACTTTTGAAATTAAAAACGTTTATTACCGTGGCAAAAAGGTCGCCGAGAACGGCAGGCCCCTGTTCAGCCTCCCCAAAGCCCCCGCCAACCGACTCAACAGGACGGTGAATATCAAGCCTTTTAGCGTCCATTCTCTGAAACTCAAAGCTAAAGGCGGGCAGACTCTGGCTATCGAGATTATTCCCGGCCAGATAGTTACCCGCAAAAAGACCGTGAAAGTGATTGTTAAAAACGGATTTATCCAGCCGGACGTTGCACGCGATATTCTAAAGGCAGCGGTGGTGGAGAGGCATAAGGCAAGCGGCAATATCGGGCTTGGGCTGGTGACCGGCTTCGGCCTTAAAAAGGGCGCTTTAGCGTCATCTACCGCCCACGATTCGCATAATATCGTCGCTGTGGGTGCCAGCGACGAGGATATTTACACCGTCGTCAAGGAGCTGGAGCGCATACACGGGGGCATCGCCGTCGCGGCCGGGGGCAAAGTGCTGGGCAGCCTGGCAACGCCCATCGCCGGACTTCTCTCCGAGGAGCCCCTGGAAAAAGTGGTCGCGGGACTGGACAAATTGCAGGATATGGCCCGGGAATTGGGGTGCAAACTTCCCGCACCCTTCGCCACGCTTTCCTTCCTGGCGTTGCCGGTGATTCCAGAACTGCGGTTGACCGACCTTGGCCTGGTGGATGTCAACGAATTCAAACTGATTTAAAAAAGGGGGCTGTGCCGGTGCGCCACTCCAATATTGAGCCTGTTTTTGAAAACCGCTATGACGCCGGGCGCCAGCTCGCGGAAAAGCTAACGGAGTACGCCGGCCAGTCAGCGGTCGTGCTCGGGATTCCCAACGGTGGTGTCGCCGTGGCGCTGGGGGTTGCCCTGGCTATCGGCGCCGACTTCGATATCGTGATATCGAGGAAAATCCCCCTACCCCTTAGCCCCGAAGGCGGGTTCGGGTCCGTCACCGACGACGGCACGCTGATTCTTAATGAAGAGCTGGTCAAGAAGACCGGCCTGACCCGGCAGCAAATCAACTACCAGGTAAGCCAGGTGCGGATGAATATCAAGGAACGCAGCCTGCTTTATCACAAAGACCGCCCGCCGCTTTCCGTCGCCGGCAGGACGGTGGTAATCGTCGACGACGGCCTGGCCTCCGGTTACACCATGAAAGCCGCCATAGAGTCGCTGCGCCACCGTCGTCCGGAGAAAATCATCGCCGCCGTGCCGGTCGGGCCGGAGCATGTTATCGAGGAAATCCGCAAGGTCGCCGACCGGGTGGTCGCCTGCGTTGCGGCCAGCGGGCCGGTTTTCTATGTATCGGACTACTACCGGTACTGGTATGACATCACCGACAGCGAGGTCCTCACCTGTCTCAAGGAATGGCGTATGCGGCGCCGCGGCAACATCCAGTTGCCGGAGAAAAAGCGGGAATTAACCTAAAAATTATCTTCTGGAATTATCCCAGCCCCATGCCCCCGTCTACCCCCAGCACCTGCCCGGTGATGTATCTGGCTTCTTCGGAGACAAGGAAAGCCACCGCCTCGGCTACATCTCCAGGCGTGCCGATGCTGCCCAGTGGGATGCGCTGCGTCAGCGCCTGCCGCTGTTTTTCATCAAGCTGTTCCGTCATCTTTGTCTCGATAAAGCCCGGGGCAATGGCGTTGGCGGTAATGCCCCGCGACCCCACCTCTTTGGCGATGGACTTCGTCAGGCCGATAATGCCCGCCTTGGCCGCGGCGTAATTAGCCTGCCCGGCGTTGCCCATGATGCCCACCACGCTGGCGATACTGACGATTCTGCCCCAGCGCTGCTTCATCATGTGCCGCAGGACGGCGCGGGTGCATAGAAAGGCGCTCTTGAGGTCGATATTGAGGACGGTGTCCCATTCCTCGTCGGTCATGCGCATTAAAAGCTGGTCGCGTGTAACGCCGGCGTTATTGACCAGGATATCGATTCTACCCATCTCTTTGGCGGCGGTGTCGATAAGACGGGCGACGTCTGGAGCGGAGCTGACGTCCGCGGTGACCGCCAGGGCTTTACGTTTCAGCGCCCTGATTTCGCCGGCGGTGTTCTCCAGCGCTTCGGCTGCCGAGGGAATGTCGTTGACAACGATATCCGCGCCGACCTCCGCCAGTTTCAGCGCTATCGCCCGTCCGATTCCCCGCGCGCTGCCGGTGACAATGGCTACTTTATTCGAGAGGTCCATAATATACCCCCATCTACGATTTCTTTCACATGTCATTCTGACCCCGATGTAAATCGGGGGAAGAATCTCGGGGAGGGGTAATACGAACCCCATGCCACCCCGATATCCTTCATTATATTCAGGATGACAGACTTTTTATCGCTGCTAAATCGCCGATGTTTTGCGTCACTACCTCTTTGTTGATGCGTTTGATAAGCCCGGTCAGTACCTTCCCCGGCCCGATTTCGATAAAGGTATTCACGCCCTGTTTTATCATATATTCTACGCCGGGCTGCCATAGAACGGGATTTAATAACTGCCTTTTAAGCTCATCTTTCACCGCTTCCGGGGTGGCGAGGGGCAGGGCGGTGACGTTACCGATGACCGGGATTTCCGGGGTTTTAAAGTTGGTGGCATCAAGGTATTTTACCATACTATCAACCGCCGGCTGCATCAACGGGGAATGAAAAGCGCCGCTGACCTGGAGGGTGATGGCGCGTATGGCGCCGGCGGCAGTAGCCATGTCATTGGCTCTGGCTACATTTTCGGCGGCGCCGCTGATGACAATCTGGCCCGGGCAGTTAATGTTAGCCATGATAACGTCGGTCTTCCGGCAGATTTCCGCGAGCTTGGCTTCACCCAGACCGATGATGGCGGACATGGCCCCCGCCCGCTTCTGTCCGGCCTCATGCATCAGCCGGCCTCGTTCCCGGGCAAGACGGACGGCAGTGCGGAAATCGAACACCCCGGCCGCCGTCAGCGCCGTGTACTCTCCCAGGCTGTGTCCGGCCAAAAAGGCGGGGGAAGGCAGTTTGTCCCCGCTGATTTCCCTGGCGGCCTCCAGGCAGGCGTACCCTGCGGTCACCAGGGCCGGTTGGGCATTGATGGTCTGGCGGAGTTCATCCTCCGGGCCTTCGAAGCATAATCTGGAGATGGAGAACCCCAGGGTGTCGTCCGCCGCCTCGAAGACCTCCCTGGCCGATTTTACTTTGTCGTAGAGGTCGCGGCACATGCCCACGGACTGCGAGCCCTGCCCCGGAAAGACCCAGGCTGTTGTCATCTCGGTTTATCTTGTCCTTTCCAAAGTGAAAAGGCGCCTTCTTTATGCCTGTGAATGAGGCAACGACGTTAGAGGGCGCCCGTTGTCCGGAGTATTTATGAAGCGGGGGTTTCCGGCTTCTTCTTTTTCTCTTTTATCTCGGTGATAGTCCGCCCGTTATAGGTCCCGCATGAGGGGCAGGCGTGGTGGGGCAGTATCATGGCATGGCACTGGGGACATTCTACCAGCGCCGGCGGTTTTAACGCAGCATGACTTAGCCTTTGCTTGGCTCTCGATTTGGTTTTCTTTCGCTTCGGTAGCGCTCCCATATCTAACTCCGTTCTTTAGCTACTATTTTAGCAGAGATTACTCCAGTTCCGCCAGCTTGGACCAGCGGGAGTCGGTGTTTTGCTTCGGGCAGCTGCAGGCGCCCTCGTTGAGGTTTTTGCCGCAGGTGGGGCACAGGCCGGCGCAGTCCTGTTTACAGAGGGCCTTCATCGGGATGGCGAGCAGTACGTACTGGCGTACCGCCTCCGTAAGGTCGAGGGTATGATGCTCGTCGATGGTGAAGGCGCTGGACTCTTCCGGCTCGGATAGCGGCGCGCCGCTTAATATATCAAGGGTCGGGAAAAACTCCTCTTCGAACTTGATTTTCAGGGGCTGGAGGAACTTGCCCAGGCAGCGGTTGCAGGTAAGCTCGACCTCCGTGTCCAGAAGGCACTTAACAAGGATACTGCGCTGGGTACGCAGCATGTGGCACTCGCCCTGGATTTTATGGTTTTTACCGTCGCCGGCAATATCGATTAGCTTATCTATCTTGAAGTCGCGGGTCGCCCCGATGGGGTCGCGGAGCAACTGGGATACATTCATGTCCATTCCGCCTCACCTCCCAGCTAAATATTATATGGGAAATCAGGCGATTCCAGCAAGATTATGCGGTGTGTGGGTGAATTTCCGAATCAGGCAATCTCGGCGAGACGGATATCGAAGGTAAGGTCCTTGCCTGCCAGGGGGTGGTTGGCGTCCAGCGTAAGGGTTTCCTCCGACACCTCGGTGACTTTGACGGCAAAAGTCTTGCCGTCTTTCTGGCGCACCTGCAGCATCTGGTCGACCCTGGGCGTGATTGTCGGCGGCACTTCCTTGCGGTCGATTGTCATCACCATTTCCGGGTGGTGGGGACCGTAGGCTTTATCCGCGGGTATTTGAATGGTCTTCGATTCGCCGGGTTCCATGCCGACGACGGCCGCCTCGAAGCCTTTAATTATCTTGCCTTCGCCTACCTTGAATTCAAGAGGCTCTTTACTATCCGAAGTATCGAACACCGTGCCGTCCTCCAGCTTGCCGGTATAGTGGACTTTCACGGAGTCGCCTTTTTTCACTTGAGCCATGATATTCTCCTTTCTCTTTCCAACGGGAAATGGACTGTAAAAGATAAAAACTATCCCGGGATTAAAATGGGGGAGATATCTCGGAGCGGTTTAAGCGGGACTGACCAGAAACAGATTTGGCCAAGAGAGTAAACGAGGAGAGTTTTTATCCAATTACTTAATTATAACACGTTTGAGAGGGGAGGGGCAAAAAGGGTGGATTGTAGCAACCATTACTAATCAGCTATGGCTATATAAAGCGTGGACTAGAATTTTACGTTTTTGATAACTAACGTCTCTAGTAAAAATTATGAGATAATTAGTGTGCAATGAGACGGGATAGAAATACCGGGAAAGTATATAAGAATTTTGGTGATTGGCTGATTAACGGCGGTCATGTTATCTGGATTTTAGTCATATTTTTTGCCTATGGCTGGTACCTGGGGTCGACTGATAAAGTCAAGTAATCTCACCCCTTTAGCTTTTTAATCATCAGGGGCACTACTTGAAACAAGTCTCCAACGATGCCGTAGTGTGCTAAATGGAAGATGGGGGCATCCGGGTTATCGTTGATGGCGATAATACAGTCGGAGGTCTGCATGCCGGCGAGGTGCTGGATGGCGCCGGAGATGCCGCAGGCAATGTATAGCTTGGGGCAGACGGTCTTGCCGGTCTGGCCGACCTGGTGGCTGTAGGGAATCCACCCCTCGTCCACCGCCGCCCGACTTGACCCCAGGGCCGCGCCTAAAACATCGGCCAGCTCCTGGAGGAGCTTGAAATTTTCGGCTTTGCCCAGCCCCCGCCCCCCGGAAACGATGATGTCGGCGTCCTCCAGCTTGACCTTCTCCGTTATATCCTCGACGAAGCTCAAGAGCCTGGTCCTGGCGGTGACGTTCTCTTTTTTGAAATCAACCTTGATAATCCGCCCCTTGCGGGAGGGGTCGGGGGTATTTTTCTTGAAGACACGCGGTCGCACCGTGGACATCTGGGGCCGCTTATTGGGACATAGAATAGTCGCCATGATGTTCCCCCCGAAGGTAGGGCGGGTCTGGAGCAGCAGCTTTTTCTCCGTATCTATGTCAAGACCGGTGCAGTCGGCGGTAAGCCCGGTGTTCAGGATGGCCGCCACGCGGGGGATAAAGGCGCGACCCAGGGAGGTGGCGCCGGCGAGGACAATTTCCGGCTTATGCTTTTTAATGAGGTCGAGCAGGCCGTGCGTCAGGTAGTCCTCCTGGTTATCGGCGAGGTCGGGGGAGTCCACCAGATACACTTTATCCGCGCCGTGGGCAATGAGACTATCTACGTCGGCGATGTTATGGCCGAGGCAGACCGCTCCGAGTTCTGTCTTAAGAGTATCGGCAAGCTCCCGGCCTCTGGCAAGCAGCTCGTAAGCGACGTTTTTAATCGTGCCTTTGCGCTGCTCGGCAAAGACCCAGACGCCACGCGCGGAGGCATCGACTTCAACGGCAGGCTGCGATGCTTCAAGCGTAATGGCTTCATAGATGCAGGCATCGCGGCAGGCACCGCAGAGATTGCAGCCTTCCTTCACCTGTATCTTATCGTCGACCAGGTCGATTAAGCCGAAGGGACAGGCAGGAATGCAGCTGCCGCACAGGACGCACTTGTCCCGGTCGATTTTCACGCTCATTTCTTTACTTCTTCTTCTTATCTTTTTCCAGCGTGATGGCCATCCAGCCGCATACCTCGATACACTTGCCGCAGTTTATGCAGCCCTTTTTCACCCGGGCTTTCATATCGATTACCTCCAGCACCTCGACGGGGCAGACCAAAGTGCAGGCCCCGCAGCCGGTGCATTTTAAAGTATCAATTTTTACGCCCAACTCCCCTAAAATCCCCCTCTTATCCCCCTTTTCCAAAGGGGGAGGATGATAAATTTAAATCAAATTCGCCGACTTGAGTTTATCAATCAGCTTGTCCACCTGCGCCGCGGCGTCGCCGGTGAGAATTTCCCCGCTGGAAACACGCTGCGGGAAAAATACCTTGATGACCTGGGTGGAGGAACCCGCAAGACCCACCGTAGCGGGGTCGATTTTAAGCTCTTTGTTGGTCCAGGTGGTAACGGCGGCGCTCTTGGACTTCATGATGCCGCGCAGAGAAGGTAGGCGGGGCACGTTGATTTCTTTGGCGACGGTAATCACGGCGGGCAGGGTGGTCTCTAAAACTTCATGGCCTTCCTCGACCATGCGGCTGGCGCGCAGGTATTTGTCCTTGATTTCTTCTATTTTGCTTACGTAGGCCACGAAGGGGATGTTGAGCATCTCCGCCATTTCCGGGCCCACCTGCCCCGTGTCCCCGTCGATGGTCTGCCGACCGCAGATAATGAGGTCGTATTCACCCAGCCTTTGAATAGCTATAGAAAGCGTGTTGGCGGTCGCCCAGGTGTCGGCTACGGCAAAAGCGCGGTCGGAGAGCAGGACCGCCTCATCGGCGCCAAGGGAGATAGCCTCGCGAAGGGCGGCTTCCGCCTGCGGGGGGCCCATGGAAAGGACGGTCACCTTACCGCCGTGCTTCTCCGTGAGCCGGACGCCTTCCTCCAGCGCGTAGGTATCGAAGGGGTTAATTATATTCTCGATGCCCTGCCGAATCAGGGAGTTCGTCTGGGGGTCGATTTTCACCTCGGTGGTGCCGGGCACCTGTTTCAGGCAGACGACGATGTTCATGCCGTGCGGGCCTTCCTCTTGCGCAGGTTGGCGGCGATGGCGCCCCTTAAAATCTGGTTGGTGC
>JAFGOC010000051.1 GCA_016926705.1 Dehalococcoidales bacterium | reverse complement strand
GGGGGCAGCCCCTTTTCGTTTTCCGTCCACAGCTCCTTGGGCTTGCGCTGCTTGTTTGCCGATATAACGTGTGTCGCCGCGTCCAGAATCAGCTGCGTGGAGCGGTAGTTCTGCTCCAGCAGGATTACCTTGGCGTTCGGGAAGTCCTTCTCGAAGTTGAGTATGTTGCGGATGTCCGCCGCCCGCCAGGAATAAATCGACTGGTCGGGGTCGCCGACCACGCACACGTTGCGGTACTTGGCCGCCAGCTGCTTCACCAGCTCGTACTGCACCAGGTTGGTGTCCTGGAACTCGTCCACCTGGATGTGCATGTAGCGCCCCTGGTATCTTTCCAGTACCTTCGGGTTCTGCCGGAAAAGCAGCACCGTCTTTAATAAAAGGTCGTCGAAGTCCAGCGCCGCGCTGTCCGTCAGCAGCTTCTGGTAGCGCTCGTACACGCGTTTTGTCACCTCGTCGAAGTAGCTCCGGCCTTGCAGGTCGGACGGCTCCTGCATCTGGCTCTTGGCGCTGGAGATGACCGACTGCAAAGCTCGCGGGGCGAACTGCTTGGGGTCGAGCGCCAGGTCCTGCAAAGCCCGCTTTATCAGACTTATCTGGTCGTCATCATCGTAAATACTAAAGTTCTTATCGACGCCGATGGCTTTGCCTTCCTGCCTTAGGATGCGGGCGCAGATGGCGTGGAACGTGCCGAGCGTTAGGTCTCTCACTGAGGCGCTGACCAGTTTGTTAAGCCGCTCCTCCATCTCGCGGGCGGCTTTGTTGGTGAAGGTCACCGCCATGATGCTCCGCGGGTTCACCCCCACCACCCTGATGAGGTAAGCGACCCGGTGCGTGATGACGCGGGTCTTGCCGCTGCCCGGCCCGGCCAGTATCAGCACCGGTCCTTTAATAGCTTCTACGGCTTCTTTCTGGGCGGGATTCAGTCCGGCGAGGATATCCATATAGCTTTAGTATAGCATTTATCATCATGCGGAAGCTAAAGTAACTATAAGTAATCGGATTCAATCTAGAAATAATACCTGAACCCGTGCGCTGATGCCTGGAAGCCCACCGACTCGTAAAACCGGTGCGCCCCCTCCCGCCGCTTATCGCTCGTCAGCATTACCTTGTAGCAGCCGGCTTCTTTAGCCAGCTTCATGCAGTGTTCCATCAATGCCCTGCCGATGCCCTTGCGGCGCTTTTTCTCGTCCACCACCATGTATTCCACCACCCCGAAAGGCGAGGTGCCGTGCGCCATTCCGGGTAAAATCGCCAGGAACAATGTGCCCGCCACCTCCCCGTCTTCCTCCGCTACCAGCAAAGTGCAGCCGGGTACCTGGGACATTTTTGCTAGGGTCTTGCGGCAGTCTTCCAGCGGCGCCGCCTGGTAGTCCCCCGGCTGGAAAGAGAACTGACTGTAAAGCTCCAGGATGCTGGGGATATCCTTCTCCGTGGCAGGCCTGATAATCGCCATAGTCGATAAGCCCCAGTTAAAACAATGACCTTCTGACGATGGTCTGCTCCCGCCTTTCGCCCACGGAAATCATGCTTACCGGGCAGCCGATGAGTTCCTCCAGCCGCGTGATGTATTTCTTGGCTTTATTGGGGAGCTCGTTGAAGACGCGTGTCTTGGCGGTGGAAGTCTGCCATCCCGGCATGTCCTCGAGCACCGGCTGGCATTTCTCCAGAGTGCTGATGCTGGCCGGGAAATCGCTGACCGTTTTTCCGTTCACTTTGTAGTCGGTGCATATTTTTACGCGCGGCAGGGTGTCCAGCATATCCAGTCGGGTAATGGCGATGCTGTTGAACCCGTTTACACGGGCGCTCATGCGGGCTGCCACGGCATCGAACCAGCCGCAGCGGCGTGGCCGGCCGCTTACCGTGCCGTATTCATGGGCTATTTCTCTGATTTTGTCACCGGTCTCGTCGTTCAGCTCGGTGGGCATAGGGCCGGCGCCCACCCTGGTCTGATATGACTTATATACGCCCAGGATATGGGTAAGCTTGTTGGGGGCAATCCCCGAACCCAGGCACGCCCCGGCCGACATCGGCGATGAAGAAGTGGCAAAGGGATAGGTGCCGAAGTCGGGGTCGAGCAGGGTGCCTTGCGCGCCTTCCAGCAACACCGGTTCTCCGCGGGCGATAGCTTCGTTAAGTATTATCGATGTATCGCAGATGTTGGGTGCCCAGCGGTCGGCGTACTGGCAATATTGGTCGTAAATAGTATTAAATAACAGCGGTTCCACGAAGTAGACTTGAACGAGTGTCTTGTTTTTCTTTTCCAGCACCGTGGCCAGTTTTTCCTTTAATACTTCCTTGTCGAGGAGGTCGCCGGCCCTGATGCCCGTCCTCGCTACTTTATCGGCGAAAGCCGGACCGATGCCTTTACGCGTGGTGCCGATGGCCTTGCCTCCCAGGGCTTTTTCTTCAAGTCCCTCGATAACGATGTGGTAAGGCATGATAAGATGGGCGCGGTCGCTAATACGCAGTCGGGACGTGTCTATACCGCGTTTATTCAGGTCGTCTATTTCTTTGTTCAGCACGGCGGGATTGATAACAACCCCGTTGCCGATGATAGAGGTTGTCTCTTTGTAGAAAATACCCGATGGTGTGAGACGCAGCTTAAATACGCCGTGAGGGTTGACCACCGTGTGGCCGGCATTATCTCCACCGGAAAAGCGCACCACATACTTCGCTTTTTCCGCGAGCATATCGACGATTTTACCTTTACCTTCATCTCCCCATTGGGCCCCGATTACAGCAACAACCGGCATTTTTACCTCCTTGAACAAAACCCATACATTCTACCATCAAGGGCATGGCTTGTCTATTATATTTACGCTTGTAAAAAAGAAATATCTGCTAAATATCAGGAACGCGTCTGCCGCCAGGCGTACACCATCCGCTCGATAACGGTAATCCAGCTGAAAAAGGTAATCACCGCCAGCGTAATGAGCATGGCGTTATCAAACTGGCTTAATATCAGCCCCAGCGCCAGTATTATAACTCTTTCCGGACGTGTAAAAAGTCCGGCTTTACACTCGATACCCAGCCCCTCCATTCGGGCGCGGACGTAGCTGACGGTCAGCGAGCCCACCAGCGCCACTGCCGCGAGAACGCTCTCGGTAACCTGACCGTATTTAGCGAATACCGACAGCAGGGTTACCAGCAGTATGGCTTCCGAAATCCGGTCAAGCGTGGAATCGAGTATTGCCCCGAAGCGGGTAGTCTTCCCCGTAGCTCGGGCCAGCGCCCCGTCCAGCATATCGAAAAGACCGGCCACCAGCACTACAATCCCCGCCGCGAGCAGGTGCTCGGTGACAATCAGCACTCCGGCCGCGATAGTAATTACAAATCCTATCCAGGTTATGGTATTCGGTGTCAGCGGCGTCCTGGCTAAGACCTTGACTATCGGCCTGGCTATACGTTCGGCGATGGCTTTTCGGCACGATTCCATTCTGGTCATAATTTAGTCTATCCTGAAATAGAGTTAGTCTCCGGATTTCTTAACGAGTGTTTGCAGTCGATTGTCTGATATTGGTTAAGACCTGACTATATACATCCAGCACTTTTCGGGCGACTATTTCCCAGTCGAACTGGCGGGCCCGTGGTATGCCCCTGTTGCCCATCTGCTGTCTTAGCTGTTTATTTCTCAAGAGCCGTAAAATGGCTTCAGCGAGTTTGTATGAGTCTCTGGGCGGCACGGCTATGCCTTCCACGCCGTCATTGAGAACGCTTGAATAGCCGTCGATGTTCGATGCGATAACCGGTTTGCCCACCGACATCGCTTCCAGCAGCACGATGCCCTGGCTCTCACGTCCCGTGGCCGGAAAACAGACGATATCCGCGGTCTTGTAATATCTTGGAAGATCTTTGTAGGCTGAATAGCCCCTGAAACTCACGTCCGGCAGCCCGTATTGGCGAACGTATTTTTCGTATTTCTTGCGCAGCCGTACTCCTGGCCCAACCTGTATCAGGCGGCAGGAAGGCACTTCCGGTTTAATCAGCTTATAAGCTTCCAGCAGGTATTCGAACCCCTTCCGCGTTTCCAGTCTTCCCACGAAGAGAATATTAGTCTTCCCATCGTTAAAATTATCGAATGGAGTCACTTTATCATGGAAATGCTGCGTGTCCACTCCGTTGGGAATGATGATGTAATCACCGCCGAAGTATTTACTAACGTAGGAAAGTGCCACCTGTGACACGGCGATACGTCCATCCAGCTTGCTAAACCAGCGGTTGAGGTACCATTTGGCTATGGGCGAGAACATGTTGTACCAGGGCTTACCGCCGGAAGCGTGGAACGTGCCCACCATCGGCGATTTCTTGAGTCTAAGGATGGTCGTGCAGAGAGTGGGCATCAGCGGCTCGTGCAGGTGGCAGATATCGAACTTCTCCCGCTCGAAGACCTCCTTAATTTTGCTCTCCAGTCGGAGGGATATGGTGATGCGGGCGATGGAGCCGCTTACCGGTATGGGACGCGGCGTGCCGATGCGGATAAATCTATCACCGATGGTATAAACGGCTTTAGATGCCGGGGCGATTATTTTAACATCGTGCCCCAGTTTGGTGAACTGCTGCTCCAGGCACGATATGTGGCTGACCACGCCGCCCGGTGAAGCGAAGTCGTAAGGGGAAACCAGGGCAATTTTCATGCCGCTTTATTTAG
>JAFGOC010000050.1 GCA_016926705.1 Dehalococcoidales bacterium | reverse complement strand
GAAATGGAGCGGAAGACGAGGGTCGAACTCGCGACCTCCTCCTTGGCAAGGAGGCGTTCTACCACTGAACTACTTCCGCTCACTCAATTATATGGTGCCGAGGCCCAGAGTTGAACTGGGGACACGCGGATTTTCAGTCCGCTGCTCTACCAACTGAGCTACCTCGGCAGACAGCTATATTTTACTTGAGTTTATATTTACAGTCAAGGAATTAGCTTCTTGTGCTCTGTGCTTTATGGGTAGGTGCTTTATACACGAAGGTATGTCTTAATGGACAACAAAATGCATCATATTATATATTATTGCTAAATAGACTTCGCCTTTATCGGAAAATTAAAGATGATATCGTTAAATCGTTTTATTAAGTATTATTTTCTTTTTATCATTACAACTGTTCTCGTCTTTGGGTTTATTGTGAGTTTTTGGGGATTCCACGCTTCCTTAATAGAAATCTTATTCATTGAATTGATCCTTATCGGGGTTGTTTGCATATCAGTCTTATTATTGTGGTTAACTTTTAAAAAAATTTTTCCGCATTTGTATGATTCTCAGAAAAAACAACCTATCGCTTTAAACCAACCAGAGAATCTAAGTAAAGAAATGAATATTGAATACGAATTGGACGTTAATGATATATCTTCTTTTTATTCGTATATATATCAGGACTCGCCACAAAGACGACATATGCGCAAGATTATAAAATATATATCAATATCGGGGCTTTGTTTAACAATTTTCGGTGCAATTATATTTATATTTGTTATTAAGGGGTCATATTTGTATGCTGCTGAAATACTAGTAGCAATAGCGGCTTTAGCTTTTCTCTGGTTAATTATTTCTCCATATTTCAGTAAAAAGGTTTTAAAAGATGGAATATTGAATAAATATAGCCAAAGGCAAAAAATATTAACTGGAAAACACAATTTTTCAATTAATCCAAACATGATAATAGATAATAGTGAGATGGGAGATTCGAAAACATACTGGGGTGCCGTAGAGCGGATAGAATCTACAAACCAATATTTATTTTTATTGACACAGGGTTCAGGTCCCTATATTGTACCAAGAAAAGCCTTCTCCGATGATTCATCCTTCAAACAATTCATTGACCTAGTTACTCTCTATCATCAGACGTCAATTGGTAAAAAATAACATTATATTTCTTTCCAACCAATAAACCCTAGGTTTTGAGCTTTGACTTTCCCTCTTAGCTGTGCCAACATATATCGTCATGTCGGAACCTGTGCCTAAAGAAGCCGCCCACCGCAAAATCTGGGGCCTGCACCATAACATCTTCTTCCTCGGCCTGGTCAGCCTGCTCACGGATATCTCCTCGGAGATGATTTTCACCCTAGTCCCCCTCTTCGTCACCAACGTGCTCAAGGGCACCGCCATGCAGGTGGGGCTTATCGGGGGCATCTCGGAGAGTTTCGACGCTATCCTTCGCATTTTCTCCGGCAGGATTTCCGACCGCTTTAAACGCCGCAAAGTGCTGGCCGTGCTCGGCTACGGCTTTTCAACGGTCGTCAAGCCCTTCATGCTGCTGGTTTCCAACTGGGGCGGCGTGCTGGGCATACGCTTCGGCGACCGCATCGGCAAGGGGGTCAGGAGCTCCCCGCGCGATGCCCTGATTGCCGACTCCGTGGGTGAGGACAAGCGGGGCAAGGGCTTCGGCATCCACCGCGCCATGGACACCTCCGGCGCCGTGCTCGGGCTGGTCTTCGCCGCTATCATCATCTATTTCATCCAGCCGGCCGGATTCCAGCTCGGGGAGGACACCTTCCGCTGGATGGTCATCATCGGCACGATTCCGGCCGTCCTGGCGGTCATCACCTTAATCGCTTTCGTCCACGAGAAGGGCCTGCCGGCCCATGAAGCAGCTAAAGCCGCCGGGACGACGCCGCAAACAAGGCAGGCTTTCAGCGGCAGGTTCAAGCTTTTCCTGTTCATCATGGGCATTTTCACGCTCGGCAACTCCTCCGACTTTTTTATCGTGCTACGCGCGCAGGACTTGAGCGTCAACGTTCTACATATTACCCTGATGCTGGTGCTTTTCAACGTTACCTATGCCATCATCTCCACGCCGGCGGGCGTGCTTTCCGACCGGCTGGGGCGGAGAAGGGTTATTGCCATCGGCTGGACGGTCTATGCCCTGGTCTATCTGGGCTTCGCGGTTTCCGGCTCGGTCTGGCACATGTGGGTGCTCTTTGGCGCCTACGGCATTTACTACGGCATCGTCGAGGGGGTTGCCAAGGCATTCGTCGCCGACCTCGTTCCCGCCGAGCGGCGGGGCACTGCCTACGGCTATTATCAGGGGGTAGTCGGACTCACCCTCCTGCCCGCGAGCGTCCTGGCCGGCTGGCTCTGGGACACGGTCAGCCCCGCTGCCCCGTTCTATCTCGGCGCCGGCCTCGCCTTCGCCGCCATGCTCGGTCTTCTCTGCCTCCTCAAGGAAAAGTGATATTTTGCCGTCCCCTCTTGTAATTTTAGTCGTCTCACAGGTATAATTAAGCATTATCTAAAAGGGGACACTGCCATGCCGTCTTATGCCTATTTTAACAAGCAAATCATGCCGCTGGAGGAAGCAAAGCTCGGGATTATGACCCACTTCCTGCATTACGGGACGGCGGTCTTCGAGGGCATCCGCGGCAACTGGAACGATAAACAGAAGCAGTCCTACATCTTCCGCCTCAAGGAGCACTACGAGCGACTGGCGCAGGGCTGCCACGTGCTGAATATCAAACTGCCTCTATCTATTAAGAAGCTTTGCGATATAACTATTGAACTTACGGCCAAGTGCGGCTTCCAGGAAGACGTTTACATCAGGCCTCTGGCTTATACAAGCTCGCAGGCGCTGGGGGTGCGGCTGCACAACCTCGAGCACGATTTCTTTATACTCGTGATTCCCTGGGGGCCTTACCTGGACATGGACAAGGCGCGCTGCTGCGTTTCTTCCTGGCACCGGCCGGAGGACAACGTAATCCCGCCCCAGATTAAGGCCTGCGGCATCTACGTTAATAACGCCCTGGCCAAGACCGAGGCTATCCAGAACGGCTGCGACGAGGCGATAATGCTGTCGCCGGACGGCCATGTTTCCGAGGGCAGCGGCGAGAACATCTTCCTGGTGAGGGACAGCAAATTAATTACGCCCGCTACCACCAATAACATTCTCATGGGCATAACCAGGAACACGGTAATCGAGCTGGCCGAGAAGGAGCTGGGAATAACGACGGTGCACCGGGCAATCGACCGCAGCGAGCTATATATCGCCGACGAGTGCTTCCTGACCGGGACGGCCGCCCACGTGACTCCGGTGGCGGAAATAGACCGCCGCAAGATAGGCAGCGGCGAGATAGGCCCGATTACGGCCAAATTGCAGGAAATCTACGCTAAAGTCATCAGGGGCGAGCACCCCAAGTACATGCACTGGTGCACCCCGGTCTATAAGAAGTAATTAGTAGTTGGCAGTGGTGAAGAGCTAGATAAGCAGAATGGAAAAAGCGGGTTTTAGCTAATCTGCCTGACCACGCCGACGACCCTGCCCTGGATTTCCACATTATCCAGCCCGGTAAAGAATTCACGCATCTGGCTGTTGGCGGGCTGGAGTCGGACCCTGTCTTTTTCCACGTACACTTTTTTGAGAGTCGCTTCTTTCTCCGACTTCAGCCACACGGCGGCCATCTGCCCGTTTTCCACGGCGCTGACGTGCTGCATGATGACGATATCGCCGTCGTTTATCAGGGCGTCCACCATGGAGGTGCCTTTTACGCGCAGGGCGTAGATATCCTCTCTGCCCTGGATAAGGTCTGACGGTATATCCATGGTTTCAGATACCGCGGCGACGTCCCAGGTATCTGGGGTGGGCACGGGAATAGGCTCGCCGGCGGCAATCATGCCGATGACGGGCACGGCAGACACGTTCCCGGACGAAGATGATTTGTTAAGCAGCCTGATGCCGCGGGAAATTTCAGCATGGCGGCTGATAATACCGCGGTTTTCCAGGATATTCAGATTATAGTCCACCACGGATGTCGAGCTTATGTTGCAGCCCTTCTGGATATCACGGATTGACGGGGGATAACCTTTCTTAGAAAGGAAGTTATCGATGTACTTGACGATGTGCTTCTGTTTTTCCGATAGCTTTTTCATTTTTTCAGCCTGGACGGGCAGGGGTGATAAAGAACACCTGTTCTAACTATATAATAAAAAAACATATCTGTCAACACCAATTGGTTGAAATCTTGATAATGGCTGTGAAATGATGCGGAAAGGGACTAAATCCCGGTAACTCAAACCAGCTCCGCTTGAGCCGGGAGGTCACAATCGATACAGAGAGTCTCAAGCGGTAGTCCAATCGCCTCTGCCAGCTCTTTAACCGTTGTATGTTCCAGGCTATCAATGCCTAAGAACTTAACCCTTTTTTTAATAGAGGGAATCCGAGGAGCCAGGAGTTCTCCTTTTTTAATGGTTTTCCCCCAGCGGCAGTAAGAAAAAGAATCCGGATTAGAAATCCTGAAATGAATTTCGCCGATGCCTAAAGACCTGAGCTTGGGCACCAGATTTCTCTCGATCTGGGTTCCCCTTCTTACAGAATCGTCACAGACTACCACTTTCTTACCGGAATAGCTCTCACCGCTCCTCAATTGTTTAATCTGGGCTTCCATGTTTCTTTTTTCCTGGCTTAAGCGGGGATAACTCCTACCGGAGTAGGGGTATTTCATTAATACTTCGTCGTATTCAGGAATTCTATCTAGCTTTTTCCCGTTCATCTGCCGGCAGAACTCTTGATGATAGCCTATCGCACAAAATCTGCCGGAATCAGGAACGGGAGAAACGATATCCGGAATGAACCCTCGCTCTATATCCCTTTTAGCTAAAATAGCCCCCAGTCGTTTTCGCACGGCTGAAACGGGGACGTTTTTGAATATTGAGTTGGGGAAATTAGTATAAACCCAGACAAACGTGCAAATTTGAGTTTTACCGCCTGGCATTTTACCCACGACTTCTGCGGTATCATTCTTCAGCAACACGATTTCACCTGGCTCCACATCACGCTTGTAGCTAAATCCCCAGTTGGTAAATCCGCATGGGTCGGTGGTGGCAGCTACTGCCCCCGGTTTTTCACCAATAACAACAGGCCAGCGACCACTGGGGTCGGAGGCTATATATATTCCATCAGGAGTAAGTATGGCCATAGAATACGCTCCATCGATTTCAGCGTTCATTTTCTTAATACCGTCAGCGTATCCTTCTCCCTGGGCTATCAATCTGGAAATTATTTCAATATCTACGCCGCCCCAGGCAAAAGAGTGGCCACGGGTCTTGAGTTTAGCAATTAACTTATCCCGGTTAGTGATATTGCCGGAAAAACAAGTAGCAAAATCACCTAAATTTGAATCTACTAAAATCGGCTCTCTATTATCGCCGCAATAACCAATGCCCATAGTTCCTTCCATGCCAGCCATGTCGCTACTGAAGGTTGGTCTAAATAATCCCCGGTGGGTGCGAATATTGATATTTCCCTCTTTACATGTTGCCAGTCCGGCATAATCTTCACCCAGATGCTGTTGATAGAATGTCTGCCCGAAAAGGTCGTCTAAAAAATCGTCTTGATACTTGTTTGGATCAATACTCAAAACAAAAAAACCGGGCATTCTAAGACCTTTCTACCGCGAGGGATAAAAAGCCGAGCATTTTCTCATGGGTAGCCGCCTGATATGGTTGGCTCCGAATAATGATACCACTTTTTCCCCGGTTTGTGTTACGGTTCTTCAACGGCATCGCAGGCGTCAACGGGCTGTTTATTGGGTATGTTTTCCAGCGCCAGCTTGTCTATCTCCAGTTGAACTGGTATAGGATATTCGCCGGTAAAACACGCCAGGCAGAAAATTTCACGGGGCAGGGCGACCGCTTTAAGTAGTCCATCGATACTAAGATAGCCCAGCGAATCGGCGCCGATGAATTCGCAGATTTCCGGTATGCTTTTCTGCGCTGCTATCAGCTCTGCTCTTGTCGCCATGTCTACCCCCAAGAAGCAGGGGAATTTTATGGGCGGGGCACAAATGCGCATATGGATCTCTTTAGCCCCCGCTTTGCGCAGCAGACTCACCACATTGGGAGTCGTCGTGCCGCGCACGATGCTGTCGTCAACGACTACCAGGCGTTCGCCGTCCAGCACCTGGGGCAGGGGATTGAACTTAAGCTTCACGCCGAGGTCCCTCATACGCTGGTCGGGCTCGATAAAAGTACGCCCGACATAGCGGTTTTTAATCAATCCATCGACGACCGGAATGCCTGATTCCCGGGCGTATCCAGTGGCGGCCGCCGTGGCGGAGTCGGGTATGCCCATGACGATATCGGCATCGATGGGATACTCGCGGGCCAGCCCTGCGCCCATCGATTGACGGGCCGGGTAAATCAGCTTGCCGTTAATCATGCTATCGGGACGGGCGAAATAGATATATTCGAAGATACATGTCGCTCTCTTGCTGGATTCGCCCGGATGGCTCTGGGGGCCGTTTTTATTTATCTCCAGTATCTCGTCGGGCTCGATTTCCCGCACGAGCTCGGCACCAGTATGGTCCAGGGCGCATGTCTCCGAAGCTATCGCCCAGCCGCTGTCCACTTTGCCCAGGCAGAGCGGCCGCACTCCCAGGGGGTCGCGTACTACGTACAGTTCCTTCGGCGTTAATATCACCAGGGAATAAGCACCCTTAAGCCGGCGCATGGCGTACCTGATTTTCTCGGTAAGGTCTTTGCCGGGTGATGACAGTATGAGATTGGCGATTACCTCGCTATCCGTGGAGCCGCGAAATTTGTACCCCTGGGCGACAAGCTCCTGATAGAGGTAAGTGGCGTTGACGATGTTGCCGTTATGGGCGACAGCGATTATATTGTTATCGTTATTGACCAGTATAGGCTGGGCATTGGCGACGCGGCTGGAACCGGCGGTGGAATAGCGATTGTGGCCGATGGCGCAGTAGCCGGTAAGATTTTTCAGGTTCTCTTCATTGAAGACGGCGGAGACGCGGCCCATGCCGGTATAGACTCGTATTTTTCTGCCGTCAGCGGTGGCGATGCCGGCGCTTTCCTGGCCGCGGTGCTGGAGGGCGAATAAACCGAAAAAGGTAAGTCTGGCTACATCCTCTTCATGGGAATAAACACCAAAAATGCCGCAAGACTCGTGCAAGATTTACCTCTGCCTTTGATTTAGTCTTGACTTACCTTCTATTTAAATTATAGCTCAAAAAGAGACGCACGGTCAATTAATAAACAGAAACAGAGAGCATTATCCATGCGGATAGGGTAAATGGTATAATCGGTTAAATATGTTAGCAAAGTTACGCAGTTGGCTTGACATAAACAAAATAATAGCCTTTCTACGTAAAAGGATTTTATATGTAGTCGGTCTGCTGCTGGTAATTGCCATCATTGCTGGCGTCGGCATACTGTACGCAAAAAACCCGGATTTTTTCAAAGACCTTGAAGGATACGGCTATATCGGGATTTTCTTCATCAGCATCATCCTGAATGCGACGATAATAATCCCCATAAGCGTAATGGCAATAGTGTCTTCCATGGGAGCGGTGATGTCTTCCCCTTTACTGGTGGGTATCATTGCCGGTGTAGGGGCTGGCATCGGGGAGATGACGGCCTATCTGGCGGGGAGAGCGGGGCGCGGTCTGCTTGCCAAGAGCTCCGTTTACACCAGGGTGGAAAAATGGGTCAAGCGGTGGGGATGGATAGCCGTCTTTTTACTTTCCGTCTTCCCATTTGTTTTCGATATAGCCGGGATAATTGCCGGAGCGATGCGGATGCCCTGGTGGAGGTTCTGGCTGTCCTGCTGGGCGGGCAGGACAGTATCGTACATCACGGTGGCTTATCTGGGCTCGGTGATACTCAAGGCGATACCCTGGCTGAACTAGGACCGCCGCCTGATGCCGAGTACAGCCAGCGAGCCGGCCACGAAATAGGCGATACAGACCACCAGCATAAAATGATAGCCGCTCAAGGGACTGCGTCTATTGAATAAATCGATAACCGGCCCGATGATGCGGGCAAGGACGGCGCCCCCCGCCGTAGCCATATTGGCGATGCCAAGATAGCGCGCCTCCTCATGCCTGGGGGTAAAGTCAGTAGCCAACGCCCAGTTGGTGCTGTTAAAGATACCCATCGCCACGCCGATAATACCTGCCGCCCAGAGAATCGTGCCGTATTCCTGTGTCAGGGCGATGATGGCGATACCCAGGGCGCCCAGCATGCCGGAGATAGCGGTGAGTACTTTCCTACCTATTTTATCGGAGAGATAGCCGGCGGGCCAGACCACAACCACCATGCAGACGACGGCGACGACGGTAAAGCGGGCGGTGGCCTCGGAGGGGTCGGTGACGCCGACGACATCACGCAGGTAATACAGAGCAAACTGCTGAATCGTGGTGAAGGCCATATAGACGAACAGCCGGGAGAAGAGGAACCAGACAAAGCTGCTGTTTTTCCAGACTTCTTTGCTGAAGACGTGGGTTATAGCGGACAGCAGGGGTTTCTTACCGGTGCCTGAATTTGCAGGCGGCTCACGGACGAGGAATACCGTAGCGAGCATCGTGCCAAGCAGGATAACTTGCAGAATACCCAGCACCAGCCATAAGCCGCCGATACCGTTAGCAGTGGAGTAAAATTTACCGGCAAGGTAGACCAGGGCTACGCCGCCGATGATTTCCAGCAGCCCTTTGACCCCGGAAGCCGTGCCGTGCTTGTCCGGCGGGACGAGCTCCGGTATAAACGCCTGGTAGGGGCCCTGCGCCGTGTTGGCGGCCACCTGAAGCAGACAATAGATGACGAAGATGGCGGCAAAGCTGCCGGCAAGCCCGATGCCGGGCAGCAACAGGATAGCAACTATTATGCCGACGAAAATGTAGGGGAAGCGGCGTCCCCGGCGGAACCACGAGCGGTCGCTGGCGGCGCCGGCAACCGGCTGGACGAACATCGCCAGGAGCAAGCCGCAGAGAGTAAGAATCCCCAGGTAGGTGTTTTTCTGGTCCTCCGGGACGAAGTCCAGCAGCCGCAGGGGGAGGAT